>JANOPX010000189.1:0-25313 GCA_031422115.1 Chamaesiphon sp. VAR_4_metabat_408 | reverse complement strand
TCAAGAATGCTCGGACATGCACGGTACTGGTCGCCCAGTACTCGTCGGTACCACCAGTATCGAAAAATCCGAAGTACTCTCCGCACTCTTGAACCAACTAGAAATACCCCATCAACTGCTGAATGCCAAACCAGAGAACGTAGAACGGGAATCGGAAATTGTCGCTCAAGCCGGACGTAAAGGCGCAGTCACGATCGCCACTAACATGGCAGGTCGCGGAACGGATATCATCTTAGGTGGTAACTCCGACTATATGGCACGCCTGAAGCTGCGCGAGTACTTAATGCCGCGCATCGTCGCGCCTGAAGATGATGGTAACTTTAGTCCCACCACAGTCGCCGCCGCTCAACAGAGCAAGGCTTCGGGACAAGGTTTCGGCTCTGGCAAAAAAGTGAAAACTTGGAAAGCCTCGCCCGATATCTTCCCCACCGAAATCTCTAAAGAAACCGAAGCTTTACTCAAAGATGCGGTTAACTTTGCCGTTAGCTATTATGGCGAACGCAGCGTATCCGAACTCGATGCGGAAGAAACCATCGCTGTCGCTTGTGAAAAAGCACCCACCGAAATCGAAGCCATCCAAAAACTACGGAATGCCTATAAAGCCGTCCGCAAAGAGTACGATGCCTTTACCTCCGTCGAACACGATGAGGTATTGACCAACGGTGGCTTACACGTCATCGGTACCGAGCGTCACGAATCGCGCCGCGTCGATAACCAACTCCGGGGTCGGGCGGGTCGTCAGGGCGATAAAGGCTCCACTAAGTTCTTCCTCAGTTTAAAAGATCCGTTGATGCAAATCTTCGGCGGCGATCGCGTCAGCACCTTAATGGATGCCTTCCGCGTCGAGGAAGATATGCCCATCGAGTCTAAAATGCTCACCAACAGCCTCGAAGGTGCCCAGAAAAAAGTCGAAACTTACTACTACGACATTCGCAAACAAGTATTTGAATACGACGAAGTGATGAACAATCAACGTCGCGCCATCTACGCCGAACGTCGCCGCGTCCTCGAAGGGCAAGACCTCAAAGAACAAGTCGTCCGCTATGCAGAGCGCACAATGGACGATATCGTCATCGCCTACATCGAACCAGACTTACCCCCAGAAGAATGGAAACTCGAAGAATTGGTCTCCAAATCACAACAATTTGTCAATCTCTTCAACGATTTGACCCCCGCCCAAATCGAAGATATGACCTACGACGAAATCAAAATCTTCATGCGCGAAGAAGTCCGCCGAGCCTATGATATCAAAGAAACTGAAGTAGACAGAGTTCAAGCCGGACTCATGCGTCAAGCCGAACGCTTCTTCATCCTCCAACAAATCGACACCCTCTGGCGCGAACACCTCCAATCAATGGATGCCCTCCGCGAATCAGTAGGCTTACGCGGCTACGGTCAAAAAGACCCCCTGATTGAATACAAACAAGAAGGGTATGAAATGTTCCTAGAAATGATGACCGACATCCGCCGAAACGTCGTCTACTCCATGTTCCAATTCGCTCCCCAACAACAACCACAAACAGTTTAGAAAGTGATGAAACCCAACATTTAGGTGTTGGGTTTCTTTATTAAACCCAACTTCTACTTATTTTATTAAGAGGGTGTTTGAAAAGTCAAATTTGTTACCTTCACCTCTAGAGAATCCCCCCAGCCCCCTTAAAAAGGGGGGAGCCGGATCCGATCCCCCCTTAAAAAGCTATCCATTACCCACAGATCTTACATGCCATATGGGTTGCGGTTTCCACAGGTAGGGGCCATTCATGAATTGCCCCTACCTGTGGAAACCGGATCGCCCAAACCCTTGCAAAATCCTCATGTATTGAAGATGAAATTCCTGTATTTGGCGATCGCCAAATCTGTGGGTAATGGATAGCCTTAAAAAGGGGGGTTAGGGGGGATTCTCTAGGATGTATGAGTGCGATCTTATACTTTTCAAACAGCCTCTAAGATATCTATACGGCTACGACTTGTAATTGACTGAGGAGTAAAATCTTTTGTTTAATATTAATATTATCTTTTCTTTACTTCCTCGCCCTGTTATTGTTTTACTGGCAATTGGTAAAGCCCTGCTTACAGGAAATAGCAATGAGTGGGTTGAAAGTTTTGAACTAACTGAAGGTCAGGTAGAACAGCTCAAAGCTATCGAAAATGACTATGAAGATTCAACTACTAAGTTGGAGACAGAAGTTAATGAAGGTGAACTTTTGTTGAATAAATTAATAATTAGTAGAGGATCGGCTGAAGAGTTAAAACAGAAAGAGCATGAGCTGGAAGTCCTGAAACTTAAAGCTATGCAAGTTTACTTTGAAAAGTTTTTAGCTATTCGTGAAGTACTTACTCCTGCACAAGTTCTAAAGCAATGTGAGATCTTTGCTTTGACTCCTGAAGAACGGATGGAAAAATTTATCCGCGAACAACCCAATCGAGAATAGATTTGTGGCTTATAGTTTTGTAGTTGAAGATCTGTAGGTTGGGTAGCAGCCCGCGTTGGCGAAGCTTTTTTGCTGAGGCAAACGCTACGCGAACGGAACGAAATAACCCAACCTACGCAAGTTATTAAATCCCCATGCCAGCAAAAATCCTGCGCTATTATTAGAAATAGAAGCCATCATTTTAAGAGCTAGCGAACCACCTTATAAAGTTCGGATTCCAGCCGAATGATAAAATTATGCAGACAAAACTTTTAGAACAACTTTCTGCTGGTGATGCTGAAATTATTTTAGAATTATTACCCGAAAGAATTCAGTCGGCAATGCTCGATTCGGCAAAGCCGAGGCTACGCCAACGACGACAGAAATAGAATATCCAATCGAAGCAGTAATTGAAATGGCTATTGCTAGCTTCCTGGATACAGAGGTATTAGGATTTGCCGATTGTAAACCAGGTCGCAGACAATAAAATTGGCATCTTTATGATGATATATTAATATGCGATCGAGATTTTCACGCGATCGCATAGCCAGTATCAGGACGTACATAAGGAGGGTAAAAAGCTAAAACAATGTTTGCTTTTGGTACACCTAATGCCACAAGTTCATCAGTGATTCCATCTTCAATACCATCATAGTGAATCCAAACTTTGTCTGTGCGAATTTCAGCATGAACTACAGCACCATGAAAACGTTGTTTCTGATGCCATCCTTCCTGCATCAACATATAATGATTGAGATCGTCACTAACTAATAGGTAACTCGATACATCCTTGTATCGATTGGGTATATCAGCATATCTTTGGAGAATTTCTTTTAAATTTTCTCGCCATCTATCTACTCGCTCCATTTTATTATCTCCTGCTTTAAAGCATCAAAAACGATAACTCTAATCGATTGAGACTCAATTGCAATTTGGACGATTTCCTCACTAAAAAAGGTATAATAAATATCATCTCTGATAGCTAGATATAAAATTCGATCTGGGTAATCTCGTCTCAAAATATTTGAGTATAGTAAATATTGTCCCAGAGCTTGTTCCAGATCTCTAATCGGCGAGTTGCCAATAAAACTTTTAACCTCTACAGCAATCTTCCGCTCCTCTTTAGATGCAATGAGTAGCTTTTCAGCTCCCAAGTCTATAAATAAGTCCCTTTTGCCCACTTTAAGCGAAAATGGTTCATCGGTAATTGTCCAACCATCTTTGATTAGTGCAATCCGTGCGGTATCATGATATAGATCTTTTGCTGCCACGATCGAAACTCAATTACGCTTTATATAACATTATAGCAAAATGGCCCATTTCACTTCAACTGCTGTCATCAGTGATTCTAGGATTTTCGTTGAGCTTGATTTGTAGTGTAGATAGCTCCTACTGAAATGGTAGCAGCGCAATTATTTAATATCGCTAAAGGTAAAGCAATTCCGGTTATCTATGGCTGCGTCACTAGTGGTAAGCTGTGGCAATTCCTCAAGCTCGAAGATCGGGATGTCACTATCGATATCAATGAATACCAAATTACACCAGTGGAACGAATTCTTGGTATCCTCAAGTGGATGGTGGAAGTCGATCGATCTGTCTGAGATCGTCTTTTAAGATTGCTGATATGTACGATCGAGATAATTTACTTACCACTTGGAAGTCACAATCTAATCTAGAATTATTCAAATTATGAATATATCCCAAAGAGATGCTACTTTAGACGATCTTGAGTGGCTCGAACTATTTTATGAGTCGATGATGAGACCTTATGTCGAACTCACTCATGAATGGGATAGCACCAAGTTTAGAGAATATTTTGACCCGAACATCATCGAAGTCATTCAAGTTGATGGCATCGATATTGGAATGCTGAAAGTCGAAGAGCGAGATGATTGTATTTATCTTGGTGATATTCAGATCGATCGAGCATATCAGAATAGAGGCATTGGTACGAGATTAATCAAAATAGTAATTGAATCCGCAAGCATCGTAAACAAACCCATTCGACTTCGAGTACTCAAAGGAAATCCAGCCAAAAACTTGTATCTGCGATTGGGATTCCAAGAAATCAAAGCTCTTGACAACTCCGACATGTTGGAGCTGCCATGTCAATGATTTCTCAAGATTGCTATCATAAGAGAAATGCACCCATAACCGTTACCCCATCATGCTCGGAAATTTTCAGCGCAGTGAGCTACGAATTGAAGTTCCAGCTACGGCTAGTACGATTCGCGATAAGTTGTTGTCACCTCCAGCTCTGAAGAAGTGGTTGTTTCCGCAGCAGATGAGTTTTCCCAGTCAAGATTTGCTGAGTATTGGTAGCAAGTATCGATCGACCTTCGGCCCCGTCGTTGTAGAATATATAGTCGATCGAGTCGATACTCAGTGTCTACGGCTACTCTTGAGTAATTCGATCGATGGTTATCATGAATGGTACTGGGGTGAAGGTTGGGTTCAGTCTCGCATCGAAGGAATTTCCCTCATTCCCCTCAATCTTCACCAAACTACCACCCTCCTGCGCCTCCGCCAAGCCTTAAAATAAACTCTCGCTCAGTGAGGGGAGTTGAAGTGAGTGCTCGTGGGGGTAACGTTTAACACAGCCTACTGAATCTTTAGAAGAGCATGGCTAATTTGTGCTGTTAGTCCGCCGTAGGGGACTTTGTAGCAATAGCGGTACTCGCGGAGCGTATCCGACAGGATGGTTTTAATCGCTGTGCTTTCCTAACTGCCAGAACCGACCAAAATTCCCGATCGATATTTGGGTATGCTAAAGATTGATGTACCACATGCCAAAATCTGCGTACGGCACTTGAGTTATATCCCCGATCTTTAGCCTTTATTTGGTATGTCAACAATTGTCCGTATTGGTACGCATCAACTGACAGCAGAACGAGTTTGTCAGCATCTAAGTACATCGCAATTTTTGCCGCAACTATTACGAGAAATCGTCATTGATGAGGCTCTAGCTCAATGGGAACGAGCAACTGAGCCACAATTAGCTGAAGGGGACACTAGAGTTGAAGGGTGGGATATTGTTGATGGAGAATTGGCTCTCCCTGAGGGAATAAATGAGCCTGTGACGATGGCAATTGCCACACGAGTACAAAAGCTCCAAGATTTCAAACAGGACGTTTGGGGGGCGAAATTAGGCTCTTATTATCTCAGTCGGAAGTCTCAACTCGATCGAATTATCTGTTCGGTGATGCAAGTTGAAAATGAGGAGACTGCTCAGGAATTGTTCTTTCGGGTGCAGTCTGGGGGCAAATCTTTTGCCGAACTCGCTTTCAAGTATTCTCAGGGAGCCGAAGCTCGTGATGGTGGTAAATTAGGCCCAATTCCGGTGGCAAATCTTCATCCAGAGATATATCGTCAGGTTACTCATCTCCAACTAGGGCAACTTTCGCCGTTATTTATTATCGCTCCATTTTATATGTTCGTGCGGCTAGAAGAACTCATCCCGGCAAGGTTTGACGATGATTTGCGGACATTTCTATTGGATGAGTTATTTGAAAAGTGGATCCAAGACAGAATTAGGGCTGAAATTGGGTTAGTATCATTGAAAACCAATCTTATTTCGCCAAGTTTTATGAGTGATAAACCAATTTTTCCTGAAGAGCCAATGGTGAAGCAGATTGAATCATCAAGTTATCAAATCCCCACAGAGAGAGCGATTCCTCCAGATTTCGATCGAGAGCAATTTGACTCAGAGCGTGGAGATACTGGCATCCTCCTATCTCAACTCGACGAGCTGTTAAATATGACTCCATCATCAGCCACCCAAAATAGTATACCCCTTGCTTCAGATTCAATCCCGAACGTTGCTCCACCTCAGAGTAAGATCTCTTCAAGTGATATTGAAGAGATCGATCGTCACAAATGGTTATGGGCATTAGCGATGGGTATTATCGCTCTCATTGGTGGAATTGGGGTTTATACATATATGGATTCCTCATTTAGGGAAGCTGCTCCAATAAATTCACCAACTGAAATAAAGTGAGTATATTTTTCACAGCGATCGGTTAGAGCTATCTTATACTGTGTGTTAGGCTACCACCTAACACACCAAAATTTCAACTAACAGTCAGCTCGAAAATCATTAGGTTATTCATCATCTCTAGTAGTAAGTTTTATCTAAAAGATGCTGCGATCTTGGCAGCTATCCTATCATTATTCCAATAATTGGTATGTGAATTGTAGACTAAATTACCAGTCTGAATTTCTACATCTTCGATCGCTCTATAGATATTATTAGGATTGAGGTCGAATAGATTTTCTAATGGGTAAGCTAAAACATCTTCTTTGTCATAAAAATTCAACCACGATCGACAAATGTCATTTTCAGCCAGTTGACGAATTGGATTGACAATCTCACCAAAAGCAGCATCGTTCCTCCATAGTCCACCCGCCCTCATCATAAATAAACCGACCATCGAACCGAGTGTAAATAAATTTCTAAAGTTCTTTTGAACGCGATTTTTACAATCTGCAAATTCTTGGATTTCTTGTTGAGATTCTAGGCTAGCAGAGTCAGGCTTGGGTAAGAATAATCGATCGCGCTCTAGCAACTGATACAGAAAGTCAAAAGCAATCACAGATCCTAATGAGTGTCCGATCAAACTATAAGGCCCTTCTGTGGTTGCAGCTTTTATTTGTTCCCAGACAGTTCTACTAATATTATTATCATTTTCAGAAACATATGCGGTCACATCACCCAGGTAAAATGTCACAAAATAACGTAACTGGCGAACTGGATTCAAGCTGCTAAGATTGGGAAATGCCGCATCAAAAATATTTTTTTTGGCACCAGCCGTAATCTCACGATAGTTGACAAATACAGGCTTGAATAACATCTCGAAGGTGCCTGACTTTAGTTGACGACTTCGCTCGTAATTAACCGCAATTTTTTTCCACAATTTCTCATAACTTTTGGCTGGATCGTCTGTACCCATTCCATGTAGGAAGATGAGTGAATGCTTAATCATGTTTTATTTTCTCACTAAAATGGCGGTCGAGATTAAGATGAAGTTAAGAGAAGAATAATTCTGCCCAATTGATGAAGGCTGTGCCCAATTGACTATAACTTAATAATGAGAATATGCTAATTTCGGTTAGATTGGTTCATCGTTGGCGTAGCCTCTCCCGTGCCGTTCGCAAAGCGTCTCGCAGAGAAGGCAGATCTTCGACCAATGGAGAATCGAAACAACTCAACCCGATCTGAATCTTGCCTGCCAAAATGAGGTGGAATGCTAAGATACACCAGGGTGGGAACTTCAACGGATTCAACCCGAACGGAATATTTGACCGATCGAAAGGTCTCTAAATCGTTATATGATAATATTCACACGTTTGGGCTTAGTCTAAAATCCGTAGGGCAGCAGCCACCCTCAATTATTTTGGTTGGTACTCACGTCGATGAATAGATGGCAACAGATTAGCTTAGTTTCGATCTTATTGTTGGGGGTGACGAGCTGCATCCGCAGTAGTAGTGGCGATAATACTACCAGTAACGACGGAGGTAGAATTACGGTGGGGACGACGAAGAAACCTCGTACCCTGGATCCGGCTGATGCCTACGAACTATCATCGATTTCCTTGATTCGGAATTTGAGCGACAGGTTGTACAACTATGAACCTGGTAGTACAGAACTCAAGCTTCAGTTAGCCACAGCCTTACCAAAAGTAAGTGCAGATGGTTTGACATATACGATCGAGCTGCGTAAAGGTGTGGTATTTCATGATGGTACGGCTTTTGATGCCGCCGCGATGAAATTTTCACTCGACAGGTTTATTCAGAATAAGGGCAAACCCGCCTTTCTCCTCGCCGAGCGGGTAGATACCATTACCGCAACAGGTACTCACCAATTAACGATTAAGCTCAAAAAACCCTTCGCCGCCTTCGCTTCGATGCTGGCGTTCCCTGGTACCTGTGCCTTGTCACCTACCGCCTACAAGGATAAAGTTGGGGCGAATAATTTTGAACCAAATAAATTTGTCGGTACGGGGCCATATAAACTAAGTGAATATGGTACCGATCGAGTCAAATTCGAGGTGTTCGATCGCTATTGGGGCAAGAAACCCGCCAACAAAGGGGTAAATCTCCAAATCTTTAATAACAACGCCGCCAACCTCTACAACTCCTTCCGTACTGGAGCTGTAGATGTCGCCTTCCAAGCCTTAGAGCCAGATCAAGTCAAGAACCTCGAAGAAGGAGCCAAAGCTGGAAACTGGCAATCGATCGCGATCGATGGTAGCGTCACTAGCTATATGATCCTAAATGTCCTCCAGAAGCCCCTAGATGACCCCCGCGTGCGTCAAGCACTGGCAGCACTGATCGATCGACCCACCATCAACGAACGCATCTTATACGGGCAAGGAAAGCCCTTATACAGCATCGTCCCCGATACCTTCAACGTCTCCCAACCAGTCTTTAAAAATGCTTACGGGGATGGCAACATCGAGAAAGCAAAGCAACTCCTCACAGCAGCCGGATTCTCCCCCCAAAACCCCGCCAGAATCCAAATCTGGTATCCCTCCGGCTCCACCCCTCGCCGCCTCACAGCCGGATTTCTCCGCGCCTACGCCAAGCAAAAGCTCGGTGGGATGCTCGAACTAGAACCAAATACGATCGAATCAGCCTCATTCTTCAAATACGTCACCAAAAACATCTATCCTGCCACCCTCCAAGACTGGTACCCTGACTTCCTCGATCCAGATAACTTCGTGCAACCCTTCCTCGAATGCCCCAAAGGGAATGTGAGCAATGGTTGTGAAAAAGGCGGCACCCAATCTCAAGGTTCATTCTACTATAGCGATCGAATGAATCAACTCATCGCCGCCCAAGGCAAAGAAACAGATCCAGTCAAACGCAAACAAATCTACGCAGACATCCAAACCCAACTCCAACAAGACGTTCCCCTCATCCCGCTCTGGCAAACAAAAGATTTTGTCTTCGCCAAAAAAGGCATGAGCGGCATCAATATCGATCCTCTCCAGAATCTCTTGTACTCAGACATTAAAAAGTGAGGAGTTGGGAGTTGGGAGTTGTGAGTGAATAGTCAAGGTTGAGTACGAATATCTCTTATCCTTTACTCACGATCGACCACTCAGCAATCCTCACTCCTCACTCCCCACTCCCCACTCCCCACTCCCCACCCCTCCATGTCTCGATCGAAAACCCTCCAATACTACCTCGCCGCACGACTCCTATTAGCTCCCTTGATGCTACTAACGATCGTCACCATCGTCTTCTTCTTGCTCAAAGCTACCCCTGGAGATCCAGCCGATGCCTTCCTGGGAAATAGAGCATCCCAGGAAGTAAAAGACGAATTACGCAAACAATTAGGTTTAGATAAACCAGTATACATTCAGTACTTTGGCTACCTCTTTAATATCCTACAGGGAGACTTTGGTAAATCGATTACCAGTGCTGGTAAGCCAGTTGTCAAAGTAATAATGGAGAACTTCCCAGCAACATTGGAACTATCGATCGGCAGTATGATCGTCGCTTTTGTTGTCGGCGTAACAGTCGGTACAATTTCGGCATCTCGTCCGGGTACAATTGCTGATGTGGGCGGACGATTATTTGGGATTGTTAGTTATTCTTTGCCGATTTTTTGGGTAGGAATGCTACTGCAATTAGTCTTTGCAGTACAGCTACATATCTTCCCTCTCGGTGGTAGATTTCCAGCTAATTTAACTCCACCTGCAACTATTACCGGACTATATACAATCGATAGTCTATTGAAGGGTGATATCGGCAGTTTCTTTATCTCCATTTATCATTTAGCTTTGCCCTGTTTGACTCTAGGAGTGCTATTGAGTGGGATTTTTGAGCGGATAGTCAGAGTTAATCTCAAGCAGAGTATGAAGGCTGAATATGTGGAAGCTGCTAGAGCTAGAGGCATCCCCGAACGAAAGATTCTGATTACTCACGCGCTCAAAAATGCGATGATTCCAGTAATTACGGTTTTGGGTTTAACTACTGCTTCGCTTTTGGGTGGTGCGGTGCTGACTGAGGTGACTTTTTCTTGGCCGGGATTGGCGAGTCAATTGTATGAGGCGATTTCCAATCGGGACTATCCAACTGTGCAGGGAATTATGGTGTTTTTCTCAGGGATTGTGGTGATTGCGAGTATTGTTATCGATCTGATTAATGCTTGGATCGATCCGAGGATTAAGTATTAATGAAAATTTGATGTGCTTGTGGGCGGCGGAGGGGTAAATGAATAGAACTTGTGGGTGGCGAGTTTTTTTTGTGTGGACAGAACCCGGATCTGGGGGTTCCGACCCCCAGACCCCCCGTTGAGAGGGGCGGACGCGCCCCCCTCAAACTCCCCTGCGTATGGATGGCTGGTGTGCTAGCTTGGATTTCACATTCACTCCACCTTAGATTTCAGTTGGGAATTATTAGACTTTGTATCAGCACAATCCGAATTTCAGTTGTGAATTTCGCAACGTCGAATATGCTATCGGTTTCGGTTAGTTAGTTCTTAAAACCACTAAATTATTTTGTCGAATGCGATCGATAAATTTGTAGGGGGGAGTTTCTACAAACCACCTTGATGCTAATACTAACCCAACCCTCCCCGTAACTTTCAGTCATTTATAGTGCATATGTCATCCCTCCCACAAACCGATCGAAGTATGCAGGAGGGTCTGGGAGGCGGCATTCTGCCTCCCAGCGGGGGGTCTGGGGGTCGGAACCACCAGATCCGGGTTCTGCCTACACCAGAAATAATCGCCACCCACAAGTTCTATTCATTTACCGATGCGCTTGCCACAAGTATTTACCCATGAGAATTAACTAAATGTTGCTCTACAACACCTTGCACTGTCCATAGTGACGCAATAAATGGTCGCACAATACCAAAGCAACCATTGATTCGACCATTGGTACTGCGCGAGGTAGCACACAAGGATCGTGTCTACCTTTAGCGGCGAGGGTGGTTTCTGCCCCCGATTGGGTGACGGTATTTTGTTCTTTGCGAATGGTGGCGGTGGGTTTGAAGGCGACGCGAATGATAATATTTTCACCGTTGGAGATACCCCCTTGAGTACCGCCGGAGCGATTCGTACGAGTCCGAATTTCGCCCTGCTCGTCGGTGTAAAATTCGTCATTGTGCTCGCTACCAGTTAAAAGTGTACCAGCGAACCCCGAACCGATTTCAAAGCCCTTGGTGGCGGGGAGCGACATGACTCCTTTGGCGATGTCTGCTTCGAGTCTGTCGAATACGGGGGAACCTAATCCTTTGGGCACATTCCGCACGACACATTCTACCACCCCACCGATCGAGTCGCCTTGTTTGCCGATCGCTTCAATTCGATCGATCATCTGCTCTGCACAGGTAAGATCGGGACAGCGAACGATATTGCTCTCCACATCTGCCATCGTCACCGTATTACTATCTACAGTTGCTTCGATATCGTGAATCCGTTTGACATAACCGATGACTTCTACTCCACCAAAAAGATGTAGAATCTTCTTGGCGATCGCACCTGCGGCTACTCGCCCAATTGTTTCTCTAGCTGAAGATCTCCCGCCACCTTGCCAGTTGCGAATCCCATATTTAGCATCGTAAGTAGCATCCGCATGAGAAGGGCGATAAGTCGTCACCATCTCATCATAATCCTGGGAGCGGGTATCCTTGTTTCGTACCAAAATACTAATCGGCGTGCCGAGCGTCTTGCCCTCAAACACCCCAGATAAAATCTCACAAGTATCAGTCTCCTTGCGGGGTGTGGTAATCTTACTCTGTCCGGGACGACGACGATCGAGTTCGACCTGAATTTCTGCTGCACTAATCTCCAATCGTGGTGGACAACCATCGATGATGACACCTACCCCACCCCCATGTGATTCACCAAAGGTAGTAATTCTAAATAAGTGCCCAAAAGTGTTGCCCATCTCGCGTCAGCCCTCGATCGTTAAACAGTTATTAGTTTACCCTGGATCGATTGGGGGATAATGAAGATATTAACTAAGTAGAACATCTTTATGAATAATCGCGACAAATTTAGCAATGGGTTTTGGCTTGGTACGATTGTTGGTGGAGTTGTGGGTGGGATAGTCGGCGCAACCATTGCCAATAAGAGAACCAATCGCCTAGAGGATGAGCAAGAGAGCATATTACCGAATGAAGGCGGCGAGAAAAGACCGTTAAAATCTAGCCGTAGAGCGCGAACGGCCGATCGCATGGAGATCGCTCGCCGCAGTTTAGATGATAAAATTAGTGACTTGAATAATGCGATCGATGCCGTACGCTCATCTGTCGGGCAAGTACCAGGCTCAGGCGTAGATTCAGGGATCGATCCCACCGAAGCAGAATCCGCCATTGATGCCGAAAGCTAACCGATACGGATACCCCTAATCCCAGACTATTTCTACGTTCCAACCGAATCGGTTAAACTAGTTTCAGCAGATTCTTAACCACACAATAATTTTTATGAGCAACGCCCCTATTGCCCTCCTGCTGATTACAAGTCTTGCAAACTTCCTAAAATTCTACTTTGCCATCATGATAGTGCGGTTACTATTAACCTGGTTCCCAAATATCGACTGGATGCAGCAAATCGTCAGCACTCTCAGCCCCATCACAGATCCTTATCTCAACCTCTTTCGGTTTATTCCACCGATTGGAAATTTTGACGTTTCCTCGATTATCGCCATTTTTGCCCTGCAATTTGTTATGGATGCACTCACCCAACTCGCCCCATCATTTGCCAGTATGTAATCGAGGCGTAACTCATTACCAACTATTTACCCCATACCAATCATGACGACTACAACAATAATTTATGTCGCCCTGCTAGTGATGAGTTTAGTTGGGGTAGTTGGGGCTGTAGTGCCTGTGATGCCTGGGCCGAGCCTCATCTTGGCTGCGACGATAATTGCTGGCTTCCTCTACAATTGGGATCTAGTCCAGATCCCAATTATCGTCTCTAGTATCGTCTTTGTGATGTGTTTGGCGATCGACCAGTTATCGGGCATGTGGGGCGCACAAAAAGCCGGAGCTAGTAGTTGGGGTCAAATCGGTTCTTTCGTCGGTCTTATCCTTGGTTTTGTTGGGCTGCTGCCAGCTTTACCCCTGGGTGGCCCCTTGGTTGGCATGTTTTTTGGGCCGTTTATCGGGGCTGTCGTTGGTGAGTTATTTTATCCCCGTCAGGTACGATTTGATGAGCGGGTAATTATCTCCGTCAAGGCGGGTGTTGGGATAGTATTAGGTTCGGTACTTGGCTTGATTATCCAAGGTTTATTATCGTTGTTTGCGGCGATCGTTTTTGCTGCTACCACATGGCATGTAGGCTTTGGGTAGCTCGATCGAATGCGATTCGGCAAGCCGACGCTGCGCGAACGAATTATACCGATCGATATCAATTTATTTCTTGCAAGTTGCAGGGTCGAATTCCACTCGATACTGATATAAAACAGGCTTATCTTTGTCTGTTGCTGGGCGATTTCGATCGGCTGTTATTGCATCATCTGCCGATCTTGCAAAAGCAATCTTAGTCAATTCACGGCTTTCTGATGTATCTTTATCTGTAAATGTAACCCCGTTTAGAGCCAGATTATTCTCACCCAAAATACCAGCCTCTTCGTTGTTAGGTAACTTATCGAAAACCACGTAGACGATAAATCTAGTCTGTTGGAGAGTAGAACAAATCGTTCCGGTTGGATACTTTGATTTTAACAATTTGGCTGGATATATCTTGAGATTCGGATATTTTCTTCCCAACTCCATAAGTTTGGCGGTAGCTTCGATCGAACTTTTCGATCGTTGCGAATACAATTCAGAGACTGGAGTTTTAGCGAGTACCATATCTGACTGGAGACAGATACTCAAGACACCGAGACAGATACATAGATAAGTCGATCGATCGGTCATACTATTTAGATCTGCAATGAATTTGAATAATATTTGTACCGTATTGTGGATCGAACCTCTACAACTTAGTATCTCACAAATCGATGTAGCGATCGGCAGAATCGACCATCCAGAACTTATTTTTTCATACAAGTCGTAGGGTAAGCAGTTCGGAAGATCGGTACATCTATCTCCACATAGTAATGTTTCTGTCGATCGAAAATTCTCAGATCCACCGCTAGGCATTCACAATCTTTAAATCCAAAATCATTTTACTGCATATTTGCTAAATTGACGTTTAAATTCCGAGTGAAAGCCCAATACAATATCATGAGCAGGTACTCCCATTTCAACCAATCTTTCGGCGATATGTTCTTCGGTACCGTTATATTGAAGCCAAATTTTACCATCTTTGACATCGATATGCAGCAAGACCCCAAATACTCTCCGCCCTCTATCCCAACCAATGTCAGTTAACTGGTAATGGTCTCTCTCTGTATCAAAAATAAACTGAGTTTCTGTGTCATCCGCAAAGGGGCTAGGCTGGGCACATTCAGTTAATATTTGACGAATGAACCGCCGATAAGTAACTAATTTATCCATTCTCTAATCTCCTCTGTATTTGCCTCATAGATGACTAACTTAATTCGATACAGTTCAATCGTCTCCTGTATAAATAATAGCTGAAAAAAGTCAATATAGGTTTCTAACGGAACTGCCAAATATAAAGTTCGATCTGGTTCTTGTTTTGACAGTCCTTTGGAGTAATTGAGATATTGCCCTAATGCTGTATGAAATGCGTTGATATCTGAATCACTGATAAAACTTTTGATTTCAACGGCAATTTTTTCAAGATCTCGTTCTGCGCCGATCGTACTTTCCGCACCTAAGTCGATTTGCAGCTTAATGGTATCGGTAATCTTAACAAGATAAGGATCGTGGGTAATTTTCCATCCACTTTTTATCAATGCAGATTTTACCTGCTGATGGAAGACATCTTTTGCCATATTAAATTTTGCGTCTACTTCTAATTATAGAGGATGTTATTTAGTTTTGCAATATTTGAGAATACGTCATCAAATCCAGATCGAAATAGTACATTTGAACTATCAAGCTAACTAATTAAGACTGAGGATCGAGGATAGTGGCTAATGTTTGCTTCAATTCGGCAACAGTAGTTGTCGCCGTACCCACTTGACGGATGACGATACTAGCGGCTAAATTGCCCAAGACGGCAGCTTCCCAAAAGGTAGCACCAGCGCATAGACTGAGGGCTAGGGCAGCCACTACGGTATCTCCAGCACCAGTCACGTCAAATACATCGGTACGATTGAAAGCGGGGATATGTTGCTCGATTCCATCCCTACTAAATAAACTCATCCCATCATCCCCCCGCGTGATGAGCATCTGTTTGGCTTGGGTAAGTTCTAATAAATCTCGACCTGCTGTGGTTGCTAAGATGGGAGAATCGATCGCATAGCCGACAGCTCCCTCGGCTTCTGGTAGATTGGGTGTAAATAGGGTAGCACCTTGATATCGATCGAGTCCAGTCTGAGCATCTACGATACAGCAATGGTGTCTGAGTGCGGCACTGATGACAGGTTGACTCAATACACCGTCACCATAATCAGAACAAACGATCGCATCTACATTAGGCATCTCTTTACTGATATAATCAGCTAGTTGAAGTTGCAGAGCGACTGTAGGCATCTCATCAGACTTGCGATCGATCCTGACTATTTGTTGAGTCACAGATTGCCGAGCATGTCCCGAAATCCGAGTTTTGGTAACAGTGGGACGTTCTTTGTCGATGAGGATTCCGGTGGTATCTATGCCCACTGCTTGGAAAATTTGCCTTAGAGCCACACCCTGAATATCATCCCCAACTAAACCAGCTACCTTCACCCTTGCGCCGAGTTTGGCTAAATTATATACGGCGTTTGCCCCGCCGCCAGGAACCTGTCTGGTATGCTCGTGACGAAGGATCGAGACTGGTGCTTCTCGCGAAATCCGCTCGACTTGCCCAACCAGAAATTCATCGAGAGTCAAATCACCAATTACTAATACTCTTGGCTGGGAAAATCGATCGATTAATTCGATTAATCTCGGTGCAGATCTAGCCAACTTGTCGATAAAAGATGCACTCATAAGCACGACTTACTTTTTACAAGTTGTTGGATCGAATTGGACTCGAATTACATACAAAACTTGCTTACCTTTATCGGCTTCTGGGCGGCTCTGGTCAGCTTTTTTAGCCTCTTCTACCCCAAATTGTTTGGCAAGTGTACTCAACTCCTCATTGTCAATTCCAATGCTACTAGCATCAAATGATTCTGGAGTATTTTTACCCAAGACATTACTTTCCTTATTATCAGGTACTTTCTCAAGGGGAACAAATAGCACGGTAATGGGAGATTGCTTGACTTTGCTACAAACTACTCCTGCTGGATATGGTTTTAAGATTGGCTTTAAAGGGGCTGGATATATCTTTATACCTGGATATTTCTTAAGATACGCTTTCAATGATAAATTGACTGCTGGTGCATTGTTGCTATCGAAACTACCACTATTTGCATCACCAGATGGTTTATCTCCTGGTTGGGGTGAGGGCGAACCTTTTGGTGTAGAGGCTGTTTTTGTACCTGGAAGGGGAACAGGGATTATTAAACCTGTTTCGTCTGAAATTGCAGGTTTTGAGCGTTTTGAGGGGTCTCTGTCATCTTGCTCTTCACCATCTTTCTCTCTTTGAGTTTTTGGCGGTTTTCTAGTAGCTACTGATTTCTTTTTTGGTGGTGGAGATGGTGTTGGGGTGGGTTTTGTGGCAATTTTAGGTTTGTCTGGAGTTGGGGTAGGTTCGGGAAATGGGGTCGGTTCGGGAATTGGCTTGAAACCAAGATCGGGATCGTCGAAAATTGGGGGTGCGGGTTGTACTTGTGGGGTGGCTTTTTGGTCTTTGTTGCTCGGTGTTGGCTTGCTTTCTACCTTTGGCTTGGGCGGAATGCGGATAACGGGGGATTTTGCGGCGACTTTTTTGGGTGGTGGGGTGACAGGGTTGGGCGATAAGGGAATTGTATTGGGGGCTGTCGCGACAATTGGTGGGGTGATGGGTTGAGTTACAGGTGGAGCTGGGATAGTAGGCTGGTAGACAGGGGGTAAAACTTGCTGGGAGGGAATTGGTGTAGCAACTGTTTTTGGTGCTTGGGGGATGCGCTGGAGTTCGCTGGGGGTAAGTTCTACGACTTTTACCGTACCGGGACCTGGCTTCTTTAGTTCTTTTGCAGGTTGAGTGAAGAGAGCCAAGTTAGCTGCAAAAATCGCATGTAGGGCGATCGATCCGACGACTGCAATGGTGGTTGGATCTAGTAAGATGTCTGTGAAGTTGTTGCGGGTGATAGATTGAGACATATGGAGAATTTTGGATTTTGGATTTTGCGGCTCGCGCTCGTCGGGTTCCCCGACGTAAAAAGCGAGACAAGACAGGATTTTGGATTAAAGTCAAAATCCAAACAAGGTTGCAAGCCGCTTTTTCAAGGAAAAGTCAATCGTGCGGAGTGAAACACCTGCTTTTTCACTCGCTGCGCAATCTAGTCCGCAAAATCCGAGTGCCAGATATATCCTCGCTCCCTATTTTAACCTTTACTGTTCCCAAACCTCTAATTCGATCGGTATTATTGGCGTACTTTGCTCAAAACTCGATCTGTTGGTAGATTCAGGCTAGGTTGCTTTTGGTTGCGTTTCGAGCTGTTTCAAAAATCACTAACCAAATCTCAGAGCCTTCCCCTTCACCTCAGAATTAATCGTACCGCGATCGAATACCACATTGCCATTGACGATCGTGTATGCCGGATAACCCGTGAGATTCCATCCTTCAAAGGGACTCCAACCGCATTTAGTTTCTAAATTAGCTCGTTCGACGGTGTGATAATTTTCGACATCAACCAAGACTAGATCGGCATCATAACCGATCGCGATCGCCCCTTTATTTGGGATATTATAAGCTTGGGCGACAGCGGTAGACATCCAGTTGGAGACTTGCTCGATCGAACATTTGCCAGCCACCGCTTGAGTGAGCATCAAGGGTAAAGCTGTCTCTACTCCTGGCATTCCAGAGGGTGTATTTGGATAACCTTTCGCTTTTTCTTCGAGGGTATGGGGTGCATGATCTGTAGCGATAAAATCGATCGTCCCATCTAGTAAGCCCGCCCATAATACCGCATTATCGTGGTGCGATCGCAGCGGTGGATTCATCTGTGCTAGAGTACCGATCGATTCATAAGCATCAGTATTGAGCAATAGGTGTTGAGGGGTGACTTCTACTGTTACCCAGGCTGGTTTATCTTGGCGCAACAATTCTACTTCTTCGGCGGTGGAGAGATGGAGGATATGTAGCCGACGGTGATATTTATTCGATAATTCTAGGGCAAGTTTCGTTGCATTCAGAGCCGCCTGATTGTCTTGAATCTGGGAATGGATAGCTGGATCTGTCATACCTGCGAACTGTTGTTTGCGCTCGTTAATCCGCCCCTGATCTTCTGCATGTACTGCAATCAACCGCTCGCCCTCAGCAAAAATCGGCTCCAACTTAGCCGCAGTATCGACGAGCAAATCTCCATGCGCCGAACCCATAAACGCCTTAATCCCGCAAGTAGGGTTCGCCGAGCGCAAGTCTGGAAGATTTGCTGGAGTCGCGCCAATAAAAAAGCCATAATTAACGATGCTTTTTTGCGCCGCTCGGTGTAACTTATCATCAAGGGCGGCTTGAGTAATCGTCAAAGGTTTGGTATTGGGCATCTCTAGAAAAGATGTTACCCCACCTTTGGCACAAGCACGACTGGCTGTGGTTAGATCTTCTTTATGCTCCAACCCTGGCTCCCGAAAATGTACTTGAGGATCGATGACTCCTGGCAACAAAACCAATCCAGTTGCGTCAATCTTTCTAGTAGCCTCACCAGCGGTAATTTCAGGCGCAATCTCAACAATGAGTTCATCTTGAATCAGTACATCACCCAGCAGCCATTCTCCACTAGCGAGGAGGATCCGAGCATGACGGATTAGCAAAGAATTTACGTTCATACTCGAAAGGGTAAAATAAAGGGGATAATGTTCGTTAGACAAATAGATAATCTTGAGGTGTGGCATCGTCCTGGTTTCAAAGCCAAGTATCCAAGGAATCTACTAGTAAGATCTTATCAGTAAAGCGATCGAGATTTTACCAATGGCTAAATACCAGATCGGGTCGATCGGGCGTATAGTTAAAAGACGAGCATTATTGGTCCTTAGAATAACTTTTATCGTCAATGTCGTTTTTTGCGTCTCGAACAGGTACTCCATTTGGGAAGATTCCCAGAGGCTGCGTCAACGCACTTTCCGCTTCCTTTACCTAACTACTCCAATCGGTGTTATGGAATACGAACAACCAGAGCTACAGCCAGAACCAGAATCAGTTGTTGTCCAACCAACAGAAAAAAGCGAAAATCCTTGGATAGAAACGCTCAAAACAATTGCACTGAGCGCGTTTCTGGCGTTTGGGATTCGGAGCTTTGTGGCTGAAGCTCGCTATATTCCTTCAGAATCGATGCTGCCGACACTCAAAATTAACGATCGACTGATTATTGATAAAATTAGTTATCGGTTTGCCAATCCTATTCGTGGGGATGTGGTCGTCTTCAATCCTACCGCAGAATTAGAACGCCAAAAGTTCCACGATGCTTTTATCAAGCGGGTAATCGGTTTACCTGGCGATCGAGTGGAAGTCAAAAGTGGGCTGGTGTATGTTAATGGTAAGGTATTGAGCGAAAAATATATCAATGGCGCACCCCAATACAATTGGAGCAGCACAGAATTAACTCCCGATGGGATCGTACCTCAAGGTAGTTATCTCGTCTTGGGTGATAATCGGAATAATAGCTATGATAGCCACTACTGGGGCTTTGTACCCAAGGATAAAATCGTGGGTAAGGCGATAGTCCGGTTTTGGCCGATCGATCGCGCTGGCGGTTTGGAACCACAACCAGATTATAAACAGTAAGTGGGATAGTATTAGAGCAGCGTTATCACTTTGCCGACTATTTCTCTGCCTAACCATGAGGTATTGTGGGAGAGAGATTCGAGGGTGTCGATCGATACCGTCCACTTTTGCTCAGTGTCGAAAAGGATTAATTCATCTGGGGAAGACTGGTGTAGACATGCAGCGGGTTTGGTGCTGAGTGCTTGCCATAGTTCGATCGCGGTTAATTTACCCGAACTTACTAGTTGTGTCCACAGTAAGGGTAGAGCTAATTCTAACCCGATCGAGCCAACTGGTGCTTCCCCAAAGGCAACGGTTTTGTCTTCGTAGGTGTGGGGGGTATGGTCGATGGCGATCGCATCGAGTACTCCGGTTTTTATCCCCTCAATCAGGGCTAATTGGTCTGCTGGGGTGCCTAGGGGAGGACTAAGCTTGAGATTGGGGTTATAGGTGGCTAAGTCGGTTGTATTGGCGATTAGGTGCAACCAGGTGGTGCTGGCGGTAATTGGTACGCCTCTCTGTTTTGCTGCGGCGATTAATTCTACACCTCTACGGGTGGAAATCCGCATCAGATGAACGGGCGTGCCGATATCGTCGATAATTTCTATTATAGCAGACAGTGCGGCGGTTTCACTTCTAACTGGATCGATCGGGAGACCATATCTCAGTGCGTCTACGCCAGATCTAGCGATGCCATTGCCACGTAACTCCCGATCGAGGGCGGATAGTGCGATCGGTCTATTCAAGGGTTTGAGGTATTCTAATAGGCGACTGGTGAGGGCGAGATTGGCGATCGATCGGCCATCCGCCCAGCCAGTAATATTCGTCGTGGCGAGTTCTGCCAATTCGGTCATGGTTTTACCTTCTACGCCTGCTGTCAAGGCTCCCCAATAGCCGAGTTGGGGACAATGGGGAATTTGGGTAGCTATTTGTTGATACTGCCCGTCGAGACTGATGAGGCTGCTGGCTCGATCGAGTGCGGGGATGGTATCGGGTAAGATATTCACGCGCATGAAACCCCCTGCACGAGCAGATTGGAGTAAGGATGTCAGGGTTTCTCGCTCTTCATGTCCTGGTTCCCCACTATGACTATACAAGTCTACTAAACCTGGAGCCAGAATTAAGTGTGCGCCCGGTTTAGTTTCCAGATTCGGCGGAAGTTGGGTATTAGCTGTGACTGGTTGGATCTTGCCATCGATAACTAAGATATCCCCCACGCGACTAGTTTGGTCGATCGGATTTAGAATTGTAACCTGCTGGAATAGTTTCATGGGAGTGGGGAGTTGGGAGTTGGGGGTGGGGAGTTGGGAGTTGGGGTGGGGAGTTGAGGAGGATCGTCGTATCTATGACAATATTAACTAGAGACTATTTATTTATCGACGCGATGAGACTATCGATAACTTTTATATTTCCTTTTAGTTTTTCGGCTTTAGCATCATTATCTACTATGCTTTTAGTTAGATGCTCGATTGCTCTAGTTCGATTTATTTCTAATTTGG
Organism: Chamaesiphon sp. VAR_4_metabat_408; assembly: GCA_031422115.1. Taxonomy (GTDB): domain Bacteria; phylum Cyanobacteriota; class Cyanobacteriia; order Cyanobacteriales; family Chamaesiphonaceae; genus Chamaesiphon. The sequence goes on along the minus strand of JANOPX010000189.1, from coordinate 3,535 downwards.
CGGTATATATAAACATAGCAATTAAGATCGTTCCGGCAAAGATCGACCAAATATTAGGAACTAGAGTGCATAAAATACCCGCTAATAGGAAAGTGTAGCCGATGATGATTGTTCTCTCTTTCTCTTTGAGTTTAGATATTTTGGATTGAAGATCGCGATCGATATTTTCCAAGACAATTAGTTCTTCTTGTCTTTTTGTATGATATTCTTTACAGTTATTTTTAACACCATCGATCGTGGATTGACGATAATCATTTAAGACTCTATCATCTTCTGGTGTGGATTGAGTTGAAATTTCTTTAATCCTCAGATAAAGGTTCATATCGAGGGTAGCAAGTTGAGGAAGGCTACCAGCGATAGTTGATTTTATCCCATGGATTTTATCCTTGGTTAATTCCAATTTGTCTTTACCATTCCAGATCTCATTGTCTTTTTCTTCTAGCTTTTTTCGTTCGGATTTGGCTAATTTTACTCGTTCGACTTGTGCTGCTAATTCTACCTGTTCTGGCTCTGACAACATATCCTTTCGGCTTGTCTCTGGTGCTAATAAAATGAGATCGGCAGATAATTTATTGGCGCAATTAGTAAAGTATTCACTAACTCGATCGCGTGAAACTATTTCCCTAGCTATCTTGAGATTGTCAATAATCTTGACTAAATCTTCATAAAGCATTTCTGGGTATGAGAAATCTAGATCTAGATCGAAATCACAGTCAATGATTGCCCTAGATACGATCGATAAATTAGATCCATCATCTAGTTCAGTCAAAGTTTTTTCATCTATGGCTAAAATGGCAGAAGCCGCTCTGAGGCGAGTTGCGAATTCATTACTTTGAAGAGCATGACCTTGACTAACGATCGCCAGCTTGAATAGATCGGGATCGTCACTTTTCAAAAACTTGCTAGATAACCGCTGCGTAAATCTTTGGAATGGCTCATTCTCATAAGTTGCTTTCGTCAATCGATCGGGATAATCTCTCGTCTCAGCCTTGTGTAATAACTTATTAGTTTCCCTAATCCCATAAAGATCTTGTTGTTTGACCACAGCCATAACCATCGCTGAATAATTGTTCCCCTGATACTTGGGTGATATCGATCTGAGCATATAGGTTGGGCCATATGTCCAAAAATAAACTGACTCTTTATATTCAGTCTTATCCATTACTTGTTCGCCTTTAGTAGCATCATCAAGATCGATTAAGATCTTCCGTTTGGACTCTAATATTTTGTCAGCAATATGAAAAGGTTCTTCCGCAAAATGATGAGATATATCCAAAAACCCAAACCCAATCTTATCGATCGTCACAGCAGCAGCCCAACGGATCGAATTAGACGATCCATTTTTTGCTCGATCGCTCAACATCCCCAACAACTCATTATTTTGCTTCAACTCTACTTTTATCTCAGCATTACTAATTAGCCCAAGTGCGCCAATTGTCAATACTAAAGCTGGTGCTAATTTGACTTTTTCCAGAATCTCTAAAAATGCGGGGACAGGCGGCTCGGTGCGAGTTGCCAAAGATTCAAACAGTTCGATTTCCTTTCCAGGATTTTTGCAGATCCGGAAGGCTTCAAGAATATCGGATGCAGTGTTGAGATTTTCGTAATTCATAGAGCGGAAAAATGGGATAATCGATCGGCATCTAGTTGTTTTAGTCGAAAATCCATGCCCATTCGGGGTTGGAGTCGGAGCAAGATCTATGTCGCCTTATTTACCCGCCGATTTTACGCCTGTCGATTGGACTTGCGATCTGACAATAACTCATTTATATACGGGTTTGTGTCCCAATAGTGGAGCTTTATTACAATTACCGCGTACCTTGGGTATCGAAACGATCGCTTGTACTCTCATGGCAGAATTGGCAAGGGATGAGCGACATGGGCGTGAGGGAAAGATGTATGGGGTGCTATTGGTGCAGGCGAAAACGGGCGAGATAGGTATTCTCAAGGCTTTTTCGGGGTTGTTGAATGGGGTGGATACGATCGCTGGCTGGGTACCGCCGATACCTGGAAGGGAAGGAGTAGCAATGGCGGAAACTGAGACTTTACAAGATTTGGCGGCGATGAAACAGGAGTTAATTAGATTAGCTCAATTGCCAGAGCGAGAGGAGGAGCGAAGATTGGCGGCGGCGTTTGGGAGTAGACTGGCGCAACAGTCGATCGAACACCGTCAACAAAAGGAATCGCGGGCACAAGTACGAATCCAATTACTCAATACTCTCACCGATCCCGAATTAACTATCGCCCTAGATCGACTTGCCGAAAATAGCCGTCAGGATGGACGAGACTGTCGCGACCTCAAAAAAGAGCGCGATCGAGTTTTGCAGCCGCTCAAAGAGATTATAGCTAGGGCTGATGCGCGAATGAGTGAGTTGAGACAAGCGCGGAAGATCCGATCGCGCCAACTTCAGATCCAGATGCACGATGCTTATCAGTTGATGAATTTTCTGGGTACGAGTAGCTCTTTGCGAGCATTGATACCTGGGGGTATCCCGACGGGAACGGGTGAGTGCTGTGCGCCGAAATTGCTCCATTATGCGGCTAGTCATCAGTTTACACCGATCGCGATGGCCGAATTTTGGTGGGGTGCGAATAGTGGTGATAAATGTCAGGGTGAATTTTATGGAGCCTGTCAGGAGCGGTGTCAACCATTGATGGGGTTTATGTTGGCGGGTATCGCACCTCCAACGAAGTTTTCTTTGCCGATTATCTATGAGGATGAGTATCTCATGGCGATCGACAAACCCGCTGGATTGCTATCTGTACCTGGGAGGTATTTAAAAACTCAGGATAGTGTAACGACGAGGTTGCGTCAATATTTACCAAACGAGAAAATTTATCCAGTGCATCGACTCGATCGAGATACATCTGGCATCTTACTATTAGCACGAGACAAATCTACCCACCACCATCTCAGTCAACAATTTCAGCAGCGAGAAGTACACAAAGTATATGAGGCAATCTTAGACGGGGATTTAGAGCGCGAGTATGGCACGATCGATTTACCATTATGGGGCAATCCCGACCACAGACCCCGCCAAACTGTCGATAAATTGCAAGGTAAAGCCAGTCTAACTAAATTCCAAGTCATAGCTAAAATGGGCAGCTACACGCGAATTGAGTTTATCCCCTTGAGTGGACGTACGCACCAATTAAGAATCCATGCAGCCGATCCTCAAGGGCTTGGGGTGGCAATTTTGGGGGACGTTCTCTATGGAGAGGGGGAGAGGGGGAGAGGGGGGGACTGGGGGACTGGGGGACTGGGGGACTGGGGGACTTTGAGTACCGAGCGATTATATCTTCATGCACGAGAACTAACTTTTATTCATCCGACTCTGGGCAAAATTCACCTTCAGACTAAATCGCCATTTTGAAATATACTCTGAACGAGCATGAATTCCACCTTTGCTAAAACTTGGTGCAACACATTCTCCCAGTCCCCCCGTCTCCCCCTCCCCCCGTCTCCCCCTCCCCCCGTCTCCCCCTCCCCCCATCTCCCAGTCCCCCCGTCTCCCCGTCTCCCCCTCCCCCCGTC
>JANOPX010000188.1:0-30222 GCA_031422115.1 Chamaesiphon sp. VAR_4_metabat_408 | reverse complement strand
CACCCTCTTACCCTCCCACCCTCCCACCCTCCCACCCACCCACCCTCCTACCCGCCCACCCTCAATGTCCGACATCGACACTCTCCTCGCGCCATTTCACCAATTTGGGGTGAATTTAGGTTTAACTCGGATTCAAGCTTTGCTCGCTGCAATGGGAAATCCACATCACTATGTGCCGATAATCCATGTGGCGGGGACGAATGGCAAAGGTTCGGTATGTGCATATTTATCTAGCGTATTGACTGCCGCAGGTTATAAAGTCGGTCGATATACGTCGCCCCATTTGGTAGACTGGAACGAGCGGATTTGTATTAATGGCGAACCGATCGATACCGCGACAGCTTTAGCAGTACTTCAAACAACGATCTCCAGGATCGATCGCACAATCCCCATCCCGACTCAGTTTGAGATTGTCACGGCGGCGATGTGGTTGTACTTCGCTCAGGCGCGAGTAGATATTGCCGTGATTGAAGTCGGATTGGGTGGGAGACTGGATGCGACGAATGTATGCGATCGACCGTTAGCCACTGTGATTACGTCGATCGATCGCGAACATTGGCAACAACTCGGCGATACTATTTATAAGATTACCACCGAAAAAGCTGGCATTCTCAAGCCCAATTGTCCGGCAATTATTGGGGTACTTCCCCACGATGCGATTGCTGTCGTCAAAGAGCGCGTTCGGCTGCTAGATTGCCCAACAGTATGGGTAAAGCCAGCCGTAGAATACAAGCCTCGTTCGTCCCGAAATGAGCCGCCCTGGGTCGAATTTGACGGGATTCAATACCCTCTAACTTTACTGGGCGAGATGCAGTTAACTAATTCTGCCCTAGCGATCGCCACAATTCAAACTTTGCGCCAAGCTGGATGGGAAATTAGCGATGATGCCATAATGACTGGAATGTCTGCTACACAATGGTTGGGGCGAATTCAATGGACGACTTACCAAGGCTGCAAACTGCTCATCGATGGGGCACATAATGAGGCGGCGGCGATCGCTTTACGTCAATATATCGATACACTCAAGACACCCATCAGTTGGGTAATTGGGATGCTATCTACCAAGGCACATCGAGAGATATTTCAAGCCTTACTTAGACCTGGTGACAAATTATACCTCGTCCCCGTGCCAGACCATAGTTCTGCCGATCCAATTGTACTGGCGAAGTTGGCTCGATCGATCTGTCCCAAATTGACGCAGCTCTCCACCTGTGACGATCTAAGCATGGGTCTAACCGTTGCCGCAACTACCACCGCTACCCATCAATTGGTTCTTTGCGGCTCTCTGTATCTATTAGGACACTTTTTGAAGCAACAGAATTAATTTCGCCTTTTTAATGTTGTATTTTGAGGGTTGAGTTTATGACTGCTGAGGAGTTGTTGGAGCATTATGCTGCTGGGGAAAGAGATTTCAGAAGAATTGTCCTTAGAAATAGCGATTTGAGGGAAGCTAATTTGATTGGCAGTGATTTGATTGGTAGTGATTTGTCTGGTAGTCGTTTGCAAAGAGCTAACCTGAGTGGAGCTAACTTGAGTGGAGCCAACTTGAGTGGAATCCAAGCCTTGGGTATTAATTTGACTAATGCCAATCTGACTGAATGTGATGTAAATGGTGCCGATTTGACCTGGGCTGACTTCACTGGAGCTAACTTGACAGGGGCTGAAATGGATTGCTGTCTCTGGTTTAATTTTATCGATTACCTCTCTGCTTAGGCAGACGCTCCGCGTTGGCGAAGCCTTGCCTTGGCATTACGGCGCGGCTACGCCAACGACCTCTACAATAATCGGTCGATCTTAACCAGTCCAAATATTAATATTACTAAATCAAAAATGGTCTGCGGGCATTGCCCACCCTACGCAATATTAGAACCATAGCGTGGGCAATTCCCTCAGAGTCTTTAGCAGGTTGCTAAATCTATAGATGGTGTTGTCCTATTTAGTTGGCGGGATTCTCTGTAATAATCTTTCTCGTTTTTGTTGCCGTAGTTCTGAATCAATTTGAGAAATTGCGTCGTCTAAGAACAAATTATATAGCTCTAGCTGACGATTGCTTTCCCGCAATTTATCGAGACAATTTTTGCGAGTTTCTTCACTTGGATAAGGATATCTATCTATCATGACAAGTTCCAACCTCTTTTAATCTCTTGAATACTGGCATTGGCAGCTTCTAGATTTGCTTGCCCATTATCAATTGCCTTTGCCCACAAGTCTAGCATAGCATTTGCAGCAATTGGCTGTGCTTCCAAAATCCTCAACAGGAGGGTATTGAGGCGAGAGTATGACTGATTGAGCCTTTCTCTGGCGTTCTGCAATTCCTCCAATTCACCAATCGTTCTGGGTGTTTTTTCCATACCGCTCGAAAAATATCCACTCTGTCGCACTAGCCAGTTCAATTGCCTCTGCAAGTTGGCGCAGAAGCTGGAAAGTCGTCGTTAATGTTTCGTCAGATAACTTTGCCATCGATTTAGAGCAAGTATTTGAAAGATACTCCCGATTATCCCAGCTTTGTTCGCATTATGGAAGCTTGCCAAGGGCAATCGATCTTAACCACTCCGAGTATTCATATTACTAAATCGAAAATGGTTTGTGGGCATTGCCTACCCTACAAAATACTGCTCGATCGAATATTAGGGCGATTTTTGCATAAATAATAAATCTGGCGATGTTTTAGTGACAACAAACCCTAACTGTTCGTAAAATTTCTGGGCTGGATTGACTGCCATCACATGGAGACGAATGGGAAGTTTAGATTGCGATCCTTCTATAATAAGGCTGTCAATTAATGCCGAACCAATGCCTAAGCGTTGGTATTCTGGTAACAGATAAATTTGCGCTAGTTGAATATGAGTTGGATATCTCTCAACAACAAATACCCCAGCAGCAAGATCGCCAACTTGAATAACTCTTGCATGGGGACAAGTACTATGTTCGCGAGATTCTGACCGAACTCTAGATTCATTCCATGCACCCCAAGTCGCAATGATGAATTCACGCATTGTGAGATTGATGACACTATAAAAAAGTGGCGCATCATCTATATTGGCTTGTCGAAGTGTGAATTTTGGGGAAACCTGCATGAGAGTTTAAACTTTTTTCTTAATCCAGCTAAATAACTGCTCTACTGTTAGCTGAATCGGTTTGGCAAATTCTGGAACTGGTAAAATAGTGCTAGGTTCGTCGATAATTTGAAAGGTGCGATTACCTTCGGTAGGCTCGCCAACGGGCATACAGATAAATACAGATCGATCGGCAGGATCGATTAACCATCCCATTTGAGTACCATAAGCTAAACAGTGGTTAATATTCTTTAATACTTTAGTGGTGCTTTGTTCTGGTGAAAGTATTTCTATCGTCCAATCGGGAGGAATGCTAAAGACATTTTCAATATCTCCATTTTCGTTATAGGCTATTTTAGCTGCTTCAAAAATAACTACGTCAGGAACTATCGATCTACCGCCAAAAGTACAACGTAGCTCTGGAAAGGCTTCGGCGATACCTGCATCGGTAAGAATTGGGTCGATGGTGAGTAATAATTTCTTCTGAATGATACTATGTTGTCCTTGAGGCATAGGTTTTTGGATGATTTGACCATCGATATATTCACTCGCTGGCTTAGTATCAGGGAGAGCCAAGAACTCTTCTAGGGTAATTTGTCTAACTGGGGTTTGTACCATTTGCGACTTGCTCCGAAAGTTTTACTTCTATATATGCTTCAAGGCTCTATTCTCACATCGATCTAATTTCGTAGTCCTAAAAATAATATCGGTAGTGAATTTTTATGGAAGTTTAAATATTTTTCTTAATCCAGCTAAATAACTGTTCTACAGTTAGTTGAATTGATGCCGCGAACTCTGGTACTGGTAGAATAGTCGTAGGTTCATCAACGATCTGAATGGTTTTATCGACCTCGATGACAAATACGGATCGATCGGCAGGAAGAATTAACCATCCCATTTTGGTACCATGCCCTAGACAATGGTTAATATTCTTCAGTACTTTAGTGGTACTTTGTTCGGGTGAAAGTATTTCGATCGTCCAATCGGGAGGAATGCTAAAGACATTTTCAATATCGCCATTCTCATTACTGGGAATTCTAGCATTTTCAAATACAGTCAAATCGGGAACGATTGCTCGACCGCCAAAACTACAGCGGAGTTCAGAAAAGGCTGTCGCTATTCCTTTTCTCCTCAGAGCTTGATTGATTTCCATCCCAAGTTCGATCTGAAGAATGCTATGTTGTCCTTGAGGCATAGGTTTTTGGATGATTTGACCATCGATATATTCACTCGCTGGCTTAGTATCTGGCAGAGCCAAGAACTCTTCTAGGGTGATTTGTCTAACTGGGGTTTGTACCATTTGCGACTTGCTCCAAAGGTCTTATTTCTATTATGCCTCAAGACAAAGGTTCACTCCAAACCCGTAAAAATCGCATTATTATCGATCGCAGATATAATGGTTTTATCCAGGTGAATTAAGGGAGATGCCCTATGACAATCGCCACAACTACCCGAATATTGCTTCATGAGTATCTCACTTATGACGACGGCACGGATACTCGTTATGAGCTGGTGGATGGGGAGCTGCTACCCATGTCATTAACCACGGGGGAGCATGGCGATATCAGTGAATTCCTGAATGATGAATTCAAAGCTGAGATTAAGCGGGTAGAGCTGGATTGGGTTTCTAAAGACATGAAAATTGGGATTCAGTCGCCTAGAGGCACACGTTGGGAGACGGCGCGAGTGCCGGATGTGGTAGTACTACCATTGGCGCAATGGAATAACTTGAGAAAACGAGAATCTTTTATTCCCTTAAATGAACCGCCGCCGTTATTAGTAGTGGAAGTTGTGAGTCCTTCTACCGTAACAGTGGACTATCGCGCAAAACATAGTGAATATGCGGTTTTAGATATTCCTGAATATTGGATTGTCGATCCAATCGATCTCAAAGTAACTCTCTGTATACTCAAAGATGGAGCCTATAGCGATCTGGTATTTGTGGGCGATCTCGCGATCGTTTCTCCCACGTTTCCAGAGTTGAGATTGACAGCAATTGAAGTCCTTAATGCGGGTAGATAACATGTATAGACCAAAGGCTTTTCAAGAAGACGATCTAAACAAGCTGATTGCTCTGATGAGAGCCAATAGTTTTGCTACATTGGTATCGATTTCGGATAGTATACCGACTGCTTCACACATTCCTCTCGTCGTCACAGTAAAGAATGATGTTATTAAATTAATCGGTCATCTCGCGAAACAAAATCCTCAATGGCAAGACTTTGATACAGCAGAATCTCTGGCTATCTTCACCGGAGCGCACGCTTATATTTCGCCGACTTTATATGAGAAACCTGAGAGTGTGCCAACCTGGAATTATATCGCTGTCCATGCTTATGGGTTTCCCAAAACTATCACATTTCAGGATGCGCCAGAATTAATGGAGGAGAAAATCGATGAGATGGTGGATAATTATGAAGCTAGTTATAAGTCCCACTGGCACGGTTTGTCAGAGCGGTATCGTGAAGGAATGATGAGTGATATTGTTGCGTTTGAAATGACTGTTACTCGCTTGGAAGGTAAGTACAAACTCAGTCAGAATAAAAGCAAGATCGATCGCCAAAATGTGTCGAATACACTGATACAGAATCCAGATCCTATCGTTCATAACCTTGGGGTAGAAATGCAACAGAATCTTGATTTGGATAAATAGTTTACAGTGTAGATCGATTTATGCTCCAGTCATGACACTCATTCAGCAGTGTCTGGAGTTCCGCCGCAACCTGCCAAGGATTTAGACCTTTAAATGGGGCGATGATGACTGCTTCATAGGGGTTTCTACCAGTCTTTTTGACAGCAGCAATCGCCGATTTGCTGGAAAATCCGCGTTCGGCTACCAGCCACGCCGCTAAAATGTGCCCCGTGCGCCCAATTCCGCCAGAGCAATGAACGACAACTCGCGAGTTTTGTCGATCGGCGGTAGCTAAAAAAGGTAAAATTTTGCTAACTAATATTTCGGGAGCCACAAACGTAAAATCCTCAATCGGTGCCCAACAAACTCGATCGATGCCGAAGACTTGAAGGTAAATACCGAGCAAATCTACATAGCGATTTAACTGAGTTTCGGGCAATAAACAGCAGACACGTTGAATATTTTGATGCTGCATAAATTCAATCCATTCATAGACTCGATTGTTGGTGTATCCAGCTCTACTAGAGCCAAATACGATCGATTCATTGTCTGAAGCCGGAGCAAATTTGTACATATCATTAGGAATTTGCGGCTGAAAAGCTAAGATCCCCGACTTCTCCAAGAAGTCGGGGATCTGGGTAATGTATCGTCTATGATTCGCCAGTCATTACTCGCAAACGAATTGAGTTTTCACCACTATCATCGAGAGGAACTTCGACGATTTCGCTTGATAGTCGCTCGACACTGGCGATGAGCGATCGCAAGTTGGGCGTACTAGCACCTGTATCGACGTACAATCTGTCTACGAGGCTCCCTAGACGTTTCCAGGTGAGATAGAACTTCGTCATGGTTTGCTCCAGTTGAGCGGCTTGTTTGAGCACATCTGCGGCGACGGGGAGACATCCGACTCGCATCGCTTCTTCGAGAGCCATTGGTAAGTCTACTTTAGAATCATTTAGTACTTGTACCTGTGCGCCAGCGTCGAGATATTTTGACAAACTGCGAGCATTGCTGGTGACGAGCTTGATATTATCAACGTCAGGATTGGCGGCTATTTCCTCGCGGATGGCGATTTGGTGAGCTTCGGGTAGTTTCTCCATTTCCTTGACTAGGGGGGCGATAAAACGCGGTGGAGTGGCTCCAGAGGCGGCTTGCTCTTTGACTTCATCGGGGATGAGATCGGAACTCATCGCCAACCATTCATCAGAGAGTTGGCGAACTTCGCGGCGGGTAATTTTATCGCCTCTTTCGGCTGCATCGGTGACGAGTTGTTGGACTTCGGGGGAAGATTTGGCTGTTTCGACGAAGGCGCGTTTGCTAAAATTGTTTAGGGCTGAGGGGGAAAGTTCGCCATTTTCCAGTAGGGTATCGGCACTATTGGCAAGTTCGATCCAGGCGTAGGCTTGACTCTTGCTGAGTTCTCGCTCTTTGAGCCAATTGAGAAAACCTTGTCCGCGTCCGTCGCCGCCTTTTTTTTCTCGATCGCGTGTAGCTCTCAAGATTCTACCACGCCAAATCTCGGTTTGTAGATCGAATCTATCGCAGACTGTCCAAGCGTCATCAATCCGTTGTTGGAAGTCAAAGTCGCCTACCGCGTCATCTTCAGGATCGGGTAAGTCAAAATTTAGATCGGCATTGATATCTAGAGCCGCCGAAATGTCTGCATCTGTAACAGAGCTAGATGTATCTAACATCGATCGTCCTTAAAATGTGAATTTGCACTAGTTGCAGTGCCTGAGAGCATCATCATAACACTGGCGGCTGTCCTCTGCTGGGAATGTTAGGATCTCGATCGAGATCTTCAAAAGTCGGTAGGGATAGATATTTGTGTAGCTCTACAGATGTAAGAATTACTAATTCTTCAGTTGAGGGTACCCACAAGGGGCACCCCTACAGGTTAATTGTACGATCCCCTATCCCCTATCCCCTATCCCATGCTACCGACTGTTATTTTACCTGGATATCTTGAGAGTGCTGATGTATATTTGCCGCTTCAGGAAGCTTTGAAGGCGATCGGTACGCCCACAACGACTGTACCATTACGGAAGCGCGATTGGTTGCCAACTTTGGGGGGTCGATCGATGGTACCGATTTTGCGCCAATTGGGTGAGACGATCGATCGAGCTTTAAGCAACAATAACAGTCAGCAAATTAATCTAATCGGACATTCGGCGGGTGGTTGGATTAGTCGAATTTATATCGGCGAAATTCCCTATACAGTTCATGGTGATGTCTCTGTAGATGCGATCGGTTTGTGGGATTGTCGAGCCAAAGTTGCCAATCTTATTACTCTAGGTACGCCCCATATTAGTGGCGAACGATGGACGAAGAAGAATCTCAATTTTGTCAACGATCATTATCCAGATGCGCTCTATTCAGATGTCAAATATATCTGCGTTGCAGGTAAATCTATCTACGGTGAGAAGAAACTCGGTCAATGGTTGGCATATAGTAGTTATGAGATGACTTGTGGAACGGGAAATACTTGGGGCGATGGGATTATTCCGATCGAAGCTGCACATCTAAAGGGTGCCACTAATCTAATTATTGAAGGCGTAAAACATTCACCGCGCAGCCCAGGTATTTGGTATGGCTCTGATGAAGTTCGATCGCAATGGACTAGTTATTTAACTTAAATTATCGGTATACCTCTATCAGTCCGCGTAGGCGGACTTTGGTTCTATAGCTGCGGTTTTAACCGCCAGTTACCTCTTTGGTTCTATAGTTGCGGTTTTAACCGCCAGTTAATTCTTGATTTCTAGATAACGATCGAACTTAATGCTGGGGCGATTTGTAGACTTATTCCCCAGGCTTCGATACTAGTTGCAGTATGTTGAGATAGGGGATAGAAGCGGACATTATCTTCGGCGAAATTGAGGTGCAATTTGAGGCGTTGTTGCAATTCTCGATATTTTGCTGGTGGTAAAACACACTCGAAGACGCTATATTGAACCCGTCTTCCATAACCTTTGAGGATATTTGCAGTTTTGTGGCGGCGTTTGTTGCAGGTGATATCATAGGCGATAATATAGATGAGCATTAACGAATTTGGTAAGGTTGATAACTATTTTTCGGCTGATAAATAAATTCTTCGATAAGATCTGATGCTAGAGCTGGATGTAAATCGCTCCCTCGATGCAGACAACCATAATAGGGATCCAAACCCTGAATTTCAATTATATTTAGCAGATAATTCCACAATACTTGGTAGCCATGTTTTGTTGCATGGTAGCCATTCCTTGGATGACTTGGGTAAGCTGGGACTCAAGCCGAACGCGCAAGCGCACCCCCAAGGGTGGTCGAAACGTTCTTCTGACATAGTATTATCTTAGTAGTCATTGTTGACCGATCCAGATCTTTGCGAATAGCCCGTTAGCTACAACTAGCGGGCTATCTCCATTTTAGATGGAACAAAGTTTCCATTCAATTGGGTTCCCGTTTCCATTCAATTGGGTTCCCCCCCTAGAGGGGAAGGCAACAAGCTTAGAAAAGCGACGACAGTTGGAATTTGACTATCGAATGTTTCCATTCAATTGGGTTCCCCCCTAGAGGGGAAGCTGGCACATGCGATCGAAATTGGGTACACGTTTGGTTAGTTTCCATTCAATTGGGTTCCCCCCTAGAGGGGAAGTCGGTCGCTCCACTCGCTCCGCTCAGTTCACCACAGGTTTCCATTCAATTAGGTTCCCCCAGTCGTAAAAAACGGGCAAAACGCTAAGTCGTTACTGGTTTCCATTCAATTAGGCTCCCCCCTAGAGGAGAAGTCAACCCATTCTAAACCCTTACGGGGTAAGGTGTCCAGAGGGCATTTGCGAGGGTCTCTATCAACAATTATGATTCAGAGTGTAAAATCGGGAGTCCCAGAGCCTAGAATCCTTGCCTAGCTATCTATCGAGGGTCTCCGACGAGGCTATTGGGTTTGAGCCGCTGGGAGTAGAGCAGAATACTCGCCATAATTTATTTGTCCGATTGGACTGGTTGTTTGCCAAAGATATTCACCGCACCCTCAATCTTGTGTAGATCCTGGAGGAATTGCGATCGCAGTTCGGATCTTCCATCACCCATAAATATACAGACTATTTCCTGACATTGAGAACCATTGATTCGTTTGATACTTACCCACGAACAACTAGACATTTTACCACCCACTTCTACTTGGCGTTTGTATTTGAGCTGGTAGATTAATTCCATTCCTTTGCCGCGAGTAGCTGTTATTTCTTTTGTCGTCCAGGTGAGATTTTCGGGATCGATCGGGTTTTGCTTTGGCCCAGGTGCTAAGTATACAGCACAAGTACGCGGTGAAAATACTTCAGCGTTAATATTTGGTACTGTTTCTTGATAGAGATGGTGCCATTTTTGCTTGACAGCATTCTTCCAGAGATCGTAGATAAGACTTAGATCGTTACCTGCTAGATCTGGTTTATTTATTATCGAATTTGTCGATGATTCTACACGCGATCGACATTCTAAATGACATCCTCTGGCTCTACCGTTCAAAATATGTAGTGGTCTTCGCCAACCCCTCCCGACTCCACCTACGCGCACGGCAATTTTGAGAATCGGTAAAATAATCTCATCTAAAATATCCTTTGGTGCGGATAGTTCCAAACTTCCTGTCCATTTATAAAATTGGGGTGTATTTTTAGAATCCAGTTGATTTATCATCGCTATCATCGCCCTCAATCTTACTAAACCTTTCTTCCCCTTTACTAAATCTTTCTTCCCCAAGGTTCCTAATAATTCATCAACAGTAGATTCTGCATCATTTCGCTCCATCACCCCCAAGAAAAACCGCAAGCACCAAGATCTCAACCAGCCGCGCCAATGGGTAGGGCGAAATTCGGGGACTTTGGGATCTATCCCCGCACTACCCTGAGTGTAGAGCGTAAAATTGAGTTTCTGGCTGTATTCCCCTGCTAAAATTACACTCGGTGTGTAGTCTACGGGAGCCTGCAAGCCACCATAACCCGATGCTGTGCGGCTACCGATGCCATGAGTGCTTAGAGCTTGTTGTACCCACTCCCAGGCTGTCTCGACATCCTCTGAGGTAGCACCATGACAACCTCGAATAGCTACTTTGATTTCGACCTTTTTGCGACCATCTCCCAAGGTGTACAAAGAGAAAGGTGAAGCAGATCCTGTATGGAATACTTGAAAATTCTGTTGAGGATTAGCAATATCGAGGGTTAGTTTAGTTGCTTCAGTCGGAAATCCATCGAGAAATTCAATTTTACCAGCGATAAATTTTGAGTCTTTTTGACATCCGAATAATTCCTCCATTTGCCTGATTAATTCTGGATGTTGAGATACCCAAGCTCTGACAATTCCCCGAATCGAAGCTGCGGGGACATAACCATTTAGAGGTAGTTCATTAAATGATTTTAAATTTTCAGCTAGATTGCGTTTAGCTTCAGGGCGACTACCATGAGGATTCCAACTACCACAAGGTTCGCCAGCAGAAACGATCGTCTCACCATCGGGGTGGGTGAATGAACCTACTTTCGATCGCCAATCGAGGGTAAAGATACCGCTTTTGAAGAGGTGAGATTGCGATCGTTGTTCGTGTTGTTTGGCTAAAGCATCGACTAATTTGGTGCCGCTATACATAGTAAATTCTGTCGAATTGGTACGATTTATTCCGGTCATATATTCGATCCCGCATTTCTCACGAATTAAGTTTAGAGGCAATTTTGGAGGTTAAAAATCGATATTTTCAAGAATGACTATTTTTTATGTGGTTCGTAGGGAATAATTTATCTCAATCGGCAAAAAACTATTCGATCGAAGAGTAAAATTTAGTTTTAATTTAAAAAATATCATGGGAAAGTTAACTAATATTTTTATTAGCCATGAAAAGTATTCTGTAATTAAATAAGTGTGTAAATATTTTAGCCAGGGCTTGGCATCTGTTCAATTCTAGAATAAGCAACTCTCAAGATATCTTTAAATTGGTACATACTAGCTATTGCAATCACAATTTTTCGAGTACTAATAGTAATTCTAGCTCCTATTTTTAAGAGATTAAGTCGAATTGTTCCTACAGTAGATTTAGCTAAAGGTGTTTGAAACAAGCAATTTTCACGAAAAGCTTGCATCAAAACATATGCCATTGAGGATAACCAGAGCCTGAGTTGATTACTTTCAAATGTTTGAGCTGAAGTTCTGTCGGCAAATAGATCTAATTGCTGTTCTTTAATTCGATTTTCCATCTCTCCTCTGGGACAATACTTGGAGGTGTGAAGTAAAGATGGAGAAATTTTTGATGCTGGTAAAGATGTCACAACATGATGAATTGTCAGTCCATTACTACCATAACAGACTTTGGTAACAACTCTTCTTTGACAACTCCAAGACTTTTCTGTTTTGTAATTTATCGAACGAAAAAACATAGAGCAGGGAACTAATTCGGACACTATTTCTAGATCTTCTGTTTTGCTAAAAAGTGTTTCCATCAATTCAGTTACTGGCTCAAGTCTTCTTTCATAATCTAATTTAGCTTTTTCAATTACGTCGGAAGCTCGGAGCTTTAATCTAGGGTTTGTTGCCATTGCGAGGACGTAATCAACTTGATAATTATTCTCGCAAAAATTCATAATTTCTTCGCGAGAATAAGCACTATCTCCTCTGACTATGATTTGAGTTTCTTTCCAATATGACCTAATTAATTCAATTATTCTTTGTAACTCCTCTAATGCGCCCGCTGCTGGGTCTACATTGGAAGAGCGGAGCTTAGATACCAACAAATGGTGCCCACAAAAAATATACAATGGGGCATAACAAACTTGACTGTAATAAGCATTGAAGGCTGCTCCTTCTTGATTGCCATGTACTTGGTCGTTAGTTACGTCCATATCTAAAATAATTTCTTTTGGAGGTTTATTGTAAGATTTTATAAATATGTCTACGAAATTATTCTCAATCGAACTCGGTTGATGTTCAATTTTATGATAGCGGCTTTTAGATTGGTCGATTATTAAATCTGGACAATATTCTAGTCGATTAATTGTACTTTTGCCAGCAACGGCTGATTGATTAGCCTCAATCCCACTAATTTTGTCTAATGCAATTGCTAAAGCTGGATCGTGGCGTAATTTATCATGGTCATTAACATCTTCATAGCCTAGTAAGATTGCATAAACTCTTTGAGCTAGTAATCTTTTTATTGGATAATCTATATAAGATGGATGGCGATAGTCTTGGAAACATTCTGCAAAGCTAGCTGTGATACCTAGTTTTTCATCCAATTCAGATATTAAAACAATTCCAGCATCTGATGTTATGTTACCCCCATCAAAATTAACAAGTATTTCTCTGCTATTAATCCGACTTAAATTTATTTTTTCATCTACTTGCTGTTTACTTGGGCTAATCATTATGTTTTAATCGCATATAATTATTCTATTATAGCATTTTGTTTTGTTATTAATTTGCTACTGATTTAGGATTTTGACTTAATTTTCTATCAAAGCTAAAAGATTGAATCCAACAACTAAGTAGTTTATTTCGAGCTATTTTCAACTAATCTTCTTTTCGGTTGTTAAATGGCTGCATAATCAAATATTCCCTAGAGCCATTTTCCAAGATTACGCCGACTTCTCTAGATCGGGATATTTGCAATTTAAATCAGTCGATCGATCGATAAGTATTTAAAGAATTAAAATCCCTCAAAAATATTGATATGATTTATTTTTAGGTGGGAGTTATTTAATTAATTGTTGTTGTTTAATCAAGTCGGGTATTGTCCTTGTATCCCTGGGAATTTTTATCGCTGGAAGGTTTGCTAGCAGTATGTTCTGGCGAAGCTTGCGCGCCGTCTTCGGCGGTCGCGACTTCACTGTTTGTGAGAAATGCGGGTCGATGAGTCTTCAGTATTGGTGTACGCTCGCGCCCAAAAATTCCAATGGTGTGAAAGCTCCAAAGCCCTTCGCCACTGCAACATATACATATCTGGAGTTGCATCAGCTAATTTCACGACTAGTTCCATCAAAGATTCTGGCTTTATCCGCACATCTTTACCCAACAACTGTGCTAATAAACCTCGCCAAACTGGAATAATCCGATCTCGAATTTTGCCTTCTTGTTTATTACTTTGATTGATATAGCCAGCGGCGGATAATAATCCAAATACTCGGAGGTGTTGAGATAGTCGATATACGGCGTTCATATCTTCGACTGTCAATTTTCCGCCTTCAGGTAATATATTTTGAATATGTGAATGAGCCGATAGACTCATTTGTTCTGGTTTAATCATTTTTATAGTTTGTTAAGTAGAGATTTATCATCATCAGCAATCCAACTTTGTACCCAGCCGCGCCCGACATTTGCTTGTCCGCCCACTTGAATCAATCCAGTCAGAATTTCACCCATCAAATCGCGATCTTGAGATTCGATCGGATTATTTTTGGCAACACTATAGCCCCAAGCATAATAAAAGATTGTATCGCGGGGAATACATACATCAGTCCAAAACATCTCTGCACCACCTTCATCAGAAATTCTGTTTCTAATTTGAGTCCACAGGGCATGTTCCATTAAAACCTGAAAATCATTATCTGGTAAGACAATTCTGTTATTTTTCCAGTTAATTTTAGCATCATCACCTAGACTAGTAGACCAATTTTCATTCAGATCGATCGATTGTTTTTGTTCATCTGTCATAGCTTCAACTTCTATTCGAGCATCTGCAACTATATAGGTATCCTTACGACTACCGACAGCACGATCTAAATCTGCAAAGCCATCGAAATTACGCCGACTAATTAAAGCACAATCTCTAAGTAAAGTCGGACAACTTACCCAGGTAAATACATCCTTTCCCCCTCTAGACATCGTACGCATCGGTACCCATAATAACCTCGCATCACCAAACCAAATCTGATGTACGCCCATTTTACCATCTATCAATTCTTGCCCAAACAATCGATTCCCAACTTCCTCTCCCTGATATTCAACAACCTCATTTCGCAGACTTCCCCGCAGCGATGAACCAGGGATATAGGGAAAATTGGTATGAGCTTCGCGGGCGATTTCCGAAATATTGCCCAAATTTCCCTCCCCCCCACAATGAATCGGAGCCAAACTATATAAATAACCAACTCGAAAATCCTGCATAATATCCGATCCTAATATTTAGCCCATAATAACTTTGAATAACCTAATTTTCGCAACGCTCTTACCCCCATCGCTGCTTTTTTTTCTCCTATCTCTTCTATCTCTCCAAATAGAGCCTGTGGCTGGTTGAGATAATAAACACTCCCTGGCGGAGCGGCGAACATTTGTGGCGCAGGGATGCTATTATTATCTTCGCGATCGCGAATTCTCCCACTAATTGGGATGGCTTTTTCTGTCGCCACTGCTACGAGATTTCCTGGTGTTTGATTTGGATTATTCGTGTGTGCGAGTTTCCATTCCCAGGGGTAGCTGCGACAGATAGCCCGATGATGTTGTTGGCGTTCAAATATTCCTGGTGAAATAAGATAGGCGAGAGATTTACCTTGAGATTGAAAATTGCGATCGGATAGTTGGGAAATATTCTCCCATTGCTCGTCCAATTTTAAATTTCTTTCTAGAATAGCATGATGTCCTTCACCACCCAACCGGATCGCTTCTGGAGTAGGGATATCGATCGTCAAACCGATCGCCATCTGCCATTTTGGTAGCATTCTCACGGCATTTTCAATGAAGTAGCTACCAGTATCTCTGACTTGTTTGGTAGCAGGATCGATCGAGTTGTGCGATCGAGTTTCTGTTATCCAAGGTTTTTGCTTGGAACTAAGACTTTCGGCTTCATCTTTAGGGATGACAAATGACTCTCTCGA
This sequence comes from Chamaesiphon sp. VAR_4_metabat_408, assembly GCA_031422115.1. Classification (GTDB taxonomy): domain Bacteria; phylum Cyanobacteriota; class Cyanobacteriia; order Cyanobacteriales; family Chamaesiphonaceae; genus Chamaesiphon. Next base: position 14,716 of record JANOPX010000188.1, on the reverse strand, counting down.
AATGGTTCCGGTTTTTAAAAAGGATTCGATCGCCTCGACTGGTAGATATTGGCGATACTTTTGCTTTTCCTGCATCTTGGGATCTCGATCGCTTGGTGGCTCCGTACACTCTTTTACTAGCGGATTGGGTTGGGAGTCATCGTTGATAATTTGACCCTGGAGGGGATGATTTGGGTGCCAGATGAGGGGGATTAATCGATCGCCATCGACAAAATTTAATGGGCGATGAAAGTAGAGTCGATCGCGATAGCAAAAAAGTGGCCCGACTAATGCTATTTTATCGTTAATGATACTTCTAAGTGCGCCAGCGATCGCATGTCCAGATGGTGGAAATATACTCGCCGCCCACGCCCTTTCTCCAGGTGTAAAAGGTTTGGCATCGCGGAATAGGAGGATATCGATCGCCGAAATTGTATACCAATAAATCATCACTTTTCTCCCAATGTTATTTCGCGACGGCGGACTGTAAAAGCGGCAAGTTTGAGCCAGTTCATCACCTCTCGATCGAGTTCGTGGGGTAAAGTATAGTCGCTCAATTTTTTGATGAAATTACTCAGATATCCTTGGAATTTCGATCGGTTATCTTCATCGTCACCAAAGACTTCTCGCCGCATACAAAATGCTCGACACCAAGGATCGATTCCGCAAAGCGGAGGCTCCGCCAACGCATCTAGATTTGGTGCCGGATGTTGTGCCCATACTGTTGCAGCTTGTTCGAATAAGATTGGATCGATGATGCCTAATTTTTTGCTCTCATCTATTAGTTCCCGCCAATAATTAAACACTTCAAACTTGGATGTAGAAGATAGAATATTCCCATTTTGATACATCACCCGCACTTGAACTGCATCTTTTTCTGCTTGCTGGCGATCTGGATCTTGAGACATATGTTCTTTTGCACTCGCTTCAGCCGCCCAGAGATTTTCCAGTGCAATTGCCAGTGGTACAGATTGATGAGCAATAACGATTCCAAAACTAATTGTAGCTTTATTTCCCATCGTAAATAGAGGACGACGAGTAATTCGATCTGGTTTTGGTTTATTACTATCCCATTGCCAATAATCACCATCATTTTTGAATTCATCATGGGGATCTTTACTACCTCGGAAACACTCACTAATATCCCATAACCAACTATCCCATTCCCATAGATTAGTATAAGCCAAAACATCATCCCCACCAGCATATATTAGTCTTCCTGCATACCGTTCCTCCGTGAGATAAGGTACCAATTGATTTGAAAAATCTAATAGAGCGCGACTCAGGGCATTGTGTGTAGATGGCCCCATTCTTTTACCCACTTTCAGAAATTCACCCAATTCTTTAGATGTGGATAAATTACTAGCAACATATTCACTATAAGGAGCTAATTTTTCACCCTTGAGCCAATCACTCATGCCATCACCATCGCCAGCAGCTAATACATACCAATCGGTAGGATTATTATGTGGATAGAATCGATCGATAGTGGTGTTTAACTTGCTACGGTATTCTTGTAATTCCTGAGTGTTATTAGGATCGATACCTAGTAGATCTTCAACTAACCAACCTGCATTTAATAGTCGAGGATGATATTGGTTTAACTCTGGTTTCTCCGCCCAAGGAATGCCCCATTTATAATCATCGCGGGGAGTTTTGTTTAGTTCATATTCAGTCAAAATCGCCGCACAAGCCGATCGATAATAATCACTAACTTCCCCCGAATTGGTTTTTAAATACCCAGCGACACCAGCCGTCAGATCGGGATAGGCGATCGCCAAATCTTTTCTACCCAACAACTCAGGTAAAATATGATGCAACCCTCGTTTGACTACCTCCGTCGCATTTAGTTGTTCGCTCCCATTGAATAGATAATCAGACTGCTGCCAAAATTTCTTGACTTCACCTTCTTTCGCCCAATCGCTGGAATTACTATGAACTGCTGCACCGATGCCCGAAATAGTCGATCGAGTGCTAAATACAGTCGGTAATTGCCAATTGCGGGCATTTTTTACCGCACTTAGATTCAAGCGCGTCGCGTCGAATATATAACCCCACCAAGAGCCAATATTAGCCGGGTACTGAACTGCTGTCGATTTGAGAAAGTTTATTTCTGCTGGTTGAAATAACTCTCGATCGGTTTTCTCCTTATCTGGTTTTGATTTCAATCCATAGGTTTGATTCGTTGTATTCACCCAACTTTCAAAATACGACTCATTCTTCTCACCCGTATAACCTTGTTTAAAACTATTATCAACTTTACCGATCGCTAATCCCGTCCAATAATGTTGCCATTGAGCCTCTAGCCATCCTGCCCAACTATTAGCATCTGGAGACATTCGATCGCTCAATCCAACTCGATCGAATACTCGATTCCCCAAATCTCGCCAAGTTTCTTTTAATACTTGCTGGGCTAACTGCATTGCCCTAGAGACTTCATCTTTTGGCAAGACTAATACCAAAACATTTGGAAATCCAGCAGTCAATAGAGCATCAGTAGGCGGAGTTTTAATCCAATCTTTAAAATCGGGGTATTTCTCTAATAACCATAAGTCGATGAGCGGCTGATGAAATAAACTAGGATATAGTAAACTGTCTGCACCATATTTATTGGCTAATACCCAACTAATCTTTGCTGACAAATAATGCAATATCCACGAACCCGCCCAAAAATCTCGCATTTTCCGACTAGATTTAATCAAATCCTGTACTGGTGCAAAACTAAAGCTGACAAGATAGGGCTGAGAATGATATTTGTACCATAGTTTACTTTCAGGAATATCATTAAATTCAGTCATTGTCGTTTGATAACCGATCGATGCTCCAGCTAGTGCCGCAGTCATGCTGGTATGACTCCACAGCGAAGTATCGGGAATTCTAGTATCTGCTGGCATCAATAGGAGAGCAGTATCTTTAGATACCTTACAAGCCTCTGTAGGTAAACATCGCCACAACCACCAAAATACTTTCTGCGGATCGGTTTCTTCCACAATCCAAGAGGGAAATAACGCTTGCTCTTTACTAATTAATGCTTGACTATCGGGTACTTTTATATTCTGGTTTTTGCCCGATAACAGGTGTGATATTTCTAGTCCACTATTCTCGTCATAGTTAACATAACGATCGAGATTACCGATTGCTGCTCGATCGCTAGCGGCACTGATAAAGTCAGCATTTTTTAGGTATTTTAGCAGCTTATCATTGTCAGAAAAATTCTGCCAATCTTTCATTACCGCCAGAGTACGCCAATAACTCTCGCCTGACTTATCGTTACCAAAAGGTTTGAAAATTGGATCGTGAAGTAATGCCCAAATTTTGGACTGCCAGTATAGCTGCATCTGAATAAAATACGACTCTCAACAAGAGACGCTACCAAGGACGAGATTGCTATTAATATCCATGTTGAACGCCTAGAAGTCACGATAAAGTCACAAAAATTATAATAATATCGATCGATAGAATAGTTAGTTTCAGAATAGATGCCGGATTGAATATCGATTACAGCTCATTATATTTTGCAGAAATTCAGAGTTGGATCGGATATAATATTCATGTCACTGAGATCTAGTCACAGGTGAAATCATGCTTACAGTTATCAATACAGGCGAAGAAAGAACCCTACTCCAAAATATCAGTTGGAATCTCTATGAAAATCTCCTGGTAGAGATTGGCGACAATGGAAAAGCGCGATTGAGTTATTTGCAAGGAGATTTGGAATTTATGACACCATTACCAGCACATGAAAACTATAATCGCCAAATAGAGCGGGCGATCGTAGTTGTCGCAGAGGAACTCGATCGAGATTATAATCTGTTTGGCTCAATGACGATCAAACGTCCAGATCTCGAAGCAGGAAAAGAACCAGACTCTTGCTACTACTTTGCAAATGAACCCGCCGTACGCGGAAAAACCAAATTAGACTTTACACAAGATCCACCACCAGATTTAGCAGTAGAAATCGATATTACTAGCAGTTCGATTAATCAACTCGCTCTATCTGCAAAGTTAGGTGTTGGCGAATTGTGGCGATATGATGGCGCGAAATTAATATTTTATCAATTGCGATCTGGTAGTTATGTCAGTGTAGACCTGTCGCCCACATTCCCGATGTTATCATCTGCTAGAGTATTAGAATTTCTCGCCGATTGTCAGACAGAAGGGCTAAATCGATCGGTCAAAATGCTGCGCGAGTGGGTTCAATTAAATCGCGATGATAAATGATAGTTGTCTGTTAGCATAGTCCCTAGATTACCCCACCCCAGCCCTCCCCTTGCGAAGGGGAGGGGGCAAGAAAGATCTCTGCTCTCAACTAGTCTCCAGCCTCCCCCCTTGCCAAGGGGGGATTGAGGGGGGTATCTAGGGACTATGGTTCACAATTGTTGGCGTAGTCCCTAGATACCCCACCCCAGCCCTCCCCTTGCCAAGGGGAGGGGGCAAGAAGGATCTTTGCTCTCAACTAGGATCCAGCCTCCCCCCTTTGCAAGGGGGGAATGAGGGGGGTAATCTAGAAACTACGACACCATAAAACCGTTGGCGTAGCCTCCGCTTTGCGGAATCGCGCAAAAAAAAATTCATTCGCAGAGCATCTGAGCAATCTTGCTGGTTGGCTTGGGTTAATGCTATAACTGATATACGCTACAGCTTCAATTACGTCTCGTTGGCTGTTAAAACAGAATGCACAGTTTCCTAGATCGGTGTCGCTACACCTCCCACCTGAATGGCTCCGCGCTGCGCGAGTCACAGATCGATCTATCTGAACTTTTAGCTACAGTTTCTCCGCGCCGACGACGATAAGATCGAGGTGCGGAGATCGCAAAGAAAAAGGAGAACGCAAAAGGGTTATTTGTGTTCTGGATATTTAATGATTATTTAGGAGTATTTTGATGAGTTTGGATACTATTGTTGCTCAACCGACGATTCATCCTGAGTTGTTGTCGGATTTTAATCAGGATGAGTTTAATAGTCATGTGATGACTACTTATGGGCGGTTTAATTTAGCGTTGGTAAAAGGTGAGGGTTGTACTGTCTGGGATGCAGAGGGGAAGGCTTATCTAGACTTTGTGGCGGGGATTGCGACTTGTACTTTGGGACATGCACATCCGGCGGTGATTCAGGCTGCAATGGCGCAGATTCAAACTCTGACTCATGTGTCCAATCTCTATTATGTGCCCGTTCAAGGTGAATTAGCGAAGTGGTTGGTGGACAATTCTTGTGCCGATCGAGTGTTCTTCTGTAACTCTGGAGCTGAGGCGAATGAGGGCGCGATTAAATTGGCGCGGAAATATGCTCATACGGTCTTGGGTATTGCCGAACCAATTATTTTGACGGCGAATGCCAGTTTCCACGGGCGGACGTTGGCGACGGTTACAGCTACGGGACAGCCCAAGTATCACAAGAATTTCGCGCCGTTGATTCAGGGGTTTGAGTATGTGCCCTACAATGATTTTGCGGCGATCGAGTCCAAAGTTCAAGAGCTAGACAATCCCACTCGGCGGGTAGCAGCAATCATGCTCGAACCCCTTCAGGGTGAGGGTGGTGTCAATCCGGGACAGGTGGCGTATTTCCAACAGGTGCGGAAGCTGTGTGACGATCGGGGGATATTATTGATTCTCGATGAAGTACAGGTGGGAATGGGACGTTCCGGCAAATATTGGGGTTACGAGCAATTGGGCATCGAACCGGATATTTTCACCAGTGCGAAGGGTTTGGGCGGCGGTATTCCGATCGGTGCTACTTTGTGCAAGGAGTCTTGTAATGTGTTCCAACCTGGCGATCATGCCAGTACTTATGGTGGTAATCCCTTTGTCTGTGCGGTGGCTCTGGCTGTCTGTCAGACGTTGGAGCGGGAAAACATCCTGAGCAATGTCCAAGCGCGAGGGGAGCAGTTACGGGCTGGTTTACAGCAGTTGGCGGTCAAATATCCTCAACATATCGCTCAAGTACGAGGGTGGGGTTTGATCGATGGATTGGAGTTACAGGCTGAGAGTAAAGTTAATGCGATCGATGTTGTCAAAGCAGCGATGGCGGCGGGTTTATTATTAGTTCCGGCGGGTGTGAAGGTGGTTCGGTTGGTACCACCATTGATTGTCAGTGCGGCGGAAATCGATCGGGCGGTGAGTATTCTCGATCGGGTATTAGCAGCGATTTAGTAATTATAGAGTGGGTAATTTCCACTCTATAATCGACACATTTAGTGTGAATTGAAACAGTAGCTGGGAGTAAAAGATATGATTTCTGTTGCGCCGATGGCACCCCCATTACCCGTAGGCGAACGGCGAGTGGTGTTTAGAAATATTAATTGGCAGGGTTATCAACAACTACTAGAGATTTTTGGCGATCGACGTGCAACTAAATTGACATTCGATCGAGGACTTTTAGAGATTACCATGCCCTTAGAAGAACACGAATTTTCAGGACGTTCGATCGAGCTTTTTATTCGGATTCTGGTAGTAGAGCTAGGCTTGAAGATTAAAACAATGGGTTCGACAACACTCAATCGCTCGGATTTAGATCGCGGTGCAGAACCAGATAATGCTTATTATATCCAAAATCAACCGCTCGTAGCTGGACGCACAATAGATCTAGCTATAGATCCGCCACCCGATCTAGTCGTAGAAATAGATATTACCCACACCGATATTAATAAACCCGCGCTCTATGCCAGCATGGGTGTACCGGAATTCTGGCGGTACGATGGGAGAGAATGGAAAATTTATCAGCTCGAAAATCGTGAATATTTAGAAGTATCTATTAGCCCCACTTTTTCGATCGTGCCCAAGGAAATGCTCTACGAATTCTTGGCAGCAGCGCGAATAGATGAAGTAGATGCAGAGGTGAATCTACGCAACTGGGTAAGAAAGATGCGTAAATCTTAGGACTCGATGTAACAAATTTTACTGTGAGGAGATTTACCAATGGTTGCGATAAAAGAACATTTTCCAAAACTTACTCCCGAAGAGTACTTTGCTTGGGAGGATCGACAGTTAGAAAGACATGAATACATTGATGGTGAAGTTTATGCTATGAGTGGGGGTAGTGTAAATCACAGTGAGATTGCTTCAAAGTTTAATCGGTTGCTGGGAAATCATCTAGACGATAGTGGATGTAAAACGCTTAATTCTGATGCTAGAATCGCCATTTTAGAAGTCGATGAGTATAGTTATCCAGATGGAAGTGTAACCTGTGATGAACGAGATAAAATCACGACTCAGTACATTACCTATCCCTGTCTGATTGTCGAAGTTTTGTCCGATAGCACTGTTCGCGCAGCGTCTGCCTTCGCAGAAGCTTACGATCGTGGTGAGAAGTTTTATCGATATCGCCGCAATCCAGTTCTACAAGATTACCTGTTAGTGAGTGCTAAATCAATTGCGATCGATCTCTATCATAAAAATGATGCCGGAGATTGGATAATCCTCAACTATCGTGCTGGCGATCTAATAGAATTAAAAAGCATCAATCTAACTTTCCCAATCGAACAAGTCTATCGGGAAATTATCTTTTCGACAGATGCCAAAAGCTAAAATTTAATCTAAATATTAAAATCTCATGCCCTCTATTGAGTTGAAAGATAGAGTGAATGTAAGGTAATTATTACGGAGGTGGAGAGCATAAGTATCGGCGAACTATTACCTGGAAAAATAGATTATCGAGATTTAAAATGAGCACTGGTTTGAAGTTTGAGTTTTTGGCAGATCGGCAAGATGCAATCCCAGTTGTGGCTAAATGGTATTTTGAAGAGTGGGGATATAATGTTCCTGGTAACTCTATTTCAGCATCGATCGATCGCATAACTAGAAAGGTTAATCGCGAACACCCCCCTTTACATATTTTAGCTGTTGAAGACGAAAAAGTTATCGGTGTTGCTCAACTCAAGCTGCATGAGATGGACATTTATCCAGATCGAGAGTTCTGGCTTGGCGGTCTTTTTGTGACACCTAAATTTAGAGGAGAAGGGATTGGTTTAGCACTTGCAAATAAAATTGCTATGATCTCAGCAGATTTTGGCATAAAAGAGCTTTATCTGCAAACAGAAGCTTTAGATGGAGGTTTATATCAACAAATTGGTTGGCACCTTATCGAAACCGTTCGATATAAAGGTGTACATGTAGCCGTGATGGTCAGAAATATTCACGAGCTTCAAGGTTAAAATTCACCCTATTAATTAGCCATCTATTATCGATCGGTGTTATAATGGTAAGTAGAGCCAAATTATTTTACATATAGTTATGTCAGATCTCGATCGCGGCATCATGAAATTTAAAGGGGCAGATAGCCCAATTGCGATCGTCATTTCCTCCACCCTCGTGCTCGGTGGAATCGCATTTCTAGTCATCTGGGCGATGCAAAATGCCTACGCTGTCTAGTTTTTAGTAGATCTAGGTCGATGGAGATAGCTGGTGGTTTGAACCCCAGCTACGCCGACTGGATGAGTCAGAGCAAAATAAGTACAGATGTTCTAAAATGAGAAGTACTGACAATAGTGTCGGCTACTTCTTATTGGCTTTTAGATGATAATTCACACTTTACCGATCGATGTTATTCACCTGATTGCGGCGGGGGAGACGATCGACTCGCTGGCTGCGGTGGTAAGAGAATTGTGTGAAAATGCGATCGATGCCAGAGCGACGCGGATTACGGTATCGTTGTTTGTCGATCGCTGGCGGATTCGGGTAGCGGATAATGGGATTGGGATCGAGCTGGCGGATTTGCAGCAGGCGGCTACGGCTCATAGTACTAGTAAGATTGGCGATCGAGACGATCTGTTTAATATTACCAGTCTCGGATTTCGCGGGGAGGCTCTCCATAGTCTGGCGCAGTTGGCGGAGCTGGAAATATATAGTCGTCCTCGACATAGTAGCGATGGCTGGCATCTAGTATACAACCATTTGGGGGAAGTTGTCACTCAGCGGGAAGTGGCGATCGCGCCTGGTACAGCGATCGATGTAGTCAATTTGTTTGGTGAATGGGAAGCTAGACGGGAAGGTTTACCAGAGCTAAATCATCAGTTGCGTCAAGTACAGGGCACGATCTATCATCTCGCGCTCTGTCATCCGCAGATTAGTTGGATCGTTGAGAAAAACGATCGACCTTGGTTTCAGATCGTGGCGGGGAAAACGGCTCGGGATATTATCCCCCAATTGTTACCCAGAGTGAGGGTGAGCGATTTGCAATATGTAGATTTGTCCATCGCCAATTTGGACTTACCCCCAGCGTCAACCGATGGGGATAAGCAGCTCCCTACTTCCCAAATTCAACTTACCCTCGGATTGCCCGATCGGGTTCACCGTCATCGCTTAGACTGGGTAAAAGTGGCGGTAAATGGACGCATCGTGCGCGCGCCAGAATTGGAACAGACTTTAATATCGGGTTTAGCGAGAATATTACCACGCGATCGATACCCGATTTGTTTTCTCCAGCTCCAAGTTCCACCCCAATATATCGACTGGAATCGTCACCCCGCCAAGGTGGAGATCTATCTCCAACAGATCGAATATTGGCAAACACAGACGATGAAAGCGATCGATTTGGCCTTAAATATCCATCCTGAAGAGGTGGATAATGGTAGTCTAGACAGCCGAATTGGTAAATTGCTCGTCGTCGCCGAACAACAGGGATCTTATCACGTTCCCCATCGCTCGATCTCGACGACGATCGACGATACCGACGGTTTAGGCTTGCTCGAACTCCGTGCTGTCGGACAAGTTTTGAATACCTATATCATCGCCGAACATGCCGATGGATTGTGGCTCGTCGAACAGCATATCGCCCACGAACGGGTGCTATACGAGCAAATAACCGCTGCTTGGCAACTTTTACCCGTGGAGCCGCCTTTAATTCTTTCCCATCTGTCAGAGCGGCAGATAGAGCAGTTAGAATCGATCGATCTCACCATCGATGCTTTTGGTGAGGGTTTGTGGGCGATTCGCACCGCACCTGCACCTTTGCTCGTACGGGAAGATTTGGCGGCGGCGATTACCGAACTCAGTTTGGGGGGAGATTTACAAGCGGCTCAGGTGGCTGTTGCTTGTCGCTGTGCGATTCGTAATGGTACGCCTCTGAGTCTACCAGAAATGCAAAGCTTGCTCGATCGATGGCAACGTACCCGCAATCCCCGCACCTGTCCCCACGGAAGACCAATTTATCTCTCTTTCAAAGAAAGCAGCCTCGCCAAATCATTCCGCCGTCATTGGGTGATTGGCAAGAGTCACGGGATTTAGTCTGGTTGTCCCACTACATTTAGTTGAGATAAACGCAGCGACTCCCGCACTTGCATGAGGATGCGGCCGAGCATGTTCTTGCCACTGCCGTCACCTCCATCGCCCCAGTAGTCGTCGTTTTCGGTATGTTCAACCAGTTTGGAGTCTCCAGTAGAGAGCAGCAGCGCACTAAGCTCATCATGCTGGGTAAACTTTGCCAGCACTGCTGTCCGCATTACTCCGACCTTGACAGACTCCCAATCCCGCCGAAGTTTCTGCTTGCGGTCACGTCCCATCTGAGCGGCAAGCATCGGCGAGTTGGATTTGCGAATTTTGGCTTTGTATACTTTGTCCTCGAACTTCTGCGCTTGGAAGTAGTGTTCGGAGGTCTGCCAACGCTCTCCGTCAAGCGTGAACGGGTAAGGTGCGAAGTTTGAGAATTCCCCGAACTCGTCACCGACGCTGTAGAAGTTCACAACCTTTGTTGTCTCCGCCATCACATCACCTCTCTTCTCCCACGCCCCTATAGGTTAATTTACTTCAATAAAAACTCCTTGATAAACATTACCGTAGCGTAAAATTGATAGTCTACATTGCGCTTTTTACTGAAGCCGTGACCTTCATCCTTTGCCATTAAATACCATACTGGCACATTGTTTTGGCGCACTGCTTGGACAATTTGTTGGGCTTCATTGAGCGGTACCCTGGGATCGTTTTTGCCGTGGACAACCATGAGGGGAACCTTAATATTTTTGGCATTATTGACTGGCGAGATCTTTTGTAGAAACTCCCGCATTTTGGGTTCCCGCTCATCGCCGTATTCCACCCGCCGTAAATCGCGACGGTAGCTCTCAGTGCGTTCTAGGAACGTGACAAAGTTGGAGATACCGACAATATCGATCGCGGCGCGAATTCGATCGCTATATTTGGTCGCTACCGCTAAAGACATATAGCCACCATAGCTACCACCAGTTACCATCACCCGTTGTGGATTCAGATCGGGTTGACTCGGAATCCAATCTAGCAATGCCCCAATATCCTTGACCGAATCTTCTCGCTTAAAGCCATTATCAGCCGCTAGAAAGCTCTTACCATATCCGGTAGAACCCCGAACGTTGGGGAACAATATCGCTACCCCTAGCTCATTGAGATAATAATTCATCCGTCCCAAAAAATATGGCTTAGATTGACTTTCAGGCCCACCATGAATATCGATAATCACTGGCCGTTTACCTGTGAACTTTTTGGCTGGCTTGTACAAAAAGCCGGAGATTATTTTGCCATCAAAACTACGCCAACTTACTAACTCGGCATCTGAGAAATTATTGGTATTTAAGCCTCCTGTTTCACTGGCTGTCCAGCGATCTAATTTACCACTCCGAATATCAATCGAATAAACGTCCGCAGTGGATTTGGCGGAGACTAAGGTGAAGCCCAAATCTTGACTATTCTGATGCCAATTAATGCCGGATACCAAGCCGACGGGTAATTTGGGCAACTTCACTAATTGTCGAGTTCGAGTATCCATCACCCGTAACACACTAACACCATTTTCGTTGGCGGTGAAAGCTAGGTGGCGACCATCTTTGGTCAGATCCATGTTTTCAATATCCCACGGAATATTGGTAGTTAAATAGCGATATTGTTGGGTAGCTAAATCCAGGTAAGCCAATCGATGGAATTCAGATTTATTGTCTGTAACGATATATATTCCTTTGCCATCTTTACTAAAGACTGCATTGCGATAAGAAACTTTCTGCCCTGCTGGGGTAATCCGAGTTTTCTTGCCAGTTTGAACATCTAATAACCATAGATAGCTTTCGTTGGCGGAGACATATTCGCCCATCAGGATTTGTCGATCGTCTGGCGACCAATCAACAACAAACCAGCCGCCGCCGCTAGTTTGGGTCAATACTCGATCGGCTTTGGGGTTGCGCGGATCCATTAGATAAAAATCGCGATCTTTGCCTGTGCGACGAGTAGAACTATAGACGATTCGATCGCCTTTGTTCGACCACATCCCACCACTATTCTGCGATTTGCCATCGGTGAGTAGGGTAATATTACCAGTAGCTAAATCGTAGCGATAGTTTTGAGCAAATTCATTGCCACCCAAATCTTTACTAAATAAGAAGTAATCACCTTGAGTCGGTTGAAAGCTGGCTCCCCCGATCCGTTCTGTCTCGAAGGTGAGCTGACGGCGATCGCCCATCGGAAACTTGACCTGATGGACTTGTGCTACATCGCCAAAGCGGGTGGAAATTAGCATCTCGCGCTTGGTGGGATGCCAGCTACTGAGGCTAGCCGATCGGAACTGGGTATAGCGAGACACTGTGGCACCCAATGACTCAGGAATTGTGGGTATGCCTTCTACTACCAAGTTTTCGTTGGGGACAATTGACTCTGCCCTGATTAAGGGCGCAAATCCAATATTTAGGCAAAAAAAGACAGCCAGAGGCAATGGAAGTAAGCGCATTGGTGGTTTGGGATCGCGATACTGAAAATCTAATTGAATTATACGATCTTGGGGGTAGGGTAAAACTAATCCCGATTGCCTCCACAGACTGAGCGATAACCTAACCCGCGTCCTTTGTAGCGTCTCGTAGAGAAGGCTTTGTTTTGTTTGTGTAGCAGCGGTTTTAACCGCCGCCATGCCGCGCACCTCGATCGAATGGCTGAATATCGATCGGTCATTCTGACGATAGGTTTGGCAAAATGCCGATGTTAGACTTGGCGTGTTGCAGAAATTAAATTACTTCTAATAAATCTAATCGACGACCTTTGTAAGAACTATCTACATCGATCTCTAAATTCATACATAAAACAGCGTCTAATTTCTATTATAGCATACGCATATGAATCTGACTACTCGCCAACAAAAATTTAGCCAATCCGCCATTCAATTAGGGCTAATGTTGGCGACTGTAATGGGTGGATCGATCGGTACCGCTCAAATATCCCCAGCATTAACAAATTATCCTACTGCTAATACTCAAGTAGCAATGAATAGCGGAATTACCGTCGCCATAAATAAAATTGGTGCGATCGATATAGTGGAAGATGGCAAAACTTATACCTATACACTCATACCCAAAATTACTGCTAGCAAATGCGGCACCGCACGTAAAGTTACGATCGTTGAAACATTGCCTGCATTCTTGACATATCAACCAGGTAGTAGCAAAATTGCCCCTCAAATCGTCAACAATGATGATGGTACTACTCTAACTTGGAACTTAGGCGATCTCTCTACTCATGCCGCAATGCCCACAATTACTTATAATGCGATCGCCAAAAATTGCGGTTGTATGATGGATAAAGCAGTAGACAAAGTAGTAATTTCCAGCACCGACGATCTCCGGGCTGAATCTGTACGGAGTTATCAAAATAACGTCAGTTGTGCTGCACCACCAGTTAAACGTGCTGTTCAACCAAAATTAGCTTATGGGGCAATTAGTTTTCGCACTAAAATTAATTAACAGATCGAGACGATCGTTTACTCGCTAGAACAGAATCGATCGAGATCTAAAATAATCAAAAATTCAGTCGATCGGTAAACCCCAACTTTCTTATTACTTATTCACCCCGATGCAAAACTTCGATTTGACGATCGAGTAAATCCACACCTTCTTGGACATTTTTGACTTCTTGTAAATAGGTGCGTAATTCCGCAGCACCAGTAAATCCTTTTGCATACCAAGTCAGATGTTTTCGCGCTTGGAGAATACCCCGCTCGCCTTTATACAGATATAGATTTTGTAAATGCTCTTTGGCACATGTTAATCTGTCGATCGGCGTTGGCGGTGGTAATAATTCCCCTGTTTTTAAAAAGTGGTCGATTTCACCCACCAAAAACGGATAACCCAAAGTTCCCCGCGAACACATCACCCCATCCGCGCCAGTTTGCGCTAGACAAGCCACGGCTGACTCCACCGAAAAGATATCCCCATTGGCAATTACCGGAATCGATAGTACTTCCTTGACTTTGCGAATCCATTCCCACTTTGCCGTACCTGTATAGCCTTGAGCGCGAGTACGAGCGTGAATCGTCATCATCTGCGCCCCAGCATCCTCCATCCGCCGCGCAAAATCGAGAATATTAATCTCATCATCACTCCAACCGATGCGGGTTTTGACTGTCACGGGGACATTTACCGCATTTACTACCGCGCGCACGATCGCGGCGGCGGTATCTGGATCTCTCAATAGCGACGAGCCGCCGCCATTTTTGGTGATTTTATTCACAGGGCAGCCCATATTCAGATCGATCGTTTGTGCGCCTTGCTCTACGGCGATTTGAGCCGCTTCGCCGAGGAAGTCGGGGCGACAATCGAATAACTGGATACTAATCGGCTTTTCATCAGGATCGAGTTCCATGATGCGGGGAATCTCTTTGAGATGTCGCAAACTCGAAGCCTGCACCATCTCGGTATACATCATCGAATCGGGGGCATATCGCCGCACCAAGCGACGGAAAACCAGATCCGTGACTCCAGAGAGGGGCGACTGGAATACGCGGCTGTTGAGGGTGATGGAGC
>JANOPX010000187.1:0-33753 GCA_031422115.1 Chamaesiphon sp. VAR_4_metabat_408 | reverse complement strand
GAACAGGGGCGCAACGGTTGGACGCACCAACGCCCCGAAATCGAAGCCTACTTCGCTTCAATGATGCGAAACGGTAACGTTTTCCCCGTCTTCCCACCGGATGCCAATAGTATCCAAGTTTGCTACGACTGGGCATTAACTACCCAAAACAAAGGCGTAGTCATCACCGCCAGCAAATCACCCCTACCCATCCGCACCACCTTCGCCCAAACTCGTCAAGGTTTGGAAGATGGCGCGGTAGTCTTGCAAGACACACCAGGCGACAAGCAAGTAGTCTTTGCAGTTATCGGTGACATGACGCTAGCACCAGCGTTTGAAGCCGCTACGTTTTTAAAAACCGAAGGCATCGGCTCGAAAATCGTCTCAATTATCAATCCTCGTCGTCTCTACCGCCCTAGCGATGTCGCCTGGGATACCTGTAGCGAACCAGACGGCGGTTTCTTGTCTGATGATAAGTTCGCCGAAATCTTTGGCGGCAGTGCCTTAATCGGCATCACAGGTGGCGCACCTGCGATGTTAGAACCTGTGATGTTGCGATCGACCTCGCCTCGCGATACCTTCGCCTGGAAGCGCGGCGAAACTACCGCCACTGCGGGTCAGTTGATGGCGTTTAATGGGATAACGGCTGAGGCTATTTGTAAGCGGGGGATTGAGTTGGTTAAGTAATTAAGGTTTGTCCCTGTCTCCGGTTGGGGATAGGGATAAATCAAAACAGTACTATTTGCAGTCATCGGCAACATGAGGTTAGCACCAGCATTGAAGCATTTTCAGTAGAATGGCTTGTGCTGAATGACTTCACACTTTATTTCACACTGCTGTTATAAGATATGTATATTAGGGAATAATAAAAATAATCGTTTTTCTCTAGTCTCCCACCATGTCTGCGAAAGTCGCAAAAGGCACGTCTAAAGTGACTGATGTAAATCCACTAATCGCAATACCACCGCTAGAGGTGCCGTTGACAAACGCACCCCTAATCAGAGCGATCGCACAGGTACGATTTCCGCCAATTCTGTCGATCGAGCAGCAGGCGTTTGTCGGTTCTTTCCAAGAGGCAATTCGGGCAGAATACCCAATCCTCGAACCTGTAAAAACTCAGAGCCTGATAGTTAACGCTGACGGTGCTTCATTAACGCCGACACTCCAGACTACTTGGTGTTTTTGGAATATAGAGCGGACTTGGCGGATCTCATTGGCGAGTAGTGCGGTATCGATCGAAACGACTAAATACACCAGTCGCACCGACTTTTTAGCCCGCTTAGAAGATTTGCTCGTGAAACTTCACAGCAACTTTCACTTGTCACAGATCGATCGAGTAGGATTGCGCTATATCGATCGAGTTGTCGGTCAAAATTTAGCAGACATATCACTCCTGATTCGCCCCGAAATGGCTGGTATTAGCTGTAGCGATCTTCAGAAATATGTGCATCAAGTGCTGCACGAGTCCTTGTTTCTGTTACCAGAAGCCCAGATTGCCGCGAGATGGGGGGTGATGCCTGCAAATGCTACTTTCGATCCTTATACGATCGAAGCTATTCCCGAACGTAGCTGGATACTCGATCTAGATATATCTGCGGCAAAAATCCAAGCATTCAGTGTTGAATCTGTCATGCAGCAGGCTCTCGGTTTTACCGAAAGAATTTACACATTCTTTCGGTGGGCGGTAACTGATGAATTTTTACGACGCTATGGTGGTGAATTATGAGTACTCTTTTAGAAAAAACAACTAACAGCGGACTGTCTCCCGAACCCACCAGAACCTCTGATCTGGTCAATCGATTACCATCTGGTATGAGTTATTCGATCGGTTCGGCAATATTTACGAGCGATCGCAGCACAAGAGTAATTACTCCTGTTTACGATCTCGATCTCTTAGCAGTCCTAAATATGACAACAAGTGGAGTAAGGCTACATAAGTCTATTCCACAAAACGTTCTAGCAAAACTCATTACGGCAGAATGTATTAACGGGATCGAGCAAGATTCGCTTATTGCCGAGTCAGCTTCACTTCCCGTAAAATCTACACAGCAAGCAGTTAACGAACTGAGAATGTTAAGTGGCTTAACTTGGGAGCAACTTGCAATCCTTTTCGATGTTTCTCGCCGGAGCGTTCATTTCTGGGCGAGTGGACAACCTCTGACTTCTGCCAATGAAGAGAAATTGAACCGAATGTTGGACGTGGTAGAATACATGTCTCGTGGTAGTGCCAGCAGCAATCGCAGCCTATTGATGAGCATTGCTGATGATGGCAAATCTCACCTCGAACTACTTGCAGTGGGTGAATTCGATCGAGTCAAACAGCTACTCGGTGCGGGCAATGCCCCTGCAAAACCCAAACTAGGGCAACTATCACCAGCCGCAGAAATAGCTCGAAGACCACCCAATCCAGCAGATCTGGTCGATGCCCTCCAAGATTCTATCCATCAGGAGGTAGGCAAGTCGAGAGCGGCTAAAAGTGTCAGGAGTCGAAATAAATAGTGACGAGTAATGAGCGTGACAGTTGGATTGCAGCGATAGATTCTACTTTGAGCGAATGGTCTCAAGGGGATTGTACGATCGGCGAAGATTTTTGGTTCGTTACTCGATTCGTTCGCGTAGCGTTCGCCTTGCGAAATCCGCATCGTCCCCTAACATCCGCTGCTGAGGACATTGCAGCCGAAACTGATTTAGCAGAGTCCGCCGTCAGCGGCTTTGTTGTGGTCACACAAACTTGCGATCTAGTCCGTTCTTGTGCCGAGCGTCCATTCCTCGAAATCTCACCATTAGTATCAGTCGATGCCGCACAGTTAGAAGAAATTAGACGACTCAAAAGACCTAACTATGCCTACATTGCAGGAGTTGCCGAGCGTCATTTGGTAGCCGATCTCGATCGGGTGATGACAGTAGAAAAGGCGGTTGTTGCTGCATGGGAGAGAATACCAGGATGCCAAAGTGATGCAGATACTCGCGATTTAGGAGAGGCATTATCACGAAAACGTAGTCGATTTGCCTTTCCTGATGATTTTAATAAGTTTGCTCACAAGCTACAAAAGCGAATGCAGGACAAACACGAGAAATCTACTGATGAAGGTGAGGCTCTCCGCGCCCTAGAGCAAATCAGAGTAAGTGCTACCCCCGATTGGGATGCTCAGAAAGTAGAACTAATATTTTGGTTTATCCGCGCCGAGAAAGACGATGGCTTCAAAGATAAAAAATGGCATGAATGGCTAGATAGCTGGTTAAAGTTTCTCCCTGCATCAGGAAGATTTATCTCTGTGGATGGATTTGTGAAATCGCTGGCAGATATGACAGCTAAAGAATATACACAAAGCGATCGGCTAGATCTCGATCGTCTATCTTCCCATTGAAGATTATCCTGAAGAGGCTAGAGGTCATCGTTGTCTAATCTTGGGCTGTGCAAAAGGTAATCGGCATATTCACTGGTAATTTTGGATCGACATCTCCTCGCGATACCTTTGCCTGGAAGCATGGCAAAACTACTGGTAAGGCAGGTCAATTGATGGCATTTAATGGGATCACTGCTGAGGCTTTGTGTAAACGCGCGGTTGAATTGATTAAATAAGGTTTAAGATTGTCCTACTACGGTTCATTTGATGGCATTATTAATCCAGCAACCTAGATAATTCGGCTAATTGCGTTATGCAGCAATCTGTATGTTCTGGCCAATCAAAGCTGCCCGTGACATCCAAATGTACTGTTGCAGTACCTGCGTTGCGCCCAGCTAATAAATCGAAAATATAATCACCCACCATTACACCTCGATCGGGTGTTGCAGCCCAATACTGTAAAATCTGTAAAATTCCGTCAGGTTGAGGCTTAGGGGGGCAGCAATCGCGGCTGAGAATTGCCTCTGGTTCAAAAAACTCCAACAGTCCGCAGGCGGCAAGAGTTGCCTGAGCGATCGATTTACCATTGCGGGTAAGAATACCAATCCGGCTGTCATGCAAGGATCTCAGCCGTTCTAGCAATTCTCCCGCACCAGGTTGTGCTTGAGTAGTTTTGGCGATTTCCCACTCGATCTGATAAAGTTTTTCCCATCGCGGCTGGGCTTGGGCTGGGGGGAGTTCGGCAAGTGCTTCGAGAATCGGTCGATCGGGGGGTAGATCCAACTCTGCCCGAATTGCTTCAAAGTCATGGTTGGCGATCGTTAGGGTACCATCCATATCAAAAATCCAGCAGTCTCGTTGGCGTAGCCTCTCCGCAAGAGAATCGGTTAAATTTAGCATGAGGTTCTTCTTGGATGTTATTCATATAGCATAAATCTCGATCGAGATAAACGGCTATGAATAATGGTTAATCTGTGGCAAGTCGATCGGCTCTTTGTGAACTACCCACCGTCAAGCGAGTACGCTATGACGGGGGCTTCTCCCTTCGACAACCACAGTAGGCATTGCCCACAGATTATAACTCAAGCACAGCAAGCATTTCAGACATGATGAAAATTTTAGCACCAATGAATTAATTCGTGGGCAATGCCCACCCTACTGTCTGTGTTGCCTATAGTAAGAAGCTAAATTTGGATTATCTTACCATTTGCTTAATCATTGAAATGGTTCGGCGTTTAGCCTAAAATCTAACCAAATCCAGACTTTCAAACGTTCTCTCAGATAAAATTAATTTTTCTCTGATAGATTGGTATCGAGTAGATCGGTACTGGCTAAATTGGCTCCATTCCAGAGTACATTCTTGAGAGTTGCCCCACGCAAACTCGCGCCTCGTAAATCGGCATCACGGAGATCTGCACCAGTCAGATTGGCACCTGTAAAATCATAACTCTGTAAGTTTTGACCCCGCAGATCGATTCCGGTTAGGTTACAACCAGGGCAGCCTCGATCGGATTGTAATTGCGCCAGCGAGATTGAATTGCCTGAAGATGGGATCGGCAGGTGTTTGTGTATTAATGATAATCCAACCAGCACGAGTATTCCCAAGCCAATTAAATTTGGTCGAGACATTGGAGTTGCGACGATCGAATTATCTAATGTTTTCAAAGCGGTTAGGGCAGACAGAGCATCAGGATAACGAGATTCTGGCTGAGGATCGGTAATTTTGGTCAGCCAAGCTAATAATTTTGGTGGTAAATGTCCTAAATGAGATCGCAGATCGAGGCGATAATTGCAATCTATGAGTCGATCGATTTCTGTTGATTTATGACCTGTCAATAAACAAACTAAAGTTACTCCCAAGCCATACAAGTCCGAAGATTTGGTCAATGGACGATTGAATAATTGTTCGGGTGGCATAAATCCTAAAGTACCTTTAATCGTACTGCTGCCAGTTAGATCGGTATGATTACTGCGAGCAAAGCCAAAGTCAATTACATAGACATTAACACCATCAATGAGGATATTTTCTGGTTTGAGATCGCGATGAATAATTGGTGGTTGCTGTTGTTGCAAATAAACCAATACATCTAAAATATCGATCGCGATCTGCTTCACCTGTTCTAGTGTAAATTCTCGTCCTGAATTGGCAAGTGTAGCTCCCGACTTATATTCTTGCACCAAGCAAAATCCAGTCGGTGTTTCCCAAGAGTTTAAATATTTAGGGATGCGGGGATGATTTAATTGTTGGAGAATATCAACTTCCCGTTGATAAGTATCATAATCTCCCCAAGTATTGCCGATCGTAGCAAACTGAAATTGTTTGATAACCACAGGTGCATTACCATTGAGATTCTGTGCCAAATAGGTAACTCTACCACCATGAATATTCTGTCCCAACACTCGATCGATCTGATAGCCTTGGGATGATAAATCTGGTAAATTTTGGTTCTGATAATAATTCATATTGCATCCGATTTGATTTATAGCAACTACTAATTAGGACATATTCCCGACTTTAAAATAATTGAGAATATATCCATCATCATTTAAATTTACAAACTGTTAAGATCTGGCAATTTTCTTGGTCTTCTCAACTAACCGAATAAACTCTGCTCGATAGCCATCTAAATCTGCACCCTTAGACTGATTTGCCAACTTTAATATGCTGTCAAAATTACTACTACCTTTATAAATTGAATTGCGTAGATTCATCCCATAAGCAATAACCGCCGCCGCAAACTTGAGATTATTGGAAGCTGCATCAATCGGTTTTGCGATCGAATTATCGATCTTGCCAGTTAAGAGCTGCGATTCCGACGCTTTGGGAGCTTTGTATCGCAATCTGACTTGCATCAGCTCATTGCTATTCGCCGCGATTTTAGTTTCTTTGTCAGCCGCAGTTTGAGCGGTAGGTGTACCAAATTTGAGATCGGATTTCACGCCTACTGGAATCACCTCATAGATGGCTGTAACTGAATGTCCGGCTCCAAGTTCGCCAGCGTCTTTTTTATCATCTTTGAAATCTTTGTTGGCAAGGACGCGATTTTCATAGCCAATCAGTCGATATGCTTGGACTTGTTTGGGATTGAACTCAACTTGGATTTTGACATCTTTGGCGATCGTCAATAATGTCGAGCCAAATTCTTTCACCAATACCTTTTTTGCTTCCATGAGGCTATCAATATAGGCATAGTTACCATTACCTTTATTCGCTAACTGCTCTAGCTTGGCATCTTTTATATTTCCCATTCCCAAGCCGAGCACGGTGAGAAAGATATTACTCTTGCGTTCTTTTTCGATTAGCTTAACTAATTCATCATCGCTACTAACACCAACATTAAAATCTCCATCTGTCGCGAGAATCACCCGATTATTACCATCCTTGAGCAAAT
The DNA here is from genome assembly GCA_031422115.1 of Chamaesiphon sp. VAR_4_metabat_408. Lineage (GTDB taxonomy): Bacteria > Cyanobacteriota > Cyanobacteriia > Cyanobacteriales > Chamaesiphonaceae > Chamaesiphon. The sequence continues at coordinate 27,035 of JANOPX010000187.1, read as the reverse complement.
TCTTTCGCGCTACTTGATAGGCTTGAACAATTCCTTCACCACCAGCAGTAGAACCGCCAGCTTCTAATTTATCTAACGCGGCGATAATTTTAGCTTTCTCAGTTCCAGGGGTAGAAGGTAGAACTAAGCCAGCACTACCAGCATAAACGACGATGGCGACGCGATCGGTCGGGCGGAGTTCGTTTACCAATAACTTGAGGGAAGCTTTGAGCAGAGGCAATTTATTCGGTTCGTTCATCGAACCAGAGACATCGAGCAAGAATACCAAATTATTTGGGGGTAATTTCTCCATCCCAATCTTTTTTCCTTGCAACCCGATTTGCACGAGTTTATGCTGGGGATTCCACGGTGCGGTAGCAACTTCAGTATTAATTGAAAATGGTTTTTCTCCCACAGGCTGGGGATAATCATAGGCGAAATAATTTACCATTTCTTCGATTCGCACCGCATCTTTGGGTGGTAATTGTCCCCCATTAATAAATCGTCTGACATTACTATAACTAGCTGTATCTACATCGATCGAGAATGTCGAGAGTGGTTGACGATCGGCGGTATAAAATTTATTATCGACGATCGTCTGATAACTTTCATCAGTCGTTGCTGCTGGCTGTGATGGCGGTTTAGCTGGTGCCTCAGTTAGCTCCGTTGAATTTGTCTTTGCCTGTGTCTTCATGTCTGAAGCTGGGCTACTACCCGTCGGAGCTTGAGCAGATTGGCTCTCGGTGCTAACTGGAGTGGATAATTTATTAGTGTTAGATTTACATGCCGTGAGGCTGGCAAGTAAGATCGCAAGACTAGCATAAACGATCGATTTATACATCGATTGAGAAAAATGAGACATAATTTGCTACAGATAGGTAGTGGACTTGTGTGAGTCGCGACTATCTGACGAAAACCAATTGGAAAGCGGGGTTCCTAGCCAAACTAGGATTGGGATATTCCCTACTACAATTCAATTATGGGCAATTCCAGAAACGATCTCAAAAGTAGACAAACTAACTGAATCCCCAAATCGAGCACCTTTTCAAGACAGCGAAAAGTGCAATCTTGGGGAAACCCCAAGTGAAGCACCTTTTCAAGACAGCGAAAAGTGCAATCTTTTTGCTATTGATGGAATTAGTATAGTTCGAGACAATCAATCTTGTCGCTGTCAGTTAACTCTTGAATTGCTTCTACTCCAGCACGAAGGATTCTCTCCACCTCAGTGGTGGGAGCATTCCCACATCTCAACCAAACTACTTTGGGTGGGGAACCATACAAACGACTGCGATCTGCAAAATCAGCATCCTGAGTAACCATACAAAAACCCTTGCTTTTAGCAACTTCCCAAATCTCACTATCATCAGCTTCTTTTAATCCTTGAAACTGAACATGGCTAGATTCGGGGAAAATGTCGGATAGACGATTGACTAGCTTCCGACTCAAGTTTTGGTCGAATAGTAGTTTCAAAGCGCACCCACCACAGCCACTAAACGACGTTCTCTATCTGCAACAAATTCTAAGCAAGCTCGAATGTCTTCCGTTGTTAATTCTGGAAAATCATCGATAATTTCTGCCTGAGACATCCCCGCAGCCAGCCATCCCAAGACATCATATACACTGATTCGCATCCTTCTGATACAAGGTTTTCCGCCTCGCTTACCTGGCTCAATTGTGATAATATCTTGATAGCTCATATGACAACCCAGAATCTTCTTACTTAGAGTGTAACCTAGTTCTGGCGGAGTGGATGCCGCAAGACAAACCCCAGAAGATGGAGCAAGTTGAGGCAGCTATTGAAATTGCTACTAAATATCAATTTGAAACATCAGCTTGAGCTTTTCATATCAGTTCAATTTTTCAATACCTGACTCTATACGATTGAAGACTCATGAAACTTAATTTAGAAAATGACAATTTGACGATCGATCTAGAATGGTACGAACAATTTTGGGCTGTTACTCTAGATCGACAAATGCGAATTCCACTCGAACATATCGATCGAGTTAACACCACTGAACCCTCAAGTAATTGGTCGGATTTTCGTGCGCCAGGGACATTTTTACCAGGAGTAATTAAGGCGGGAACCTATTATACAAAGCAGGGTAAGGAATTTTGGTATGTCGTTGCAGACAAAAACTATCTCACTCTAGAATTGCATGATGAACCTTATCGACGGCTAATAATCACCATTCCCGATAATATATATTGGTATAATTTTATTTCCGAAAGACTATCCCGACTTCAATAAGTTTTGGTTTATCCCTGTCTCCGATTGGCGATGGGGACGATCTATAATTTACGCCGATCGATGTTTCTTCATTGCTATAATAAAGATTCAGATGACAAATTAGACAACGATTTAATTATGCAGCAACTATCACGGATTACATTTAATCCAGAAGTTATGGGTGGTAAGCCTTGTATTCGCGGTTTGCGAGTTACGGTTGGTACAGTAGTAGGGCTAATGGCATCTGGGCGAACAATTGAAGAGATTTTACAAGCTTATCCTTATTTAGAATCAGCAGATATTTATGCAGCTCTTACTTATGCAGCTTGGCGTGTTGAGGAAATAGAAGTACCGCTGGCTACGCTATGAAAATTCTCATCGACATGAACTTATCGCCAAGCTGGGTAGATCTATCTACAGTAGCAAAAATAGAGTCTGTTCACTGGTCAAATATTGGCGATAGAGCGGCTAAAGATACCGTAATTATGACATATGGTCAAGCGAATAGCTATATTGTATTTACAAATGATTTAGATTTTGGGACATTACTGGCAATTCAACAAGTCAATTTGCCTAGTGTGGTTCAAGTTCGCACTCAGGATTTATTACCCGCTGCTATTGGTGATATCGTATTATCAGCCTTGCAGCAATTTGAACTAGAATTGGAGCAGGGAGCCTTAATGACAATCGATAGTTCGCGTTTGAGGGTAAGAGTTTTACCGATCGTTCGGGATTAATTAATAAAGCGGTTAATTTCTATTTTGGCTAGTTGTGCTGGTGCGGCAATTTCGATGAATAGTTGCCGAGCGTTATCATTATAAATTTGACTTTGCTGTAGATCGTTTGCTGCTTTCCAAGTTAATCCCGCTTGATAATAAGCTTCGGCTAGATCGCATTTTGCACCGATTTGGATGAGGATATCGATCGATTCTAAATGCTTATTCTGAGCTAGTTGTAGATTGCCTTGCGATCGATAAATTTGAGCGATCCCATTTAGAGTCTTTGCCTGGATTTGCAGGTAGTTTCCAGTCTGACAGAATATTAGGGTTTGTTGATAGATGTTGTTAGCTCGCTCGAATTCTTCTATGTTAGTATATATTTGACCGATCGATTGCAAGAAATATGCACTACTTCCCGTCCATTGCGGATCGTTAATTAGTGGTTCGATTTGGATGAGTAGTTCTTTGGTGCGATCGGTATTGCCTAGGTAGGATTGGACGAGTGCTTGGCAAATAGTCGCTTTTTGTGCCCATCGATCGTGGGGGGTATTACTCGCAATTGTGATGACTCGATCGAATAGATTGCTGGCTTCGGTTAGTTCCCACAGATCGATATGATATAGTCCGATACTGGAGAGGGAATCGATCTTGAGGATTTCTAAGCAATAGGCATCATGGGAATAATCTTCGAGGGCATCTAGGACATTATTTGCCATATTAAAGGCTTGGTACTGAGTGTCGATCGCTTCATGGACTCGACCGACAATCCAGTATAAGTCACCTAGAATATTATATAGTTCGGCGGTATTTCGTGATGGTTTTAATGATGGGATAATTTGGACGATTGCGGTTAAGACTGATTGAGTCGATCCCATGCGATAGAGGTTACTCGCGAGGGGGAGAAATTGCCCCCATTGGTTATCTCTAGGTTTGAGTAAAACTGATGCTGCTCGATCGAAGTCATCGATCGCCAAATAATGATAATATGCTTCTAGGGCGGTAATTGCTGCATTTAGACTGGTAATTTTGACGACAGAATTAGTCCAGAATTTAGCTGCCGATCGATTTGCCAAAATCCAGTCTGCTGAATTCCTCAATCTCGAAATTGCTTCGGTGCGAATGGCTGGATGAAGCCAATATTTACCGCGATGATATTCGATCAGGGAGCGATTTTTGAGCGCGTCGATAATGTGAGATCGATCGTCTAAGTCTACATCCCATAATAGACATGATAATGCTTCGGTACTGACTTGAGCTAAGTCTCTGTCTCGATAACAACCAGCTCGACAGAGCAATTGATACGCATTAGGATCTAGGGTTTGCAACCTGTCGAATTGATTGCCGATGAGTTGTTTTAGACTAGTTTCGATATGTTGTCGATCTCTGGCTGCTTGGAGATATGCAGCTACATCACCATCAAAGTCAGCTCTAATAATTCCGGCGATAATTTCCATTGCTTTGGCATTGCCCCCATAGGTTTGATGGAGGGTAACAATTTCGGCTGGCGAGGTGCTAATTTGTCGATGGTTAAAATAAGTGTACCAAGTGTCTAAATCTAATCCTGATAGTCGATAGTGGGTGAGATTGAGATCGACTTCACATAATCTATCGCGACTGGTAATTAGGGTGATGCCTGGTAACTGTCGATCGGTTAAAATGCGGAGTAATTCGATATAGTTTCGATGCTCTGGAACGATCTTTCCTTGTCCATCTAGAGCTGGTTCTAAGTTGTCGATCAGGATGCCGATTTTACGCTGGCTGAGTTGGCGTTTGAGCCGTAATAAGGTGACGCTAAATTCTCGCCCTGGTTCGATTTGTAAATCTTGAAGGAGCCATTCTTCGACGACAATTTCCGCTGAAGCGATTTGGGCGGTTTCTTTTGCCATCAACAATTCGAGGATTAAATCGCACCCGCAGGTTTTTAAATACTCTTGAGCGAGGGTGGTTTTGCCGACTCCTCCTTCGCCTTGGATGACGATGGTACGTTGTCCCTGTTGGGTAAGTTCGTCTAATCTGGCGATCGCGCCCTCTCTACCGATAAATTGGTAGTCTATGGTAGATCGATCGGTTACGAGCGGTTGTGGGGTGTCTGAGGTGGCGGTGTGACGCTGGAGGATCGATCGCAGATTGGTTTTGGTGACGCGCTCGCCGACAAGCTGGGAGAGGAGTTTCCACAAGTCGGCGGCGATGTCTTTGACATGTCCTTCGGTACAGTGATAGTCTTCGGCAATCTCAGTATATTTTTTGCCCAACCATACTTGCTGGAGTAGATAGATTTGTAGATCGTTGAGATGTTTATCTGTCTCTAATGCTACTAGGCGATCGATCCAAACTATGGCAGTGTCGGCATTCATTTCGTGAGTGGGAGAGGGAGAGGGGGTGAGGGGGAGGGGTCTGTAGGGGCGGGTTTATGAATCTAATGACGATTCTACTAGAGATTCGTTCAAACCCGCCCTCCTCACTAGAGATGTAGGGGCGTTTCAATCCTGCTTGGTGTGCTCCACTGTCGGGGAACCCGAACAGTTCGCACATCCGCAAAATCCAAAATCCTCTGACCCCTCTCTAAAAAACTGTAACTAGCCACCTACAACTTGGGCGAATACCGACTTTTTCAGACTTATTACTAGTATAGAATTGCCGACGAGATCCGACTGACAGCAATTATGCGGATATTTATAGTGGAAACAAGAGATAAATTCCACCTGAGTGGGAATTCTAGTAACACACGCCAAATACTGATATGAACGCACAATTACTCACCAAATTACCAGTCAGCTTGGATGCAACTAAAATACCGCAACATGTGGCGGCAATTATGGATGGAAATGGTAGATGGGCAAAACAACGGGGATTGCCTCGCATTGCTGGACATCGCCAGGGTGCTAATATTGTTAAGTCGTTACTGCGGTGTTGTAAGGATTGGGGCATTGCCAATTTTACAGTATATGCTTTCTCTACCGAAAATTGGGGAAGGCCGGAGGCTGAGGTAGATTTTTTGATGCGACTATTCGAGGGTTTGTTGGATAGTGAATTGGCAGAGATGCACGATGAAGGGGTCAGGTTGAGATTTTTGGGCGATCGATCTCAAGTGCCTTTAACTTTGCGAAAGATGATGGAGAAGTCGATGGAGAAGACGGCATCTAATCAGGCGGTGAATTTTAATGTGGCGATTAATTATGGTAGTCGAAATGAGATAACTCAGGCTTGTAAGTCGATCGCTTATCAAATTAAGTCGGGTGAGTTAAAGCCTGAAGATATCGATGATTCTTTGTTTGCAAATCATTTGGATACGATCGGTTTACCGGATCCAGATCTGTTGATTCGGACTAGTGGGGAGCAACGGTTGAGTAATTTTTTACTGTGGCAGTTGGCTTATACTGAGATTTATATTACTGATACTTTTTGGCCGGATTTTGATGGGGATGAGTTTGTGAAGGCGATTGTGGATTATCAGGGGCGGGATCGGCGGTTTGGGAAGGTTAGGGTTTAGTTCGGGTGTGTATTTAACACAGAGGTTCACGGAGGATTCACGGAGGTTCACGGAGGGAGGAGAATGAAATATAATTTATTTGTCTGCAAAATCCAAAATCCAAAATCCAAAATCATTATCATCGATCGATTTTAGGTTGTTTGGGGATGATGGAGCGCATTCCGGTTTTGGTGCCGTTGCTGTCTCCTTTGTAGCGGGGGATGATATGAATGGTGGCGTGATTCATGGCTTGTCCGGCGGCTTTGTTGATGTTCATGCCTACGTTGAATCCGTCTGGTTGGTATAGGTTGGTGAGGATTTCTTGGACTTTGTTTGCCATTAGCCAGCAGGCTGATTGTTCTTTTGGGGGGAGATCGAAGTAGTTGCTAGTATGTCTTTTTGGGACGATGAGAATATGACCTTTGGTGATGGGGTAGCCGTCGAACATGGCGTAGGCTGTGGCTGATTCGGTGAGTAAGTTTATCTTGCGATGGGGGTTGCAGAAGATACAGTTATTTGGTGAGTTCCATTGATGGTTGTAATGGGTATATTCGTATATTTCGCAATATTCATTTAGTTGGATGGATTGAAATGGTAGTTTGACGTTGCATTGATAGGTGGGCTTTTTGTGGATATAGTGTTCGCGAAATCCTTCTTTTTTTAGATCTCTTCTGACTGCATAATATGCTTTGCCGCCCGGTTTGAGGAAATGGGCAATGTTCATCAATACGCTTGATTGTTCTTCGGGCATCAATACATTGAGGACGTAGCAACAAACGATCGAGTCGAATTTACCTTCGGGATATATTGGTGTATAATGTGGATCGTATCCAATGATATTGAATCCTTGTCGATCGAGCAGTTTGACATCATTACCTAGTCCACAACCGAAATCTAGGATGCGTCCTTGAAGTAAGTTTCGATCGAGCAAAAATTGTACGGGGGATGATAGTTTGGATCGATCGATCGCGGTGAGATGGCTAAATTTGTTGGACTGCTTCCTCATGAATGGTTTAGACTCGATCTATTTATCTTAGTATGGACATTTTTGAGCTAGATCGAACATTCCCGTGCGAACTCGCGCGCAAGATGAGATTTGTCGCCAAACGATCGGACATGAAATTGAATCTAGCGGTATGATAGACGCAATATATTAGTGAAAGTGTATGAAAACAATCTCGATAGCAACGCTACTCACGGTACTATTTTTTACTAAAGCAATGGAAAAAATGGGTACTCCGCTGGGTGAAGCAACCGTAGCCACAATGAAACAAACGATGGAGAAACTTTGGTATCATGCGCCTGAAGTAGCCGCAGGCATCGAATCCAGCGACAAGCATATCTTGAGCCTTCATGAAGGATTATTATCAGAGATGATTCCCGCCGAGCCGATTTTTGAAACGTTTTTGGCGGCGGCTGATGCAGAGCCACATCTCACCTTCCAGGCGAATTTACCTGATGTTAAGGAGGGAAAAATCTTACAGGTGTTGAGGTGGTAATACGATTTTGGATTGGTAAAATCCCGATCGACGGACAAAACTCCTGAAACGTCGAAAACTTGTAGGTTGGGTAGAGCGATAGCGTAACCGTTGGCGACAGCCTACCGTTAGGTAAGAGCCTCTCCGACAGGAGATAACCCAACAACCACGCCAACTATAGTTCGATTACCTCCGGTACGCTTCTGCGTAGGCAGACGCTTTGCGAACGCGAACGACACAGCTTTTACGATTTTAATTGTATTAATTAATCTTCAAACTGCTAATAAACTTCACTGTAAAAATACTCCCTTTACCTATCTGACTCCAGAGTGTTAATTGTCCGCCGTGAACATCGACGATCGATTTAACGATCGCCAGTCCCAATCCCGTACTGTGCTGAGGTGGTGATAATTTAGATTCTATGCGATGAAATCTGTCAAATATCAGTTCTCGATCGGTGTTGGAAATACCGATCCCATTATCGCTAACTTGAAATGAGATATCATTAATAGTCTGAGTCAGGGAGATCGCTACTTTTCCACCTGTGGGGGTGTATTTAATCGCATTGTCGATTAGATTTGCGCCCATGCGGTAGAGTTGTTCGGAATTACCATCGATCCAAATTTGCACATTAGCATCGAGATCGCTATAGATATCGATCGATTTAGCAGTGGCGGTGATAGCAAATTCTTCAACTAAATCTAGGACGATTTCCGTCAGACAACATGGCTCTAAAATAGGCTTGCTATTTGGGCGATCGAGGCTAGATAGAAATAATAGATCGTTGACTAAACTGGCAATCCGAATATTTTGTCGTTCGATCCGATCGAGCCAATTAGTTAATGGAGCTAGATGTTGATATTCCGCTCGACCATTTTCAATAATTACTTGTAATGTCGCTAAGGGAGTGCGTAACTCGTGGGCGGCATCAGCAGTAAATTTTTGCATTTGTTGGTAAGATTGAGACAGCGGGCGCATAGCTAATCCGGCTAGATACCAACTAACGATAGCAACGATAAAGCCAATCGCGATAATGCCGATCGTTAGAACCAAATGGATGTTGTTCAGATATTCTTGGATATCTGTCAAATCTCGTCCTACTTGTAAATAGCCCCAAACTTTATTATCGGGGGTATGAATTTCTAAAGTAAGTTGCTGATAATATTTCCCCGATCGATCCTTAAAATTATCCCAGCGCGAATTTCCCAAAGAACTTAATGAGGGTTTTGGGACATTTGGATAGATACCTAATGTTGCTCTAGTTTTGCCCCAATTATCGATAAAGTTAGCATAATATTCACTGGTATTGACTAATATATGACGATGCTTTTGTTCCCGCTGAATCTGACAGTTTGAATAAATTGGACAAAGTTCGGGGATTTTAGCGTATATATCTGCTGGTATTTTTCCAGGGATAGCTAATTTGTATTCGACGTTATCATGGATATTATTAGCTAGCGATGTTATCTCTTTTTGCACCGACTGATAACTGAGATTGGTAACGATCCGATCGAATATATAGCCGACTAATCCTAAAGTGCAGCCCATCACGCTAGCATAGGTTAGAGTCAACAGCCAGCGTTTGCGTCTAAATAATCTATCGACATTTCTAGCAGTTTCCACAATCTCATGCTCAAATAGAAGTTGGCGGATTTAAGCGATAACCAATACCATGAATATTTTCAATCTCTAAGCCGATCGGTAATTGGGCTAATTTTTTTCTCAATAATCTAATTTGAGCGGGTAAAACATTACTAACTCGATCTGTTTCTAAATCCCACGCTCGATCGCGCAATCGATTCCGCAAAGCGGAGGCTTCGCCAACGGCTGGTACGATTTGCCCATGATTAGTCATCAAATATTCAAGAATTTGATATTCTTTCCGAGTAAGAGCTACTTTGGAGACATGACCAGATTCACTATATCTTAAAATATGGGTTTCTACTTCGAGGCTAAAATTTCCCAGCTTAATTTGTGCCGATTGAAATTGGGCAGGGCGACGGCTGAGGGCGCGGATACGGGCGAGTAATTCAATCGTGCTAAATGGTTTGGCTAAATAGTCATCAGCTCCAGCATCTAAGCCTGTGACGCGATCGTGAATATCGGTTCGGGCAGTTAGCATCAATACGGGTAATTGCTGCTGTCGTTGGCGCAAACGACGGCATAGATCGATCCCCGAAATCCCCGGCAACATCCAATCGATAATCGCAATATCATAAATAATGTCTGGTGAAGATAGAAACTCCCAACCGAGATCGCCATTTGTCGCTCGATCGATCTCATAGCCCTCACGTTGCAGCAATCGTTCGATCTCGGCTCCTAAATCTAGTTCATCTTCGATTAATAAAATGCGTACCATTTCAGATTTATAGTTTTACCGATCGAGTCACGAATGTCAGTTCTGGATTGAAAATAGCCTGGAGACTGGAAGTCTCGGCTGATGATGCAAAGTCCGTCTACACGGACTAATTAGTTAGTACTTAGGAGCATAAATAAACCTAGTACTAGATGGCAGAAATTAGGCTACCATTTCCTCCTTCCGTCTCCCGTGAATCTAGCATGTCCATATCATGAATTGCCCCGACTAGATTCACGGGAGGCTACTAACCTAAAGTGCGGAAGGTAGGTTAATAATTATCTTTTAAAGCTAAACCGACTGTTGAATTTTTCACCTTTAACATCAGTTTGGAGTACGACTTGATAATCTCCTGTTGCTGTCGTCATTAGTTTTGCTACATACTGCTTCTCCTCAGTATTATAGGGAACTGCTACCGTTTGACTGGTACCACCGGGTAATTGCACTTGAGCTGTAAGTTTAGCGTCAGTAATCTCTTGGTCTTTTTCACCATGTAACTTGATATCTAGATGAGTTGAATCTTTTGCTGGATCGGATGCGAATTCTACATGATATTTTCCAGATTGCACCACTTGACCACTATGACCATCTTTTTTATCCCCTTTACTATGGTCCTGTCCATCTCCTTCACTATGCTTTTCCCCATCTTTGGTAGCTATAGTAGTTTCAGTTTTAGCTGCTGGAGTTGAAGTTGTGGTACTTTCAGTTTTGGCGGCTTTATCATCATTACTACAAGCACCTAAGAAGAGTAAGCTGGCACTACTCAAAGCAATTAAGCTGATGTTGAAAAATTTCATCGATAATCCTCAATATTTGGTAAATGATAGTTTTACACGATCGCGATCGTGTCATCATGTTCGATCGAACCGAGTATTTACAGACATACCCTTTTATTTTTGCAAATATGTGTGAAATTTTAGTGAAATTTTGACTAGTTTCATCAAAATAGACTTGCTGCTTTGATTCTATATCTAGGTTGTATATGATGATATTCTTAATTTTTACCAAAGGTTGGCTACTTAACTAGATCGTTTCCTCAACAGAAGAATATTTATCTAACAGTTATTTCAAGACTCTAGTTGCATTAAAAATGGCGGCTAACGCTACCCCGACATCAGCAAAAACAGCTTCCCACATTGTGGCTAATCCCATCAAACCTAGTCCGATGAAAATCACTTTAATAGTTAAAGCAAAGATGATATTCTGCAAGACGATCGCATGAGTCTTCTTGCCCATCTGAATTGCTTCTGCCACCTTTGAAGGAGCATCTTTCATCAATACGACATCCGCCGTTTCGATCGCCGCATCCGAACCCAATCCACCCATTGCAATTCCCACATCGGCTCTGGCAATTACAGGCGCGTCATTAATTCCATCTCCGACGAAAGCAACTTTACCTTTTTTATGAAATTCTCCGAGAAGTTTTTCAATTGCCGCTACCTTATCTTCTGGCAATAACTCCGCCGCAAAAGTATCTACTCCCAAAGTTTTCGCGATCCGTGCTGCTACCGCTTGTGAATCCCCCGTCAACATCATAATTCGCTCGACACCTGCGGCTTTGAGATCGCGAATCGCCTGCACTGCATCTTCCTTAATTTCATCGGCAATAATAATGTACCCAGCATAGACTCGATTGACTGCCAGATGCACTACCGTACCCTCGACATCACAGGTATCGTGAGCGATATGTTCGCGGTGCATCAATCGATCGTTACCTGCTAATACTAACTTTCCTTCAATCGTCGCCTCAATCCCGTGAGCGGCAATTTCGGTATAATTTGAAATGATAGATTCATCGATGGATCGATTATAAGCTGTGCGAATTGATTTAGCGATCGGATGGTTAGAATTTGCTTCCGCCTCGGCTGCAATGCGTAATAAATCATCTCGATTAAATCCATTGTACGGGACAATTTCAGTAACTTTAAATACGCCCTTAGTTAGCGTCCCCGTCTTATCAAACGCGATCGCTTTAACTCCAGCTAAAGTATCTAAAAAAGTCGATCCCTTCACTAAAATTCCCCGTTTAGCTGCCCCACCAATGCCCCCAAAATAGCCGAGGGGAATACTAATTACCAATCCACACGGACAAGAAATTACTAACAGCACCAGAGCGCGATACACCCATTCAGCGTGGGTTGCACCTGGAATTACCAGCGGTGGAATTAAGGCTACTAGTAGCGATGAAATTACTACGATCGGCGTATACCGACGGGCGAATTTAGTAATAAATTTCTCAGTTTCAGCTTTCTTACTACTGGCATTTTCGACCAGATCGAGAATCCGCGCGATCGATGATTCCCCAAATAATTTGGTAACAGTAACAGTTAACAGCCCAGTTTGATTAATCATTCCGGCTAATACAGTTTCGCCCACATTCACCGTGCGGGGCACTGATTCGCCCGTTAATGCCGATGTATCGACTTGAGACTTACCTTCGATGATTTGACCATCGAGGGGTACCTTTTCCCCTGGTTTAACAATAATTGTATCGCCTACTTCGATCCGTTCTGGCGAAACAACTTCAATCCCATTAGCAGTTTTGAGATTGGCAGCATCGGGGCGAATTTCGAGTAGTGCCGAAATCGATCGCCGCGACTTACTGACGGCTAATTCCTGAAATAATTCACCGACTTTGAAAAATAACATTACGCCCACAGCTTCGGGTAGCTGTTTAATCGCGATCGCCCCAATAGTCGCGATCGTCATCAAAAAGTTTTCATCAAATACTTGTCCGCGTAAAATATTTCTTCCCGCAGTAGTTAATACCGTCCAACCACTCAATAAATAAGCCGGAATAAATACTAAATATGTACCGATCGAATAAGGTGTTGCATTTAATTGTTTCTCAAAGATAGATCCTAATACAAATAGCGCAATTACGACCCCGACTAATGTACCTTCACGCTTTAAATTAAACTCTCCCCCACCATGATTATGTCCGTCGTCTTCGCCGCCATCCTCATGACTGCTATGGTCGTGACTACTATGGTCATTAGCGAGTTTAGCTGGTGACTTTTCTTCGACGATCGTGTAGCCCAAAGCGATTACTCTTTGTTTGATATCCGCTTCACTCACCTGTGCGGGATCGTAAGTGACGATTAATCGTCCAGTTGCCACCACCACAGATATCTCAGCTACCCCTGCTAGCTGTTCTAGACTGCCTTCAATCTTCATCGCACAGCTCGTGCAATCCATTCCACCAACTTGCATCCGTTGGGTTTTGAGCGTCGGTAATTGAGTCATATCTGTTGTGACAAATGTTGAACTAATATCTCAAATTATAGATCGAAATCAAAATATATGAAAATATGTTCATATGTGTAATGATTCTCATTCCTGACAGCAACTGAATGAAATCGTTATGGTTTACATGTGGATGAAAAATTGTTCTGGTTTGAGTTCCTCCTCTTTTTTGGGGAATAAATGCTTCCCAAACTTGGCATAGAGAGCGGGTAATACCAATAATGTAATTGCCGTAGAAGTAAACAACCCACCAAAGACCACGATCGATAAAGGCTGTAATAATTCCTGTCCCGATCCACCTTGAAATACCATCGGTGCTAAACCCAATCCCGAAGTTAAAGCCGTCATCAAGATCGCATTTAATCGCTCCATCGAACCTTTGACAATGATGTCCTTCATGGGCATTCCTTCAGCATATTTAGTATTGTAGTTATCTACTAGTAATAATCCGTTCCGAGTTGCCACCCCAAACAAGGACACAAATCCCACTAAAGATGCTACCGAAATTATGCCACCCGTGAGAGCCACCGCAATTACTCCACCTACTAAAGCAATTGGTAAGTTAATCATAATCATTAGTGTTGACGGGATAGACTTAACGGAAAGATACATCAGGACGGTAATTGCAATAAACGCGATCGCGCTGAAAACTAAAATGTTCTGAGTAGCGCGTTCTTCAGCTTCAAACTGACCTGCATATTGAATAAAATAGCCTGTCGGTAATTGGACATTGCTTTTAACTTTGGATTCGATTTCAGTAACAGTCGATCGAATGTCGCGACCTTTGGCATTAGCTGATACGACGATTAAGCGCGAGACATTTTCCCGATTGATGGTATTCGGCCCCGTTCCTTCTTCAATTTTGGCGATGCTACCTAACGGAATTTTTTGCTTGTCGGGAGTATCGATTAGAAGATTGCGGATGGTATCTAGATTCTGCCGCGCTTCGGGTTTCAACCAGACAATCAAATCAAAAGATTGTTGATTTTCTAGTACTTTAGAAACGACCTTACCATTGAGGGCAGTTTCGATCGTCTCAGATAAATCGCCTACCGTATGTCCGTAACGACTAGCTGCATCGCGATCGAATTTAATTTGAATTTGTGGTACTGGAAATTGAGGTTCGAGTTGTAAATCGACGACACCATTAACTGTTGCCATTTGTTTTTCTATTTGTTGTCCAATTTTTCGCAACTGGGCTAAGTCAGAACCAAAAACTTTCACCGCGATCGAACTTCGTACCCCTGATAAAACTTCATCCATCCGATGTTGTAAAAAACCGCCGATATTTGCCGCTGCACCTGGAATTTGCTCGAAGGCTTTTCGCATGACTTTGAGAGATCCTTCCCGATCTTGCATTCCTAGTTTAGTGAGTTCGATATCGACGTGAGCGACGTTCACACCTGCGGCTTCAGAGTCACCAGCGGCGCGTCCGGCACGAGTTTGGATGAATTCAAACCGCTTATCATTTTTCAATGATTCTTCGACCACATAACCCGCTTTGGTGCTACCTTCAAGGGAAACAGTTGGATAGGAAATTAAAGTATTGACCATCGTCTGTTCTTGAAACTCTGGTAAAAATGCTCTACCAAATGAAGGAATAACCACAATTGATGCGACGGTCAGAACTGTAGCAATTCCCATAATTAACAAAGGACTTTTCATCGAGAAATTCAAACACAAGCTATAAATTCCCTTACAAAGTCTCGCCAGCCACGGTTCTCGCTGTGACACCTTAGTAGCGGGTAGTAAAATTGCACATAAAGCCGGAGAAACGAATAAAGATTCTAAACTAGAAACAACAACTACGGCTAAGTAAGCAATCCCCATCGGGGTAAAAATCTTCCCTTCAATCCCTGGTAATGTAAAAATCGGCGAGAAGACAATAATCCCAATAATCGTCGCCCCCAAGAGCGAATCGCGCACTTCTTGGGAACCTTCAAAAATGATTTCTAGTGGGGTGAGTGGATCGCCATCGGCTTTATTTTCACGCAAACGACGATAGGTATTTTCACCATAGACAATCGCATCATCGATCGCTGTCCCAATTGCTACCGCCAAGCCACCTAATGTCATGGTATTCAAACCAACTCCCAACCATGACAGTACCAACATCCCAAATAGTAATGTCAAGAAGAAGTCTAATAGACATACCGTCAGAATTCGCCAGTTCAACAGAAATGGAATCAAGATAATCGCGGCAATAATACTACCCTGAATCAACGAAGAACGCACATTATCCACAGAAGATTCGATATAACTATCTTGACGAAAAGTAGTCGTAACTTTAATATCCTTGGGCAAGCCAACTTTAATTTCGGCGACGGCTTTTTCCACCGCACGGGTGACAGTGGGCGTATCGACACTGGGCTGCTTATTCACCATCACGATAATTGCTGGCTTACCGTTAAAGCTGCCATCGCCCCGTTTTAGTGCCGCACCAATTTTGACATCTGCCACATCTTGCAGTCTAACGGGGATACCATTACGAGATACGATCGTCGATTTTTGGAGATCTTCGATCGATTCAATCCTACCAATGCCCCGAATCAATTTCTCGGTATCGGGAGTAATAAAAAAGCCCCCTGCGGCATTGACATTCGCTTTTTTAGTCGCTTGGGTAACTTGGTCTAGAGTAACATTAAAAGCGGCTAATTTAACCGGATCGACTAATACTTGAAACTGTCTCTCGTCACCACCAAACACCAAAACTTGACTGACTCCTGGCACGGCGAGGAGGCGATTTGTCACTTGCCAATCGACAATCCGCCGCGCTACCATCAGGGAATTTGGGTCAGCTTTCACGCCATCGACGACGGTAAAAGCATACTGCACCACCAAACCCACGGGAGAAGTGGTGGGGGATAATTGGGGTGTTTCGACTCCTGGGGGTAGCTTACTGACGGCTTGTTGCAGTCGCTCGGTAATCAGTTGACGCGCCTGATAAGTATCCGTTGACGAAGTAAAGATCGCCCGTACCACCGAAATTCCCGCCGCACTCGACGAACGCACCGCAGTGACTCCAGGCGTACCATTGATGGCACTTTCGATCGGTAACGTTACTAGTGATTCTACTTCCTCTGGCGCGAGTCCGGGTGCTTCGGTTTGAATTTCTACCTGCGGCGGCGCAAATGCTGGCAACACATCCAAGGGCATTTGGGGGATGACGTAGACTGTCCACAATGCGACGATAACTGTCGCTAGTACGACGAGCCAACGACGATTAATTACCCACTGAACGATATTTCCGAGCATGTTTAAACAGTTGACAGTGAGGTTTGTAGGGTGTGTTATCCCGCAAGGGTAACGCACCGTTTAGATTCGATCTAATGAGGATTGGTGCGTTTTGGTGGCGCAGAAACACACTCTACGTCTAGCTTCGTTCCTGCACCGCACTCGATTGAAATCGGTGCTAGTGTTGCAAAGTCCGCCTACGCGGACTGATTAACTAGTCCGCGTAGGCGGACTTTGCATCATGAGCGGCGGTTTTAACCGCTGACTTACCTGTAAATTTTCGATCTCACTCTCCCTGTTCGCTCTTTCCTCCCGTCAGTACTGGCGACAAAGGTACAGAATGATGATTATTTGTGTGAAGTTCGGGTTCGGTGAATTCAGCCGCAGGTAATGAGTCACGATAGTTGTTAGCGGAAGCATCCACTTCGCCATCCTCTAAACCATCTGCTGGAGCCTCACGAAACCGCTTCCGTAGCAGTAAAGCACCCCCAGTTAATAAAATCACGCCCCCACCGACTGGTAATAACCAGGGTGGTATGACTAAACCATTACTTTTAGCTGGAGCCGCCTCATCCTGATGCTCATCGGCTCCGGCTTTTTCGCCCCCGCCTCGCAACGACTGAGCGTAGAGTTGCGTCCCCCGCTGAGTCACCACCATATCACCCGCGAATAAACCCGTCTTCACCTCTACCATGTCTCCAGAAGTACGCCCTAATGTGACTTCCGCCGCTTGGAAAGCATTCCCATTTTGGACGTAGACGACTTTTTTGCCATTTGCATCGACTACCGCCGTAGCCGGAATCGCCAGTAGCGACGCAGCCGTTTTATCGGTGATTACTTCTAGTTCGGCAAACATCCCTGGTTTGAGTAAACCGCTAGGATTGCTAATTTCTGCTTGCACGGGAACGACTCTGGTTTCACCCTGTACTGATGTGCCAATTTGGGTAATTCTACCTTCAAAACTTTGGTTCGGTAGGGCGGCGACTTTGACGCGGATCTGTTGACCGTTTTTGACCAATCCTAAATCTTTCTCATAGATATTCGCCGTCGCAAAAATCCGCCCGTCGTTAATAATAGTCATCAGTTTACCACCTGCATCCTGCAAGGATTGACCGACACTGACATCGCGGCTGGCAACAGTACCCGCAATCGGCGCGGTAATCGTTACCAGCCCTTGGGCGTTGGCAGTGCTGCCCAATTGTTGGAGTCGAGTTCGATAGGCAGTAGTACTGAGATTGAGTTGCGATCGAGCGATGACTACATCCGATTGGGCGCGTTTGAGTTGAGCTTGAGCTTCTAAGACATCCTGGCGTGTCTCAACCCGTTGTAATTGCGCCTGAGCTTCAGCGACACCCGCTTGAGATGCGCGTAGTTCGCGGTAAGGTAAGTCTACTTCTGCCTTTCTAACATCACTTCGAGCTTGAACTACTTGAGGGAGACTTTTGGCTTTGGCTGCTTCAGCTTTGGCGCGTTCGAGTTTACCTTTAGACTCCAACATTTGCCGTCTAGCCAAGGCACCTTTTTTCACTAATTCGTTATCTCGATCGAATTGTTCCTGAGCGATCGCAACTTCAGTATTCGCTCTAGTTATTTCGGCATTAGCGATTTGCTGCTGAAGTTTGAGATTTTCTTGAGCTACCTTCAAAACTCCGCTCTGACTTATTATCTGTTTATCTCGATCGAATTGTGATTGAGTAGCCGTTAATTTAGTCCGCGCTTGAGCGACTTCGGCATTAGCAATTGTTTGTTGACGGCCTAAATTATCTTGAGCTAGTTGCAAATTAACTTGGGCTTTTTGTAATGCTCCTTGAGCATCGGCTTGTTTGCCTTGGGCAGTTACTCGCAGATCTACCAACTCCGGTGCAGCAATCACCGCGACGGGTTGACCCTGATTAACTTTACTACCAGGCTTAACTAATAACTGCACTACTTTACTAGTTAATGGTGCTGTCACCTCAACTTTTTGGTCGGGTAAAGTTTCAATCTGTCCGGTAGTTTTCAACCTAATATCTAATGGTTGATTCTTAACTGGTTCGACTTTAATCCCCAATCGTTTGGCAGTCTGAGCATCAACTGTCACAGCACCAGTAGCTTCACCACCAGACTTAAACGAACTAGCACCACTATGGTCGTGTCCGGCACCTGCGATCGCGATTTTAGGACTAGATACTGTCGTTAATATAATTAAAGATAATAATAGTTTTAATTTAGTCGATCGCATGGTAGTAAGGAATGAGGATTTAGTAATATACATATCTGTAGGTTGGGTTGAGCCTCGAAATAACCCAACACTCTGGGGATGTTGGGTTATTTCGAGGCGAAAGGCTACGCCAACGAGGCTCAACCCAACCTACACAAGTTATTTAATCCTCATCCCTAAGTGGTGAAAATTAGCTGTATCTAATCGAGAGCATGGGGATAAATTTCGCTATCGATCGATTTTCCCTATATAAATTAAGAGAGACATTTAACTCTCGATCGCTCTAAGAAAGACGTAAACCCGTTCTGCCAGTATTGATAAATCGACCGTTAGATGTTTCCATTTTGCTGCCATTATCATTTGGATTATTGCCCGCAAATTTCACAGCTAGATCGTAATGCCGAGCTGTGCCCCACACGCTGACATTATTCAATTCGATATCGATTGCGGTGCCAGGTTCGACTGCTCGATCGAAGTTCAGTTCTACAGTCTGCCCAGCGATACTGACATTTACAAGTAAGCTTTTACCTGTTTTATTGTCAAAAACTTCCACTTTTTGGGTGAGTCTAAATCCGGCTGGTGCGGTAAGTTTCAATGCAGAGACAGATTTGGAATTGGTGGGAATCGCCAACCGAAGTGTGTGACGAGCGATGCTGGCACGCGCGGAGGGAAAAGTATAGTTGCTATAGATGTAGGGGAGAGTACTCTCAGTTTCGCTCTGTGCTTTAGCATTAGTACCAACAGTAGTCAGTACAAGGGTACATAGAGTAGCGAAAGATAACAAGCGATGGGAACGCATATGCTTGACTTATCGTGAATTAGGTTATGACTCCCATCATTGCAACGATATGTGAAACTTTAGTGAAATTTCGACATATTTGGTAGATTCTTCGATCGCTATAGCAGTCGCCAAGGTGGTTAGGACAGCCCAACGATTGAAATCGTGGCTGATGATGCAAAGTCCGCCTGTCTTGAAAAGGTGCTCTACTTGCGGCGTTTTTATCTCTAGGGTTCCCCCCGTTGGCGCAGCCTCTCCGACAGGAGATATAAAAAAGCGACGCAACTCCCTTCGCCAAAGGCGACGCTACGCGAACGGGAAGGCTTCGCCAACGAACGGGAGGTTCCCTCCCGTTTGTGTGCGTCAAGACAACGACAAGACGGGGAGACCCTCAATGTACCACTGGGCGGGTGACAAAGGCGAGTAGCACTTTTCGCTACGCGGACTGAGATCTTAGTGTACTAACCCATGTTACGACTGCTTGTATTGGATATTACCAGTCCGCGTAGGCGGACTTTGCATCACTAGCAGCGACTTCAGTCGCTGTGCTAACCGAACGATATTGCTCTATCCAGACGCAAAGAAACCCGACTTTTACAAAAAATCGGGTTTCTGGGGTAGCTCTAATGAGCGTCTTGTAGCTCGTAAAAATCGGGAGAAACGTAATCCTTGCGGAGGGGATAACCTACCCAATCTTCGGGCATCAAAATTCGTTTGAGATTGGGATGTCCCTCGTAGACGATACCATAGAGATCGTAAGATTCTCGCTCTTGCCAATCAGCCGTCCGCCACACCCAATATACCGAAGGTACGACAGGGTTTTCACGCGGTAAGAATACCTTGACGCGGACTTCTTCTGGTTGAACGGCATTGTCACTGACTTTGGTAAGGTGATAAAAACTCACCAAATCTTCCCCAGCCCCCAGATCGTAACCACCCTGACACATGAGATAATTAAATCCATAGGCATAGAGTGCAGTAGCGATCGGCAATAAGAACTGCGGTTCGACGTGAATGATCTCAACGCCTAAATGGTCTGGTTCTGACGCTATATGGTCGATGAAGCCATTTGTGGTCAACCATTGGGAGATTTTACCAGCGGGGACTATTTCGGCGGGTACAGGGGCAATCTCGACGGTTGGTTTAGTCTCTTCCTCAGCCACGTTTGACCTCCTGTTTTGGAGCTGTCATCAGTGCTGGGGGAATGGGCATTCCCATTGCAGCGGCGATTTCGGCGGGGGGATTGGTGTGGGTGCCTGTTTGGAGATAGGCTCCAGTCAAAATCGGTGCTACGACTTTCATGTTATGGGTCGTACTGTAGTAACGATGGGTTTGGGATTGTTTACTCCGTTCTTGCATCGATTCATTGGCGATTTTTTTCCGCAGTTTGATGATAGCATCCATGATTGCTTCGGGGCGGGGGGGACAACCTGGGAGATAGATGTCTACGGGGATGAGTTTGTCTACGCCACGGACTGCTGTGGGTGAGTCTACGCTAAACATCCCGCCTGTGATAGTGCAGGCTCCCATCGCGATGACATATTTGGGTTCGGGCATTTGTTCGTAGAGTCGAACTAATGCTGGAGCCATTTTCATGGTGATGGTACCAGCGGTGATGAGCAAGTCTGCTTGCCGAGTACTCGCACGGGGAACTAGCCCAAATCGATCGAAATCGAACCGCGAGCCAATCATGGCGGCTAATTCGATAAAACAGCAGGCGGTACCAAAGAGTAGGGGCCACAGGCTGGATAAGCGCGACCAGTTGTAGAGGTCATCTACTGTGGTGAGAATCACATTTTCCGATAAGTCGGTGGTAACTTGGGGTCGTTCGACGGGATTGGATATCCGGTCTAAACTATCGATCGAACTAGGTTTCATGACCATTCTAAGGCTCCTTTGCGCCAAGCATATACTAAGGCAATGACGAGAATTGCAATAAAGATGAGAGCTTCAATAAAGGCGAGTAAGCCCAATTGACTGAAGGCTACCGCCCAAGGGTATAAAAAGACTGTCTCCACGTCAAAGATGACGAAGACCAGGGCAAACATATAATAACGAATATTAAACTGAATCCACGCCCCGCCGATCGGTTCCATCCCCGATTCGTAAGTCGTCCGCCGTTCTGGGCCACCACTGGCAGGACGCAACAATTTGGACGCTGATAGAGCTAAAATCGGTACCAGGCTACATGTCAGCATGAAGCCGAGAAAATATTCATAACCGTTTAGGACAAACACAGATTATTCATAGTCATGAAGGGATAGCGATCGAGGATCTCTCAATCTCTTTCTATTTTATAGGGAATAGGGGAAAGGGGATAGGGGGTGGGTAGGAGGGGGAGAGGGGGAGGGTGGCTAGTTTTAAGTCCAACTCTTTGATCGGATTGATCGAGCCGTAGCTTACATTTGTCCCAATGCTATAATTGTTGGCATAGATATAATACAGTCAAGCAGATGCGCCTAAAGTGATGAGTGTACTAAACTCAGCATCATTGAGTCCGGTTGCATTGGCGATTTGCATTCCTTCATAGGGGCGGGGTGGGTTAAGAGTGGATTGACAGGTGAGGGTTGCTAAGTCCCAGATTTTGACTTTGCCATCGAGACTGCTAGTATAGAGCTGATCGCGATCTGGACTGAGACAGAAAGAAAATATCCATCGATCGTGAGCCTTAATCGTCCCTAGACAATTCATCGTTTGGAGATCCCAGATCTTGACATTGCCCTGAGCGTCACTACTATACAACCTGTCGATCGCCTGGTCGTATACTAGACAAAAAATCTGACAATTGTGTCCGCGCCAACTTTGCAAACATGCAGCCGTCTCGATATCCCACACACAAATAGTGCCATCTTCACCACCAGAAACCAATCGCTCATTTGTCAACCATGTCATCGACCAAACTCGATAACGATGACCGATCAGTTGTCGCTCATAAACGCCCGTCTGAGCCTCCCAAAGATGAATTGTATGTGGATAACCACAACTTGCCAACCATCGACCATCAGGGCTAAATTTGACCTGCTGGATTGCCCCAGCGGGATCGCCAGTCAAGGTATGCAGGCAAACCCCCGTCTGGGTATCCCATACTTTCGTAGTGTGGTCGTAGCTGCCACTCGCCAATAAATTCCCATCGGGACTAAAAGCTACCGACCAAATCCAGCTCTGATGACCGTAGAAAGTATTGATACAGTGTCCGGTATTAATATCCCACAATTTGACGGTGCGATCGCAGCTACCGCTAGCCAAACGTAGATTGTCGGGATGAAAATCGATGGCGAGAATTCGATTGGTATGATCGGCTAGAGTCCGAAATGGGATCTTAGATTGAGCAGCATCTCCGACTCGCCACAATTTGACAGTGCGATCTTCATGTGCGGTGGCTAAATAGGCTCCAGCTCCAGCTCCAATTGCTAGATTCAGAATATGATTGCTATAACCCTGCCATAATTGAGTACACATCCCCGTCTGAGTCCGCCACAGCCGAATATTGTAATCATCTCCAGCACTAGCCAAAAATTCCCCACTGGGATGAAAAACTACAGACCAGATTCGACCAGTGTGTTTTTCCCAAGTTTGGAGACATTTACCAGTTTGAACATCCCATAGTTTAATCGATCGATCGTCGCTAGATGTGGCGATCGATTTGCCATCGGGACTAAAATCCGCACCCAGCACACAATCCTGATGTCCTGATAAGATCGATCGACACTCACCCGTCTCCAGATCCCACAATCTAATCGTCAGATCGTAACTAGTACTGGCTATTGTCTCACCATCTGGACTAATCGCCACTTTCCAGACCCAATTTTGATGTCCTATCAAAGTTTGTTGACAGTTCCCCGTCTCTAGATCCCAAATTTTGACCGTACCATCTTCACTTCCACTGACTAGCCGCCGATTGTCATTACAAAAAACCGACGACCAAACTCGCCGATCGTGTCCGATCAGTGTTTGCAGGTATTTACCCGTCTCTACCTCCCAAATTCTGACCGTACCACCTTCGCTACTAGTCGCCAGTAGACAGCCATTCGGACTGAATGCGACATGATTTACGACCCCGATATCGCCGTTCATCCGATGGATACAGGCTCCTGTCTGCACGTTCCAAAGCCGCGCCGTACGATCCTGTCCGCCGCTTGCCAAATAACGCCCGTCAGGACTAAATGCGATCGACCACAGCCAATGATCGTGACCGCGCAAAGTCAATATTCGTCTACTGTCTGCCACTTGCCAGATCTGGATCTCCCCATTCACATCACAACTAGCCAAAAGTTCGCCGTTGGGGCTAAAAGCAACACAAATCATGCTCCCAAAAGTTTGGGCTAGGCGACAATCTTGAAAAATTGCCGATCGACAATTGACATTATGTAAACTAAGATCCGCAAGATAGGCTTGGCGAATTGAGGCTTGCTGTAAATCGATGCCTGTCAGATCGATTTCGAGGTGGCGACAGAGATTCAAGAAATTGCCAATGGCATACCCCGTGCGGTCTAGATCTCGCGTTCGCAATCTCTCCACCAAATTAATTAGCTGCTTCTTGACGACCTTTATGGATCCGAATTTCTGCCTCAATCGCTCGCTCAAAGGTGCCAAAATCATCCGAATTTGACGTTCGCGGACATATTCAGCGGCTGTCGCTTGGATCGATGGATAATCGAGGATGAGCTGATATTCCCCCTCGACTATTTCGATACACAACTTGTCTACGAATAGATTGGTTACAAACTCCATCACCACTGGATGTAGTGTGAAGCCTTGGGGCTGACGTTCGATCAGCGATCGACGTTGTAAAAATAGTAGTGCAGCTTGGATTTCCCCTCTGGTGGCTGAATCACCAATCTCTAATTGCAATTGTTGTAAGGGGATCTTCGTCCGATGGATTGCCAGCCAATAGAGAATTTTTTGAGCTAAGGGGGTTAATAAATAAAATTGTGGTGATAGGAACCGATCTAATTCGTCAAATGAATTGGCACCTTCTTTGATGAAGGCATCGATATCGCCTGCAAATAAATCTTGAATTTTTGCGGCGACAAATTTCAATGCTAGGGGATGTCCGGCATAGTTGGCAATCAATCGATCGGATGACAACTTGTCGATCAAACCTTTATCACCGAGAATTTTTTTGGCGGCTGCTCGATCCAATCCAGCTAAAGTTAGGGATCTAACTGGTAAAGTTTCTCCAGCTAATGCCGCAATAATCGCTGGTTTTTCTCGTGTGGTCAATAATATACAACTATGATGTTTTACTTGGGCAACTAGTTTTAATAGTTCTAGATATTGATTCGATCGATCTAAATCTCGATCCTTGGGTAATACCGCATCGAAGTTATCAAATATCAATAAATATCGGTGTTGAGAAAATAGTTCGAGCAGCATAGCGATCGCCGCTGGTATATCTCCCATCAACTTCTTGCTACTCAAATTCGGCACTAGTCGCCGAACTGCATCATCGAGCATCTCGGCGATCGGTGGAGCATCATGAAGACTAATCCAAATGGTGCGATCGAAATCATCCGCTACCAATTGGGTAATCTTCACCGCCAAAGTCGTTTTACCAATTCCTGCCATGCCACAAATACTCATGAGCCGACATCGATCGAGCCGCACGGAATTTGTCAATAATTCTACTTCTGTCGATCGACCATAAAAAATATCGGCATCAATAGCTTCGCCCCAATCAATTCGAGCAGAACGATCGTCATCAACTATGACCTCTACCTGTCGATTTCGTTCCTCCAAAAAGCGACTAAAAACCCCCTGTAGATTTGTCTTAGTTACTTTTTCGCCAAAACTAACCGATAGTATCGACCACATTTTTACGCCAGTATTTCGCACATATCCATGATTGTATCTCGCTTGATGGGCAATTTCTTCATATGATAACTTTTCCCAAGATCCGCGAAATACTTCTGACTGAATCAGTGTTAATTTACCATCCGGTAATAGTTGCTCGACAATAATTAGGGCATTTTGGAGATCGATCGACATTAAAATTAAGTTGTAAATCGTAAAGAGAACTTAGGTGTGTGCTTTGTCACCTTTTTTTTACGCTAGCAGAATTAAAATACTTAGATTTATTTATCGGTGATAATAATTTAGCATCTCTATTTTGCCATCTTAGGTCGATGATAACCTAAAAAAAGCTAGATCCTAATCTGGATCGTTTAATTACATAAATAAATATCGTTGGCAATCCGTTCGTCATCTAATTGTCACGATCGATCCCACAATCTCCGCCCCTCACTAGTCTGTAACTTCTCGTGTGTATCAGCTAATAATGCCGGAATATTCAACCCTTGGGGACAACGCGGTAAACAGTCACCGCAATCATTACAGCGATTGGCTTTCATGCCTGGAAACCAATGTCCAGCATTTTCAAACATCCGGTAACGATACTGTCCGTAGTCTTTCATATCATAAGCGATCGCCAGATTTCGCAGTCTTAGAACTTCAGGAATATTGATCGCAGTAGGGCAAGGTAAACAGAGATTGCATTGACTACAAAGGTCTGTATTTAGGCTCACTGCTAATTGTCGTTCCAATCGATCGACAATCGCCAATTCAGTATTTGTCAGCGGATAATTTGCGTCAGCAACATCCAGAGAAGGATCGAGTTCGGCTGGATTTGCCGCCCCTAGACTCAAAGTACTAATGCGATCGTCCGCCAATAGCCACCGATAATTAAAAGCCAAAGGTGTCAACGGCGCACACAATTCGCTCAGATGGGGCGGCGGTGTATAAAGCTTCCCCCCTTTATCGGCGGGAGAAATAATTAGGGTGCCCAAATCATACTTGTGCGCCAATTCGATCGCCGGAGCCAGTCGTTGGGAAAAATAATAATAATGGAGATTGACAAATTCAAATAATCTCGTCTCGATCGCCGCCAAAACCAGCTCTAAACTACCGTGAGTAGAGAAACCGACATGTCTGACCTTTCCACTAGCGATCGCCTCTACAATCGCCTCATAGCAGCCGGATCGCACCCAGTCCAAATGCTCCCAAGTATTAATCCCATGAATCGCCAGACAATCGATATAGTCCAATTGGAGCCGTTCTAAAGACTCATCGATCCAGTGCGCCATCAACCTTCGATCGGGTGTGGGCGGCAACTTGGTTGTAATATACAACTCCGATCGCTTCAGTGGTAACTCTCGTTGAAGTGCAAGCCCCACATAACGCTCACTTTGTCCATATCCCCGTGCTGTCTCCAAATGATTGATTCCCCTCGCGACTGCTGCAAATATCGTTTGGTACGCCGTTTCACTGTCAGCCAAACATCGCATTGTCCCCAGGGAAAATACGGACATATTTAGATTAGTTCGACCGAAACGGCGGTAGTGCAAGGG
>JANOPX010000186.1:0-4774 GCA_031422115.1 Chamaesiphon sp. VAR_4_metabat_408 | reverse complement strand
CAGTGGTGGTGAAATTTTCACCAAAGATGCCCAGCGGCAGCTCAGTCTGAGGTAATTCACCTCGCCAGTAATCGTAATGCTCGAACGGATAGACGTAGACTGCTTTGTCTAATCCCCCATGAACGGTGAGATCTGCCTGTCTGTCGCCGTCTAAATTGAGCGATCGCACCATCACCCGCTCGTTGACTGGCTCTTTGAAAATCCCAGTGTTAACGGTTTTCCCTTTCCAGGTCACTTCACGCGGCAATCCGACATTGACAGAGATAAGTTTCATTTTGAGCTAACAAGTTGGTAATAGTAGAGGCATCCAGCTTTGCCACCACCGATAATAATGTCGTCGTAGTATTCAATGTTCACTTACATCTCCTGCGATCGATCTGCTTAACGTCAGTTCGGGTTAAGAAGAGCCTGGAGACTGGAAGTCTCGGCTCATGGTGCAAAGTCCGCCTTCGCGGACTGAATTTCCTAGTCCGCGAAGGCGGACTTTGCAATACTAGCCCCGATTTTAATCGGAGGCGGTACTAGAACGGAGCCAATATCCTTAACCCGAACTGAGGTTGCTTAATGCTGCTGATTGAGATCTGCAACGAGGTCGGTCACTTGACGTTGAGCCTCTGCGCTCAGTGAGTCAAAGTCGTCTAAGAAGAATTGACGTTCTAGCGTTAACTTCCGGGTATTGAGCAACCCTTCGATCTGCCAACCTTCGTCGCGTTTCGTTGCGACGTATAGCGGCAGCGAATCTCGTGACGGTGAAGTTTCGGTTTGTCCGGGCAGTATTACCCGGATAACTACGAGCATGAGCGCAAGTTGCGAGTTCACGAGGCGGACAAAATCCACCTCACCCTCCAAGCGCGTTCCTTTGACAACCGTGTCGAACGCTTGCTGATGAAATGCAGCGATTTCTTTTCGACCCTTGAGATGCGTGCCCTCGAACGTGATGAAATCGGCAGTTTCGCTGAACGGGGCAGCGAAACCTTCGCCGCTACCTCGATTCCAAGCATCAATCATCTGGCGATGGAAATCACGGATTGCCGACTCGTCAGCAGTAGTGGTCTGAGCTGTTTGTAAATTCATAGTTTTGAGTTTTCCTTTTAAGTGATAGAGCCGTTTTCAAGCGGCATAGAGGGTGTGATGAACTCTGGAAATAATCGTCTCTGTGAGCTAGTTTCAACCATTTCTCGAAAATCGCAACGAGAGCTGAATTTCGCTAGAGATGCAATTGAACTGGAACCTTAAATTTATTGGCAGTGCTTTGTGAGGTACGCTCCGCTTTAATTAAATCGGCGGCTTTTTCGCCGATGGCGATCGTTGGTGCATTGGTATTTCCGGTAGTAATTGTTGGCATAATCGAGGCATCCACGACCCGCAATCCCTCAATTCCATGTACCCGCAATTCGGGGTCTACAACTGCCATTGAGTCGATGCCCATCTTGCAAGTGCCAACTGGATGCCAGACGGTGCTGCAACCATCGCGGACGTAGGATGCAATCGCTTCATCGCTAGTTACGTTGGCACCTGGGGCGATTTCCTCACCGCGAAATTCATCAAAACCACTGTGCGCGAACAATTGGCGGATGAGTTTAATTCCCTCGACCAGCTTTTGCAGATCGGCTTGACTTTGGAGATAGTTCATCCGCAGTATTGGTGGATCTTGGGGATCGATCGACTTTAAACTAACACTGCCAACGTTTTGAAGCCGAGTCAAAGCGGCTGCACCCGTGAATCCTGAATCAGGGAGGGCATAGCCAGGGGGTGCGAACATAATGGGGCCAGCGAAGAACTGTAAGTCTGGTGCCACATCGCGATTTCCCTCACTGTGTGCAAATAATCCGGCTTCAATCCCATTACTCGTTATCGCTGGGTGCATATCTTGAGTACTGGCGCGAACTACCGTAACGAGCAGGTGGTCTTGGAGATTTTGACCGACACCTGGCAAATTAGCCACGACAGCAATTCCCATCGATCGCAGGTATTCTGCATCCCCAATCCCTGACAGGAGCAGCAGTTTGGGTGAATCAAACGCACCCGCACTCAACACCACTTCTTTGTTAACTCGGACTTGATGCAGCACACCCTCGTGCAGATATTCCACTCCAACAGCGCGGTTGCCCTCAAACAGCAACCGAGTCACCAATGCACCTGTAGTCACGGTCAAATTGGGACGCTGGAGAATGGGTACCAAGAAAGCAGCAGCGGCACTGTGTCGTTTGCCATCTTTGACTGTTAATTGATAGAACCCCGCCCCTGTCTGCTGTGTACCGTTGAAATCAGGATTGTAGTCAGATCCCATCGATACACAAGCATCGACAAACCGCTGGGATACTACCGCTGGAGATATGACATCGGTGACGCTCAACTCGCCATCAACCCCGTGGTACGGGTCGGCTCCGCGCTGTTGATGCTCGGATTTCTTGAAGTATGGCAGCATATCCCGATAACTCCAACCAGGATTCCCCAAGTCCTGCCAATGGTCATAATCATGAGGATTGCCTCGGACATACATCATAAAATTAATCGAACTGCTGCCACCCAGGACTTTGCCACGAGAACAAAACATCTTGCGGTTATTTAGACCTGGTTCTGGTTCGGAAAAATAGCTCCAGTCTACTTCAGAACCCAGTAAGCTGAGACATTGCGCCGGAATTTGAATCTCTGGTTTCGTATCTGGGTTGCCCGCTTCGAGCAACAATACGGTGGTTTCGCTATCTTCAGTCAGACGGTTGGCGATCGCGCAGCCTGCCGAACCTGCACCGATTACTATATAGTCATAGTGAGTCATAACTTTCTCCTGCGTTGGTTCTGTTCATTAGAGCTGTTCGGAATAGCGCGTGTGGCGATGGGGGGGTGTTTGTGTACCTGGAGGGATGTAACCCTCGATCGGGTCGTATTGACCTCCAGTGGTGGTGGCATCAGCAATGATGGTGAGACGAGTGTTAAAAAGCCAGAGAGGTTGTGTCATGAGTTTGCTCCTGTTAATAAAAGATCCCGAACGATCGAAACTAGCTGTGTACCAGCGGTGTATCTACAAAATGTTCTGCTAGAAACCAAACCTGTAGCTCATTCATGCGTAGCACTTGGCTTACTAATAAATCATTTGTACCGCTATCTCGATTTGCTGCGGTTTTGTCATTTAGTAATTTTGTTGGTATTTTGAATCGGCACGATCCTACCTCCATAAGTGATGTTTGTAAGTAACGTAATTTCCCGCTAGGACTTCTTGACAGTGGCAGTTGCAGCCGCTTCGATCAGTTTGGCAATCTCTTTTGGATGAGAGATATAGGATACGTGGCTGGCTTTGAGTTCGATTGTTCTAGCACCGATTCGCTTTGCCATGAATCGCTCAAGCTCTGGGTTAATTGCCCGATCTTCCCGACCCACGAGATACCACGAGGGAATTGTCTTCCAGGCTGCTCTGTCTACTGATTGGTCAAAAATCGCCTTCAAGGGTGGTTTTTGCGTCGCTGCCAGCACTTTCGCCTCGGCTGTCGATACATCTTGAGCAAAGACCTCGTGAAACTTCTCGCGATCGATGTAGAGAAATCCTGCTGAATCTGCAACAAATGCTTTGCCGATCGGCGGAGGGGCATATCTGGCATTTAACTGGTTAGCTGTTTCACCTGGTTCTGGTGCAAACGCATTGATATAAACCAATGCTTTGACTCGCGGGTTGCCAGCCGCTGCACCTGTGATGACATTGCCACCGTAGGAGTGCCCGACTACCACAACGGGTCTCTGTTGGGTATCAATTACTCGCTTGGTCATGGCAATGTCGTCGGCTAGAGCAGTCAGTGGATTCTGCACGGCAGTTACCATGTAGCCATCCTGCTGTAAAAGGAGAATGACTTTTTGCCAGGATGTAGCATCGGCATTAGTACCATGAACCAGCACGATCGAAGGCTTAGAGTTGACCCTTTGGGATAATTCCTTTGAAATGGCTACTTCGGAACGCATCAATACACCAACTAGAACGCTGAATGCGAGTAGCAACAGCAATAGTCTGTGAACTTTTTTCCATGTAAAAACTATCACTGTTAACACCTCTGCATTTTTGCTGAATCGATTGAGTCGATCTAGCGAACAATCCTGACGTGAAATGCTCGAATTGCTGCTCGAGTGAGATCGATGGCGTAGAGTTTCTTCGTTAATTTGGGATGGAGAGCAAGCAGCTTAATGACTCAGGGTGACAATGGCTGCCATCAACTGCTCGATGCCGCAGAGCAGATACACGATTGCGGCGATCTGATTATCGTTGAGCAGACATCGCCTCCTGTCGGGGTAGCTCTCCCGGCGCACCCAGAATTTCGTCACCAATTTCGGTACTAATGCGATCGAGTAGAGCCAGAT
The DNA here is from genome assembly GCA_031422115.1 of Chamaesiphon sp. VAR_4_metabat_408. GTDB lineage: Bacteria > Cyanobacteriota > Cyanobacteriia > Cyanobacteriales > Chamaesiphonaceae > Chamaesiphon. Next base: position 430 of record JANOPX010000186.1, on the reverse strand, counting down.
CCTGCGGTGCTGTTTGTTCCTTGAGTATTCATGCCACTTCCAGCCACTATTTCAGATCGAAAAATTAAATTGCGTCTTAACTGGTGGATCTTGCTTAGATTCTAATCTACAATTGTGAGAATCTTGTGAGGAAAATAATATATTTCAATTATCACTTTGCAAAATGTATTTATCTTAATATTTTAATTAGTTTTTGTTAAATTTATTGGAGTTTCATACGATACAATTAATTAAGTTTTTTCGATAAATCAATCTATGATTTGACAGAGGTTGATTTTAATTTTTCTAGTAAAATATCAGTCAATAGACATAGATTCAAAAGGCACCTTTTACTCACATTCTCCTAACTCCGACACTTATGGCAGAATTCATCAACAGAGGATTTGGCCGCAAGCGTGAATCCTCACGCAGCGAACGGATTCCCCCTGGG
>JANOPX010000185.1:0-33429 GCA_031422115.1 Chamaesiphon sp. VAR_4_metabat_408 | reverse complement strand
ACTTCGATCGCAGGTTCGACTGGTAGCATCAGGGGACGGGGGGACGGGGGGACGGGGGGACGGGGGGACTGGGGGACTGAAGTTATTCTCAAACTATTTCCTACTCCCAACTCCCAACTCCTAACTCCCAACTCCCTGACTACTCAACTCCAAACTCCCAACTCCCAACTCCCAACTCCCTGACTACTCAACTTTAAATCTCTCGACATAGGTAAGTAGATTCCGGGCGACGACTACCAGATTTTCTAGAGAGGAGGATACCTTCTGGGCTTCTTGGGAAGTAGACTGAGCTTGAATTTCGACAGTTTGCATGACTTCCGTAACTGCTTTGGAAGTTTCCCGCTGCTCGATGGTGTCGGTAGTAATCGATCGAACCAACGCATCAATCCGATTGGATACTTGGATAATGTCATCCAGAGATCTTTTCGCTTGCTCCGCCAGTTTGGTACCAGCAATAACTTGTTGTGTACCTTGTTCCATCGCCGCCATTACCGAACCAGTCTCACTTTGAATCTGAAGTACGATTTGCTCGATTTCCTTGAGTGCTTTGGCACTTCTATCGGCTAACTGACGGACTTCATCTGCAACGATCGCAAATCCTTTGCCTGACTCTCCCGCTCTCGCCGCCTCAATACTGGCATTGAGTGCAAGTAAGTTGGTACGAGAAGCAATTTGAGAAATTACCGAGACGATTTGCGAGATTTGTTGAGAAGATTCCGCCAACCGCTTGACTTTTCGAGTACTTTCGGCTACCGTTTCGCGAATTTCTTGAATACCCGCAACCGTCCGTTCTACCGCTTCACCACCTCTGAGTGCGGTGGCGGATGCAGTGCGAGCTACTTCTTCCGATTCCCGCGCACTTTCGGCTACCCGTTTGATTGATGCGGTCATCATTTGGACGGAATTCACCGTGACGGCTAGCTCTTCGGCTTGAGAGAGTGCGTCAGAAGACAATCGCCGTGCAAACGCCTCACTCTCTGTCGAACTTTGGTTCACCTGCACCGCTGCAACTTGTACCTGTTGGACGATTTGACGGAGACTATCGATCGTCAAGTTGAACGAGTCAGCTACCGCACCGAGTACGTCAGCAGTTACTTCTGCCTTTACGGTCAGATCTCCTCTTGCTGCGCCTTCTACATCGTCGAGCAGGCGGATTACTTGCCGTTGGAGTTCATCTTTTGCCTGTTCCATCTCCCGCGCCTTGCGTTGGGCTTCTGAGTTGCTGGTGATGACCGACTGCAACATGTCATTAAAAGATGATGACAATTGACCGAGTTCGTCGGCGGTATAAGCAGTGGCTCTGGTGCCCATATTGCCTTGAGAGACTTGCTCGAAATTGGCTTGGAGATCTCTGACAGTCCGGCTCACTTGCTTGGTGTATCGCCCTGTCAGCACTCTAGTAACGCCAAAACTAGTCAAACCCGCGACCATCATCATGAGTCCCCCAGCTTGTTGGAGGGGTAAACGAGCTTCTTTGGGCAAATTCATACTACTGATGAAGGTGATTCCGGCGATCGCCACACCAGCACCCAATCCAGCCGCCCCAGAAATCAGCCACTGCTTCTTCTGCAATGAGGCATTTTCAAACGGTTTGAACATACCTTGCTCGGATGAAATATTGGTCATTGTCGAATCACTATCTCGGTAGATACTACTAGATCCGGGTGGATTACTTTTGATCCCTGAGATGGATACTCCACTGATGAAAGTCGAGCTGTCATCAAACATGCTCGAAGATTTGGGCATTTGTAATGAAGATGGGTTTGGCTGTTGGAGTAAATCGTCTGGCATATCAAAGAATCCAGATTGGGTTTCGTCGGCATTGAAGACTGGCCCTCCGCTGGGTGACTTGTCAAAATTACGGGGAGAAGATGATTCAAACGCAGCTAAAGCACCCAATCCTCGACTGTCCTCTGCGGGTATTTCTAAGGAATCCGAGATCGACGAATATCGTTGGCGCAATCTCTCCTCAGAAGAAGTCTCTAACTGTTGCTCTGGTACATTTCGCTCGGATTTGCCCCCATAAGTTTCGGTCAACCAATTGGAAGTACTCGACTGTTGACTAGTCGGTGGCCAAGCTTGGGGTAGAGCACCACTCATCTGATTGAGCGCGTCAGAAATCTCTTCAACGGAAAAATCACTGGAGGGTTCTGGAAAATTGGCTGGAGCTGGTAATGGTGAATGTGGCTCTGATAAGGATGGTTCTACATCGGCGGCAAACAGCATCGTCGCCCGATTTGCAGGATCGAAACTATCCAGTTCATCTGATGGTTCGGGGGGATTGGTTGCTGCTTCAGCTCCAGCGAGATCGGGATCGAAGGAGGCGAAGGCGCGATGAGCTGCTGGTGAGATATTGAAAAAATCCGTATCGGAGTTTGACGGCGATCCAGATGATGTCGGTTCATCGACTCTAAAAGGACTATCCAATTCTTGACTCTCGCTATTCTCCGGGTTGTAGCCAAAGGCAAAGGCATCAGTGAGAGTTTCTTGTTCGTTGTTGTAGAATCCAGTGGCTACTGGTTGGTATTTACCTTTAGGCTTGCCATCTTGACCGATACTACCAGTTCCACTATCGATCGAAAAGAAATCAGTACCTTGAGTCGTGAAGAGTTGTCCCGAACCATCGACATTAAAATTGAGCGCGGCGAGATCGAAGTCTTCGTCAGAGGCGAGATCTTCTGGTTGTCGCCAAGTCAATAATTCGGCTGAGTCGGCTGTCGTCTCCCGATAATGTCCGCCAGAATCACCACCTGCATTAAACTTGTCGGGATTTAATGCACCTGTTTGGTTCATGCAGGAATTGGCATATTCCAAACCACTATTGGCAAATTGGATGAACTCTGGATCCGTAGAAATTGAGAGGACGTATTCGTACTCTTTCTTGCCGATTTCATATTGATATAGTCCATAGCAATAGATATGTCCTCGCAATAGTCTTACGCTCGGATCGGTTTCAAATTTGGCCACCAAAGCATCAATAATCGTTGCTGCTTTTTCGTAGTCACCTTGTAGATAAGCTGTTTCCGCCAATTGATATTCAGCGGCGTAGTCTTGTGCGTAGTCAGAATTAGAAACCATTTTACTCCCTGTCAATAAACCAAGCAATTTGATGAATGAGGATCGTTCACACAATCCAATTAGTAGAACGGAGAATCGCCACTTGGTCTAGTAACCTCAGCTCTGATGGCTTATCTCCAGCCATTGCATAGACTCCTTTGATAAAACCACTCATGGCAATGGGGATATTGGTGGCAGTGTGCATCTGCTTGACATCCAGCCACTCTGTGTTGGCGACTGCATGGACAGCAAAGCCCATCACGATTTCTTGTTCTTCGACGATCAAGACTGAAATTTCATTTTGGTCGGTATTGACTAATACTCGATCGCCAAGGAACTGTCCGATATCCGCCACCCAGATGACTTGCCCGCGCCAATTGTAGGTACCCAATAAAAAGGGTGAAGCATTGGGAATCGGCGTAATCCGATCGAGAAATACTGACATTACCTCCCGCACACCAGAAGCAGGTAAGGCAAACTCATTTCCCGAAGGTACCTCGAACCGCAAACACAACTCCCCTTCCCGACTGGCTGTACTCACATCGGTGCTGGTGGGAGCATCATCACTGGTGAGAAAATCTAAATTGAGAACCATAGCGATCGCATCCTAATTTCGCAATAACTGTTTGATCGTACTGATTAATTCCACTGGGTCGAAAGGCTTACAGACATAAGCATCTGCACCTTGTCTCATCCCCCAGTGTTTGTCAAAATCTTCACTTTTGGAACTACACAAAATTACCGGAACCCCCTGAGTTTTGGGGTCGGATTTGAGTTTGCGACAGACTTCATAACCATTCATTTTGGGCATGACGACATCGAGTACCACAATGTCTGGTACGATCTCCATAGCGACTGCAACAGCTTGTTCGCCATCCATCGCTACGTTGACGGTCATACCACTAGCTTGGAGTAGCTCTTTCATCATTTCCCGTTGAGCGGTACTATCGTCCACAACTAGAACTGTTTTCATATATCTGCTAATCGATGAGGTGAACACTAAGTAAGTAAAATTCGATCGGACGTAATCATTTAGATATATCTCATAGCTAATAATTATAAAGACATTGCGTCATGTTTTAGATGAGGTTGGCTACTCCAGCAACCAGGGGGCTGGCAAGAGTTTGACACAGGTTTCAATCCTAGGGTGATGTTCAACTTAGCTAAATGAGTCAAATGAGTCATCTGTCTAAGTATGCCCAAATCGGTGACTGACTGAGTACCTACATCGATGGAGAATTTTGGATTTGTGCCCTCTCTATTCAGTTTGCCCACACAGCTCCCGTTTGTTGCATCATTTTCAAGAGGTTTTGGAAATTTGGTCAGATTTTATGCGGATGGTGGTTGACAGTGTGTGTATATATAATTGTTGGTGAAGGCATTCGATTGTTTTTTGCTCTCCCCCTCTCCCCCTCTCTCCCCCTCTCCACCTCTCCACCTGTTGGCTCAGATTTATAATATGGATTAACTTTAATAATTCTGTATGCTCTGGCGCAACCTAAATTTATTTATATAAGACAAGGGAATATTACTGTGTTGTATCTTGCAGAAGTCCAAAAACCAAAATCTGGGTTTAATATTAGCGGCAGGAGTAAAACCGAACTCAAACTCTTAGCCTGTCAACGCACCGAACAAAATTGGAGCGCGATTCCCAGTGAAGAGCTAATTCCCGCCCCCGATGACGGCAATAACTATAGCCCTGGGGTACTAGTATTGGTAGATATGAATGCCAATCGTCAAATCCAATCACAATTACGGGATGCTGGCAAACATTTAGTCGGCATTCTCCACAATCTCTCGCGCCAAATTGAAAAGTATAAAAAGGAAGCAGATGAAATTGAAAGTTGGCGGCAATCATTGAGCCTCCAAAGTCAACAGTTGCAACTGCGTCAGGAAGAAATTTATGGACGAGAAGAAGATCTAGAACAAACTCGATCGGAACTCGACAGGTTGACTCAAGAAGCTCAAGCTTTGGAAGGAACGATCGCCGATCACACTCGCCAAAGACAAGAATTGACTACTCAATGGGAACAATTGCGCGAGAAAGAACAATATATAAAAGAGCAACAAGAGTCGATGAGTGGCGCGGTGAGCGAACATCAAGTAGATGAAATTCGCACGGCAATTCATCAATTGGGCAGTGTGAGTAGTGGGTTGAATCCGCAGAAGCTCGAAGCGACTGTGACGGCGATCGAGTTTCAAGAAGAGCTACTCCATCAGCATGGAGCAAGACTCCAACAGCAACAGCAACGAATGGTGGAAGCTCAAACCGAACTCGATTGTCAGCGCACGGAAATCGATCGCCGCAAACAACAACTTCAAGAGTTGCAAACTTCCCTCGAACAATCCCAAACTGAGTGGGAAGTTCAACAGCAGACTTTGAGTATGCAGCAGGAATATGCTGTCCGTCTGGGCACGCGGATCGATTTCGAGCAGGAGAACTATCAGAAAATTTATCTGATGTCCAAAGGTGGCGGCGGAGATATCGGTGAAACAAAAATCGACATCGAACAATTGACAAATATGCCAATTGATGAGTTGCAAGCTGTGGTCGAAAATCTCCAAAAAGAAGTCGATCGATATGTCTATATCGTCAATTTAGAAGAGGAAGAACTGACTGAGAAACAACAGGCGATCGATGAAATCACCACCCAAATTGTCACGGCTAATGACTTTGACAAACTGAAGCTAGAAGCCGAACTCCATGACGAGCAAGATAGCTATAATATGCTCGACCATACTCTCGATGGTCAACGCCAAACCATGCGCGAACGCCAAACATTCCTCCAAATTCACGGTCGAGTATTGCGTCAACGTCAAGGGCATCCACCAGAAGAGGGCGACAAATCTCAGATTGAATGGGAGTCGATCTTGAATTTACTCGATCGCTCTCGTCAGCAACAACAGGCTGAATTAACCCAGATTGAAACAGACATTCAAAACCTTCGCACTACTCTAGAACAAGCTAAATCAAAAGTAGAGCAACAGGTAAATGCCTATCTAGTCGAATCTGAAGAAGTCCAAAAACTCGATCGGCAATATCAAGCGACAAAGCAAGTAGCGACGGAATTGGGTGCCAAAATCGACCTCTATCAAGAGATGATTCAACCACTTCAAAACCACATCGATACTTTCAAGCAACAACTAGGCGATCTCGCCGATGCTGCCGGAAATCCTACCGACGATCGATCTGCGATGCAACATGTGGAAGCTCTTCTACATAATTTAGTTCATAGCACTCCAGCCGGGTAAGCTACTGTGTTTAGAGAAGTCCGTTAAGATTCTAGTGCTAAGAGAACCCGGGTCTGGGGGTTCCGACCCCCAGACCCCCCGTCGGTGGGCTACCGTGTATACACAAGTCCGCTAGACTTGGTTTTAGGTTGATTTACCCCTCCCCTTTACACTCATTGCTCAGATCCGTTGGTATTTCTTGTGCTAAGAGAACCCGGATCTGGGGGTTCCGACCCCCAGACCCCCCGTCGGGTGGGGGGAGTGTCCCCCCCCCGAACCCCCCCTCAAAGCATAGGTGGTTGGAGACGGTGGGGTTGGTGAATCAGATCGCCTTATTGGTCTGTGGGATGCGGATGTTGTTGAGAGAATCGCAAAATCCGTCTCAGGAAAACTTGTGTATACACGGTAGGTCGGTGGGGGGAGTGTCCCCCCTGTTCGGTTAAGCATCTCTTTATCCCACAAACCAACAAGGCGGTCGGATTCAGCAATCCGACCGTCTCAAACCAAACCCTTTGAGGGGGGGGTTCGGGGGGGGGGACACTCCCCCAACCCGACGGGGGGTCTGGGGGTCGGAACCCCCAGATCCGGGTTCTCTCCTCACCAACAACAATCGCCACCCACAAGTACTTGTCATTTACCGCTCTGCTTACCTTAACAGGGGTAGGAATGAGTTCAAATAGCTTCAACTGGAGTTCCAGACTCCTCATTAACAACCTTCATATGTCTGGCGAGCAAGAACAGCGGAAATGTAACACTAATCGCGAGAATCCCTGATAGCACCAGGTAAAGCCACACGTACCGAACACCTACCCGTTTACCTTCGATGACCATAAATATCGATGCAGCTATCGCTAACAAAAAGAGATCGTTCGCGAGGGAAGCAGCAGCAGCATTGGCATAGGCGGCAACAAAAAAGTCGTTAAAGCTATTGTTCGGCTGCTGCATGAAGGCGAGATTATTAATCCACGTCGCTGGTAGAGCCGCTATTGCAATCACAGCATAGGTAGCGCAAATCAGTTTGTCTTTATTAGTCATGGTTTCGCAGGCTTTTGGCGAGATTGAGAATTACCCTCATGCTATAATAAAATCTCTGTGCGGGAATAGTTCAGTGGTAGAACGTCACCTTCCCAAGGTGAATGTCGTGGGTTCGAGTCCCATTTCCCGCTTACTGGATCTACCTTGTATACACAAGTCGGCTAGAATTCAGTTTCGATTGATTTACCCCCCCAACCCCCCTTGGAAAGCAGGGTGGATTAATTGTCAGCGGAGAATATTTGAAACCCTAGTTCTTCGTCCTCAACCGCCCCGCGACTAAAGTGCGAGCTACTAGCAAAAGTCCACTTAAGTGGACTTCTTGATGCTAGCCCGCACTTTAGTTGCGGGTGGGTAAAGACTAAATACCAAGGTTATAGATTTTATTTCCTCACAATTAATCCACCCTACCCAACCCCCCTTTCCAAGGGGGGCTTCAGCTCCCTCCCCGCATCCTCGGGGAGGGCTGGGGTGGGGTAAAAGGACTACGCAGCAACTCAAACGGACTTGCGTATACACCGTAGCTTATTGAACTGGGAGGCGGATTTTAAATAAACTGCCTTTACCTGGCTCGGAAGTGACGCTAATGGTGCCGGAATGGGTGGTGACAATGCGATGGACGAGGTGCAATCCTAGCCCGCTACCTGATTGTCGATGGGATCCAGTTTGGAAGCGTTGGAAGATGACTTTTTGTTCGTCAGGGGACATGCCTAGTCCAGTATCTTGAATATCGATCGATACCCAACCTTTTCCACCAGATTTATCTTCGAGCCTGGAGGGGCAAAAACCCAGGCGGAGTTCGATTTTGCCGTTGTCGGTAAATTTGAGGGCGTTACCGACTAGGTTTGTAGTCATCCGGCGCAATTCTTGCCGATCGCCCAATACTGTTAGTTCATCTGGATTAGGGACATCACTCAGAGCGGTGAGTTCGATCGATTTGTACTGTGCTAATGGTTGGAGTTCTTGCACCACGTCTCGCAGGATTTCCCACATGTTGCAAGTAGTTAGAGTGAGGGTTTTGGTACCAGATTCATAGTGGTTGACTTGGAGCAAGGTGTTGACTAGATCCAAGAGGTTTTGGTTGCTGCGATTCATTGCGCTTACTGCCTCGTGCATCTCTGCGGAGAGCGGACAAAATGCCTCTTGCTCAAAAAGACGGAACATCAGATTTGCTGCGACTAGAGGGGTACGGAGGTCGTGGGTGAGGTGGGCGATAAAGTCTTCTCGTTGGAGATTTTGAATCTGAATTTGGGCGCGTTGTTGTTCGAGATCGTGGTTTTGTTGGCGGAGTAATTTGTTGTTTTGGTGGAGTTGCTGGTTGGTTTGGCGGATTTCACGTTCGGCTCGAGCGATCCGCATGGCATTACGCAGGATTTGGGCGAGGTTGGCGGGCGAAATTTGGGCTTTGGTGAGGTAATCGGTAGCACCGGCTTTCATCAATTCGACGGCAATTTGTTCGTCACCTTGTCCGGTTAATACTACTAGTGGATGTTGGATATCGAGTTGGGAGGCGGCTTCGACGAGGGCTAGACCATTGCGATCGGGTAGTTCGTAGTCTATGAAGGTACAATCAAATAGGTCGATGGCGAGTAGTTTGAGGGCTTCGGCGCAGGTGCTAGCTTCGGTGACGACGATCGACATCCCCGTTTTGAGGAGGGCGCGGCCGATTGCCATTCGATCGACTTCATCATCATCGACGATAAGTATTTTGAGTGGTTCGATCGTGAGATTTTCTGTCATTGTTTGTGCTTGGTGGTGATATCTTCGATGACAATTGGCTGTTTGAGCCAGGTAAATCGGAAAATAGCTCCATTGCCAGCCGCTGATTCTAACTGAATCGTGCCTCCTTGAGCGATCGCAATTTTTTTGACGATCGCCAATCCCGCACCAATATTTTCTTGAACATCGCGGGGTTGGAGGGTTTGAAAAATAGTATAAATTCTGTCGTGGAATTGAGGCTCGATCCCATCTCCATCATCGGCGATCGCAAATTCATACCGATCGCCAAGGTCGATCGCCGATATCTCAACTATACCCATTTTTGTGGGGTGATGCCGAATAGCATTGTCGATCGAATGGGCGAAAATCTGCTTCAGCGGCTGCTTGCAGGTATTTAGGATGGGCATGGAACCAATCTTGATTGTAAAGGTGGTTGGAGGGGCGATCGTCTGGATGATTTCGGTGAGGAGGGCATTGACATCGACGGTGGTAATGGGGGTAAAGTTGTTACCCGCGCGTGAGTATTCGAGCAAGCCATTGAGGAGGGATTGCATTCGATGAACTCGATTCCGCAACAGGTGCATTTGGGATCGAGTTTCGACAGATAGGTGTTTGTCGAGATCTTCTTCAATCCATTCGGATAGACTGGCGATCGCTCTCAAGGGGGCTTTGAGGTCGTGTGAGGTGATGTAGGCAAATTGGTCTAATTCGCGGTTTTTTTGGATGAGACAGTCGTTAATAGTCGCGAGAGAGGCATTCAGGGCGATTAATTCGGTGGCTTTGGCTTCAAGTTTGGCTTTGGCTTTTTGCCGTTCGGTGATGTCGCGGACGATGGCAATTAGATCGTCACTGAAAGGGATACTATTGATGGATACTTCGAGCGGAAACCATTCACCATTCTTGCGTTGTCCGATTGCTTCCCAGATTTTGCCAGTGGGGATTAATTTACTCGAACCAGGCAGGCGAATATTCAGCTTTTGAGTCAGATCGTCTCGTTCGATTAGGAGTTCTTGCCAATCACAACCGATCGCTTCTGTGGAGGTGTATCCAAACATTTTTTCCGCAGCATGATTGAGAGTTGTGACTTTGCCATGAGGATCGATCGCGATCGTACCATCGACAATATTGGTAACAATTGTTTGAAGTAGATTGCGACTTTCCTCTAGCCCAAGTTCGCGTTTTCGTAGTTCGACGGCTAACTGTCTGAGTAGTCGAATCGCCAGAGCAGTGCTAAATATCCCGATCGCAATTTCGATCCAGATGACCTGAATTTCTGAAGGGGTAACAATTTTTTGATAGAGTAGTGTATTGATAATAACCGACCCAATTAAACATACTAAAGGGATGGCTATGGCGATCGATCCGCGACTCTCGATCGGTAGTCCTTTCCAATAAGTTCTGACTTTTTGCCACCAAGTATTCATGAATCGGAATATACACCTAACTTAATGACCAAGCTTATCATCAGACGATCGTCAACTAAATTTACCCTAGGTGGTCTTTGACAGTAAACTGTTAACTATGATATCAGTGTCTTAACCTAATCCCCTAAACTCTATGAGCATCCGCGTAGCTTTGATCGAGGATCATGATGTCGTACGCATTGGCTTACGAACTGTCTTGCAGAATCATCCAGGAATTGAAGTAGTAGGAGAAGCCACTAATGGTACCCAAGGGTTGGTATTGTTGCAGACGACTCAAATAGATGTAGCCTTGGTAGATGTTGGTTTACCAGGGATGGATGGAATTGAGTTGACGCAGCAATTTCGGCAATTTCAACAACAGCATCCACTAGAGACTAAGATATTGATTTTGACAATGTTGGGTAATGAATCAACTGTATTGGCATCTTTTGCGGCTGGTGCGGATTCTTACTGTATGAAGGATATTGCGATGGAGCAACTAATCGAGGCAATTCAGATGACTCATGGGGGGAATTCTTGGATCGATCCAGCGATCGCGAGTATTGTACTGCACCAAATGCGCCAAAGTATGACACAATCGATCGGCCAAAAACAAACGATCGAAATTCGAGCGGTGGAACCAGAATACGAGCAAGTTCTAGCTTCAGATCCCGTAACCGAAAGAGAGCGAGAAGTACTAGAATTGATGGTGTCAGGTTGTACTAATGTGGTCATTGCCGAGCGATTATTTATCACTGTAGGTACTGTCAAAACTCACGTACGGAATATTTTGGCAAAGCTCTGTGCTGACGATCGCACTGAAGCTGCTGTGAGGGCATTGCGATCGGGTATTATTAACTAATCTGGATGTCAGCTTGTCGCTCGAAGCTCCACAGAGCCGCTCGTGGGAACGACTGTTTGTTGTTGGAGGACTTCCAAAATTGCTTGAGGATCGGCAGCTTGTTGCATTTCTTCCGCCTCTGGATCTTGGCGATTCTTGACATTTGGTAGATCGGTGCGTAGCTCTTCTACCAATGAGATTAATTTGGCGATTTTTTGCTCTGCAAGCAGATCGACTTGAAGCATCAAATGCGCTCGTTCTTCACTCAGTTTTCCCTGTCGAGTTTGATATACCAATACTCCCGTAGAAGTCAAGACAGCAACAACGTCTAGTGCATGAAAACCAACATCGAACAGCGGAAAATTCTTCTTAATAATTCCTCGATTGGCTAAGTTAGTACAGCCAATCCAAATCGCAAAAAATGCTATTCCCCCATAGAGAAACTGCGGTTGACCAAAAAACGCTCCAACTTTGTCGAGCACCCGATGATGGGTTTTAGCATTTAGCTGATGTCGATCTTGATGGTTGTTAATCACCTCAAGATTTTTTATGACTTGTTCTGATAGCTCATTTTGTTCGTTCATTTGGAAGTAGTTGGTGGGTTAGTGGCTTTTTAAGGCAGGGTGGCTTCATCTAAGGAAAAAAATGCAAAAACCTTGGTGCTTAGTCCTCAACCGCCCTTTGCGTTGGCGACAGCCTGCCGTAGGCATAGGCAAACGCTACGCGAACGATTAAAATCGGGGCTAACAGCAAAAGTCCGATGGGCGGGTGACCCGCCCAGTACTGAAGTGGACTGAGTAATTTTCTTCCGGTATACCCACCCCCCTTTCGCCTGGGGTTTTTCCCTCCCCCCCCCCCCTCCCCGGGGGGTGGGGGGGGGGGGGCCAACAAGACTACGACAGGTTCCAACAGACTTACCCATCCACCATCGCTTTGGCTTCTGGCTTGCTCTTGCTCCCTCCCCTTGGCAAGGGGAGGGCTGGGGAGGGGTCAAGGGACTACGCAGCAACTCAAACTACGACCCCTTATTCCCAGATTGTACCCATACGGACACTGAGCCGCCGTTGCAGCGAAAATCGCCCCAACCCTCATCATTAGTGACGATCGACTCCTGAATGTGCTCGGTGATGTCTGTATAGGTACAATTGGGATGTCCGATATTCATAGATTTAGCACCGCCTTCACCATTGCTAAGTACTACCACTATTCCGCCAGGATGTTTGTCATCACCCGATCGCGTCCAACCGATCGTGCTAGGGTGGTCAAAATAGTCATGTTGTTCCCCATAAGCGTAATTTTGCCTTGCATAGAGAAACTTATCGATGAGGAATTGATGACAATCCATCCAGATTTCATACTCTTCTCCATCCTTGTTATCCTTGTAATGGGCACCATAATAGTCGCCATAAAAAATACAAGGATATCCAGCTTCTCGGAGCAAGATGAGGGCGTAAGCGAGGGGTTTGAACCACGGCTCGACGATCGATTCTAGCGACTGAAGCGGTTGAGAATCATGATTTTCCACCAAAGTTACAGCTAGTGCTGGCTGATGCTGAACTAATGTGTTGTCAAAAATTTTGGTGAGATCGTAAGTCTCTCCAGCTTGACTAGCAACGTGAAAGTTGTAATGTAGCGGTGCGTCAAATAAACTCACTTTGCCGTCAGTACTTTCGATGAAATGATGTAGAGCATCGACCTCATAAGACCAATATTCACCCACCGCAAATAAATCTCGTTTGGCATACTGACGAACGTGTTCCAACCATTCCTGAAAGAACTCCGCCGATACATGTTTTACCGCATCAAACCTAAAGCCGTCAACATCGGTAGTGTCGTAATTCCATTCGCCCCAATACTTGAGTTCTCCCACCACTTCGGGATTTTCCATATCGAGATCGCAACCCATGAGATAGTCAAAGTTGCCTTTTTCTAAGTCAACATTAGTGTCAAAAGACTTACCCTTGAGTAAATAAACTGCCGACTCACCTTCATTTTTGGCATTGTAATCGATCGCGTCAAAATGCCACCAGTGCCATTCCATCTGGGAATATTTGCCTTCGCGCCCTGGGAAGGTAAAATGCGTCCAAGCTTCGATCGTTTGATACTCACCAATGGGCGCATTGCGATCTTCCATGTCAAAAGGGGTAGCTTCGACATCTTCTGCTTCATCTGCGCCCATTTTGTGATTGAATACGACATCGGCGTAGATGCGGATTCCAGCTTGCTTGGCTGTCTTAATGGCGTGAATGTACTCCTGTTTGGTACCGTATTTCGTCCGCACAGAACCTTTTTGATCGAACTCGCCCAGATCGAATATGTCATACACACCATAGCCCACATCCATTCCACCGCCAGTTCCTTTGTAAGCAGGTGGTAGCCAAAGGGATGTGATACCAGCCTGTGCCAACTCGCTAGCTTTCTCAGCAACTTGATTCCATAGACTACCATCATCTGGACTGTACCAGTGAAAGTATTGCATCATCACACCATTTGGTTCAGACATAATTATTTGGCAAATTGCCAGACTGATAGTTTAACGTCTCTAATTTTCTCTGAATTTGAAGCAACTTGTCTATCTGGCATTTGAGAGACATCTAGCTCGAACTCATCTCTACCTATTTATCGATTCGATCGATCGACAAAATCTACCCAAAGATAGAGAGGATCGGCAAATATATAGATTTTAGCTCTAGATGATAACTTTACCAGACCTTAGAGGCTGTTTGAAAAGTATAAGATCGCACTCATAAATCCTAGAGAATCCCCCTTAACCCCCCTTAAAAAGGGGGGGATCGGATCCGGCTCCCCCCTTGTTAAGGGGGGTTGGGGGGGATTCTCTAGAGGTGAAGGTAACAAAATAGACTTTTCAAACAACCTCTTAGTCAGTATAGATGACTTACCCAAGATCTTCTACAAATAAAATTATTAAAACCTATATCGATCGGTGGATTTATTTATCGATCGCGACCGTTATAACTAAAGAGAGGACGTAATAAGATTTCGATCCTCGCTCGGCTGATTGCCAAAGCTATTGCCGATCTAAAAACAGTCTTTGGCGTAGCCTACCAGAGGTAATCAGCTTATTTTTTAATCAAAATATCCCTAAGAAATTATGCGTAAAAAGAACCGATTTTCTTTCATCAAAGCTTTACCAATGGCTAGCCTAAAAAGTATCACGATGTTCTTGACACTCTTAGGAGCTACCATCATATCCAGCAGTGCCGTACGCGCTCTCCCTGTATCCGTCATCCAGTCAACTCCACCTACAGTCGAAGGTGGAACCCCCCCCACCGAAAATCAACCGCCCCCAACTGTCACACCACCCACCGAGAATCAACCGCCCCCAACTGTCACACCGCCCACTGAGAATCAACCGCCTCCAACTGCGACACCACCCCAAGTTACCCCATCCAATCTTGCTGATGTTTCCGGTAATTGGGCAGAACCTTTCATCAGAGTCTTAGCCGAGAAAAATATCATTGTCGGCTATCCAGATGGCACCTTTCGCCCAGAGCAATCAGTGACTCGTGCTGAATTTGCCGCCATGCTCAACAAATCATTCGACCTCCCGCCAACGCGGGCATCGCGCACCTTTCCCGACGTACCATCAAATTATTGGGGAGCAGCCGCCATCGACAAAGCTTATCGAGCGGGATTCTTAGCAGGATACCCCGATAATACCTTCGGGCCAACCAAAAATATCGTCCGCATCGAATCTCTTGTCTCCTTGGTTAACGGTAGCAAATTACAACCTGACGGCACAGCCGATAAAGTCAGCGAGCTATTTACAGATGCAGCTCAGGTTCCCGCCTACGGCAAAAATGCCCTCCTCGCCGCCACCCAAAAATGCGCGTCAGTGAGCTTCTCGTACCCAACCAACAAAACCTACGATCCCAATCGAGTCGCGACAAGAGCGGAGATAGCAGCATCGATTCATCAGACTCTAGTAGCTGCTGGACGATTGCCAGCATTACCAACTGACAACCCCGCCCAACAGTATATCGTCAACTGCGGCACAGCCCCATCAGTTGCCAAAATTAGCGAACAAGACATCCTCAATCGCACAAATATTGGCGCAGTACCCGCTATTGTTGCCACCACCAGACGCAAACCAGCTAATGCACCAGTTGGCGGGATTACTACCCCCACTGGCTTTGGGGCGGACTTGGGGGATATATTTATCGGTGCTGGCTATCAGGATAATATTCCGGTAGCATTTGCCCCTCCAGGCAACGATCCTCGCACCGTTTACGGCGGGGGGCTTGGTTTGGGGAATGCTCGGAGTCTCATCGGTCTGGAAGCCTCCTACACCTCTGCTGGTGCTCGAATTGGCGATCGAGGTGGGTTCAATTTCAAGGTTCACAAACAACTCGGCGATAATGTCTCAGTTGCTGCTGGTTGGGAAAATGCGATTCGGAATGGCTATACTGCCGCCAACGATCCTCGCGATACTTTTTATGGTGTGATAACGGCGGTTTTACCTTTGGGTGAAACTAGCAATTTCACTGCTTCAGTCGGCGGTGGGAATGGTCGGTTCCGCACATTTGGCGATCTTGTAGCAGACAACAATACCACGAATATCTTTGGTAGCTTGGGTTTCCGACTCTCTGAAAATATTGGCGTGGTTGCTGACTATAATGGTCGCAATTTGAATCTTGGTTTGCCTTTGACACTCAAGCTCGGCGATACTATCGGTCTTCAAGTAACTCCAGTCTTATTAGATGTTGCTGGCGACCAAAATAGCGGGCCAAAAAGCCGCTTTGGTATCGGTGGCGGTGTCGGAATTAGTTTCTAAAATTGGTCTCGATCGACTACTCTCTTTCTGCCCGAAAAATAGAACGGTTGCGATCGAACAGAGCCTTTAACCGACAGGCTCTATTCGAGAATCATCTGTCACTGTATCCACTACCCACTATTCACTTTATGATGAATTTTCTAAAAATTAAACATATTTTACTGGCGATTATTTCGACGCTTTCGATCGGATTTGTCGCCACTAGTGCCGCTCAAGCTCAAAGATATATCGATGTCATCGGCAATCCCCCCAACGGCTCCGATCCTGTGAGTGGAGTCATTGGTAGTGGTGCAAATCCAAGTGGCTCATCTGGTGATGCTCCTGCATTTGAAAATGGGATCCAAGCCAAAATTAATGCCGTCGGTGCTAGTCTCTCAGCGACGAGTATTAGTGGTAGTCAATCTGTTGGTGGAAATACAATCGTGGTCAATTCCAGTGCGGCAGAAATTGCTCTGGCAGTGATTAATTCCACCGTCAATTCCAATCCTCCAGAGCGAGATCTATTCGTCACGGCATTGGGTAGTGGAGCTACTGCACAACAACTAGCTCAATCGATGCAGGGACTCCGAGCCGGAGATGGAGCGATAAATCCTGTCGTTCTCAGCGGTGCGGTTAGTGCTTACAATAGCTATATGAAATCCCTGATCGATAGCTCTCAAATTACCCAAGAAACCGCAGGCAACATAGATACATTCCTTCAAGGATTACCCCCAGGTCAAAAAGCCGCTCAGGTAATTCTCGGCAAGTTATTAGAAGCTGCTCGTTAGAAAATATTGCATACCTAAAATACAGAGTAGGGGCAATTCATGAATTGCCCCTACTCTGTATTTTAGAGGGTGTTTGAAAAGTATAAGATCGAACTCACAAACCCTACAGATCTCCCCCAGCCCCCTTAAAAAGCCTCCGGTGTATACACAAGTCGGCTAGAATTTAGTTCTGATTGATTTACCCCCCCAACCCCCCGCATCCTCGTGGGGCTTCAGCTCCCTCCCCGAGGATGCGGGGAGGGCTGGGGTGGGGTAAAAGGACTACGCAGCAACTCGATCGGGCTTGTGTATACACCGTAGCTTAAAAAGGGGGAGTAGGGGCAATACGGTTCGGTTAAGTTTAATCTATTCTAATATCAGTCCGCGTAGGCGGACTTTGCATTACTAGCCCCGATTTTAATCGGCGGCTAACCGAACAGTATTGGGAGTAGGGGGGATCCTCTAGAATGTATAAGTAACAAATTTAACTTTTCAAACGATCTCTAAGAGGTTGTTTGAAAAGACACTGTAGATCCCAGTCCGCGTAGGCGGACTTTGCATTGCCAGCGGTGACTTTAGTCGCTGTGTTTCAACAGCCCTGGCGGTTGCGATCGAACGAAAAATTAGTTTATTCTTTACGAATCAATCGTTAATAAAAAAAAGATATTTACCATTTTAAAATGAAGATAGATCTAAAATATTAGAGGTTAGCTTATATTGTTTGCGGGTCGATCTTTATGATACTTATGAAATTATTTCAGCCCGCTCAAAAAAAACAAAAATGGCTCATCAGCACTACGATCGCAATCCTAGAAACCCTCGCTAATAGTATTGTATCCCCTGCAAGCAAACTTCCGCTCATCGCTACTGTAGATGGATTGGCTGATGGTGCTTCTGTTTACGGCGAATCATCTCTACCTGATGTCGTTGGCAAAGAATACCTCGTACTTGAAAAAGTTGGTAATAAAACGATCGGAGCCTTTTATCTACCTCGATCGGAGTTTAGCTGCTTCTATGGCAACTTCAAAGGCGCAGAATTGAGCCTCACACTAATCGATGGCTACGATGGTAAACAATACAACTATGCCCTAGTACTCAATTCCGGTCGATTGACAGCCAAAGATTCGCCCATGATGGGCACTCCTACCTATCAACCACTCGAAAAACTCAGTAACAACGATCGACGCATCCTCGGTGTTTGCAAAGTCCAATTGCGAAATCATTGGTAGCGAGACCTTAAATGTAAAGATTGTAAACATGTTTTGTCTACTTTTGTTGAGTAGTTGTGACAAACTCCAAAAAGTATTGGACAATAAGTGTGCAGATGACCAAAGGGTGGTGTTTATGTTAGTCACCAAATTATTTCAGTCCGTTAACAAGCAAAAAGGTTACTGGTTTGCCAGTGCAATGCTTGCAACTTTAGGGGTTTTACTCAATAGTACATTATCACTGGCAGACAATGCCGATCGATCGATCGTACCCAATCGACTAACTGATGGTGTCTCACTCTACGGTGAATCCGCTCGACCCAATGAAATTGGCAAAGAATATCTCATCCTAGAAAAAGTTGGGAATAAAACGATCGGTGCTATTTACATGCCCCAGTCGGATTTTAGCTGCTTTTATGGTCGGGTAAAAAAATCCGATCTAAACATCACGCTGATTGATGGCTACAATGGTCAGCAATACAATTACGGCTTATCACTCCATGCGCGTGGATTGACAGCCAGTAATGTGCCGATGATGGGCACGCCTACCTATTTTCCACTCGGACAAATTAGCGATAACGATCTCCGAATCCTAGAGTCTTGTAAATCACAGTTACAAGATCGCTTGTAGTACAAAGAATACTTAGGAGTAAGGATTAAATAGTATTACAGATCTGTAGGTTGGGTTGAAGCCCTCGTTGGCGTAGCCTTTCGCCTCGAAATAACCCAACAGCCCTAGAGTGTTGGGTTATTTCGAGGCTCAACCCAACCTACGGAAGTTTTTAATGCTCCCAACTCCTAGATTTAGTCGATGTCGATCGATGTTGGCCCTTTTTTGCTACCTGAGCTACTGGGATTATTGGTAGCAGTAAAGCCTGCTTGCTTCTCCAGCCAAGTTTTGACAGGATCGTCAGTTAGATTCAAATGTAGTAATCCAGATACGAAACCGCTGCAAAAAGCGATCGGCTCTTGACTTAGTTCCTTCAGAATCGGTGTTAGTTCTTGCAACAGCATAATACGAAACCTGACCATAAAACATCTTCTTTCTAGATCTTAGCGCGATCGCACTCTAATTAGGCGATTCTCCATCGTCTGGTTGAGGATCTACAGCGGGTGCGGGAGCAGGTTTAGCTCTGCGTTTGGTGCGTTGTTTGGGAGCAGCTTCTTCCTGATTATTTTCCTCATCTACAGGGGGTGCGGGAGCAGGTTTAGCCCTACGATTGGTACGTTGTTTGGGAGCGGCTTCTTCCTGGTTATCCTCATCTACAGGGGGTGCGGGAGCAGGTTTAGCTCTACGGTTGGTGCGTTGTTTGGGAGCGGCTTCTTGGTTATTCTCATCAACCGTCTGCCGATTGCGTCTCTTAGGCGCAGCTTGTTCTTTATTATCGGTTCCGGCTGTTTTCTCGATATTTCTAGCTTTTACCCAGCCTTGAATATTCTCTGTCTCTGGCTGTACCAACACCCATTCTTTATCATCACTAGTTTTGACGATCGCTACTTTAGCATCGAATACAACACTAGCAAGTTTTTCCGCACTCATATTTGGTTCTTTTCGCAAAGATAAACCACCTTGCCACGTTACTTTGGCATCATAAGCTGATGGTGCGAGTTTTTGAATCGTGCCATCTGTCGCAATTGGTAGCTGACTTGCTTTTGGAGCGATGGCTGCTTTACTTCCTTCCCGCTCTTCAGCAAATACGGGTTTTGGTGGGTGAGTACTAATCTGAGTGATGAACAGATAGTACCCCACTCCAGCAGCGATGCCGCTCAATCCTAATAACCCAATCAGGATACCAATAAATACTTGTAGAGATTTTAGTGTGCCGTTCATGGGATAGGGTTGGGAGTTGGGAGTTGGGGGTTGGGAGATTAGAAAGTTGGGAGTTGGGAGATCGGAAAGTAGGCGATGGTTGCTTTACTTGTGCCGCTCGGTACTAGATCCATCGCGGCTGTCTAATCTCCTCTAACCAAAATATTTTGTCTGGAAGCAAGACGAGCTTTACCGGAATTTGCCCAGTCTTGGAGGAACTGGATTTGACTTTGAGCCGTAACAGCTAGCGGAATCATCTGACTCGCTGCTTCTAGAATATCATCAGTAGTGAAATCACGATTCTGACTAAAGGCGATGTGCATTGCCTCAATTAGGGTTTGTTCGATTTCAGCACCAGAAAAGTCTGGGGTTTCAAATGCCAATCGATCGAGATCGTAATTGCTGAGGTTTTGCGATCGCAGTTTAGTCAGATGAACATTGAAAATAGCTCTCCGTTCTGTCCGTGCTGGCAATCCTACAAAGAATATCTCATCAAATCGGCCTTTTCGCAACATTTCCGCTGGGAGCGAATCAATATTGTTGGCGGTGGCGACGACAAATACAGGCGAGGTTTTCTCCGTCAACCAGGTGAGAAAGGTACCAAACACCCGACTAGATGTACCCCCATCCCCTTTTCCATCCACTCCAGCAAAAGCTTTATCAACTTCATCAATCCACAGCACACAAGGCGAAAGTGCTTCGGCTAGTTGAATCATCTGTCTGGTGCGAGATTCTGACTCACCCACCAATCCGCCAAATAGTCGCCCCACATCCAACCGCAATAAGGGTAAGTGCCAATGATGAGAAATAGCCTTCGCTGTCAATGATTTCCCAGTGCCCTGAATTCCGACCAGGAGCAGCCCTCTAGGGTAAGGAAGACCATATTGACGCGCTCTGTCGGAGAACGACCCCCCACGGCGCAGCAACCAGTCTTTGAGGTTGTCTAAACCACCGATATCAGTAATCTGTTCTTTAGCTGGATAAAAATCGAGGATTTGGGTTTGACGGATAGTTTGACGCTTCTCGGCGAGTACCAATTCTACATCTTCCGGTCGAATCTCGCTGTGTGTCGCGATCGCTCGTGCCAATACCCGCCGAATCCTGTCTAATGATAAACCCTGACAAGCTCGTACCAAGTCGTCTAGATTTTGACTGCTCAGATGGTTTCCCGTCGCCTTTGTCAATCGCTCGATTTCTATTTTAATTTCGCTGGCGGTGGGTAAGGGAAATTCCAAGATGACGATCGATTCGCTCAGATCGCTCGGTATGGTAATTTGGGGTGATAAAATCACTAGATTCTTCGGTTCGGATTTGAGCTTCCGCGCCAGATTCCGCAGCTTCCGCGCTACCGAAACATCTTCGAGAAAACGGTGATAATCCCGTAAGATAAATATACCTGCGGCTTCAGGATTCAATCGATCGACAAATTCCAACGCCTGAAGTGGGTTACGCTTCCCATATCCAAGATCGTTGGGATTACCCTGATAACCATCAACAAAATCCCAGATATATATCGGTCGATTCCCTGTATACTGAGCAACTTGGGCGATCGTCCCTTCTACTCGCTCTTCCTCTGTCGTCGGAATATAAATCAGGGGAGATCTCGCCCGCAAAAGTAGCTCAAATTCCTGATTAAAAGACATATGTTCACCCTTACTTGTCCCTTCGTTATTATATGGGAGTTGGAGGTTAGGAGTTAGGAGTTGGGAGCGAAAAGTGCAGTCAGGGGTTGGGAGAATGAAGATCTGACCCCCAACCCCTCTCCCAAGTTTGGGAGAGGGGTTGGGGGTGAGGGCAAGGGATTTCAACTAGCTCGCGCTAAATTCAAAAACAAGCGCGAATTCGATCGCTATCGCTAATTTTAGCGGATCGCAGTAATTCGGATCTAGCAGTGGCTAATTCTGGATTTTTCGCTCTGCATAAAGGCTCGCTCACCTGAGTGAGTGCATCGTACCAAATACCATTTTCGGCAAGGATTTGGGCTATTTCCAAGGGAGATTTGGCGGTAGAAATGGCGGTGGGTGTCGTAACGCGCTGAATCTTACCTTGGATGACTAAAGGACGATCGACTCGATCTTCAGTATCGCAGTATAGAACTACTTCCCAGTGATACATGCGATCGATCTTCAGTACTGTTGCGGCTGGAAATGTCACACCGATCGTCCCTGATGATAACCGATCTTTGGTGGTGAATAATTGTTTGGCGATCGGTTTGCCATTTTGTTCTCGGATTACAATCTCGATCGGTAAACCTGTCACCAAACCTTCGGGTACATTTAACCAGATCGTGGGGCGGTTGATGAGAGTTCTTCCCCAAGCGACATTTTGGGCTATTGGAGGTACTAAAGCGGCAACTCCACTGTAGGGTTTACAACCGCGAGTACCACCACCTTGAGCGCGATTGCCAGGGATACCGATCGAACTTGGTGGAATAGGTGGTTTCCAGCGGATCTTTTGGCTAATTTTTGTTTTGGGAGGAGGCTGAGTTTGAACGATGGTTGGTAATATTGTTACTGTGAATAATATGGCGATCGAGGCGATCGTTCGATAGTAATTTTTCATCGCTTTAATCCTTTTGCTGATTTTGGGATGGAACCTGTCGAGACACAGATAGCAATAGAGATGAAGCAATTAGTGATAAAGTAGGCATCCCGATTGGAATCCACAATCCTTGAGTTAAGCCTAACCAATTACTCCCGTAAATTATGACGACAGTGCCTCCCAATAAGAGCCAACGATAATAGCCTATTTTAATGAGCGCGATCGATCCACCAATTAGCCCACAAGCCAGGGATAGAATAATTAAATCTGGCAGTTTAATTGGATATAGTAACGGGCGATTTTCGCCTACTGCACTCAGAATTTGGCTCACCATTTGAGCATGGATAAATACGCCTGGTTGTTGTTGCGAAAACCCAGCACCAAAAGGTGTCGCCCAAAAATCGTTACTACTGGGATTTACCGAACCAATCAGGATAATTCGATCTTTAATGGCGGCTGCTGGCAATTCTCCCGATAGAGCCTGCTGCAAGGTGACTGTCTGGGCTATTCCTTGAGCCGTACGACGATAGTTGAGGAGGATTTGGAGTCCTTGGGCATCTTGGGCAAAATACCCACCTGCATTCTCCTGTAAGGGGGCAATTTGGTATTTGCCAATCTGTAAACCTTGGGGGGAAAATTGGATCGGTATTTGTCGATCGCTCAAATAACGCATTGCCAACATACTACTCAGGGCATTTCCCGATTGACATTGGGAAGTAGATTTGGGATCCATGGCAATTAGATGTCGTCGCAATACGCCATCATAATCCCGCACAAAATCGCTAAATCCCACAGATTCTGGTGGTACTTCTGGGGAGGGCGCAACACCAGCGGTATCACCTTGAACATCTGGACGTTTGCAGATCGTAATTAGTCGATCGTTATTGGCTAATTGGTCTTTGAGAGCGGGTAATTCGGTCTTAAAATCTCGATAAATATCTAAACCAATCGCGCTAGGTTCGGCTTTTTGGAGTAAAGTTAGCAATTTCTCCAAAGATGAATCAGAGATCGATCCAGATTGAGTTTGTTTCCGCTGGGTGCGAACATCTTCATCAGTTAAAGTTACGATTAATAATCGCGGATCGGCAGGTTCGATCGGTCGAGATTGCATCAATCGATCGTATCCAGCGAGTTCTAATGGTTGGAGCCAACCGATCGATTTTGCGGCAAATGTTAGTCCAGTACAGGTAGCACTACATATGGCGATCGCCATTGCCGATCGATACCAAGATTGTCGCCCAATATGAAGTGGCTCAACTAATACGCTGGTTTTAGTTTCAGGCTGACACCAATCAGCCCATAATACCGCAGGTTCGGCTGGATTTTGGCAGATGACTGGGAGCCATGTCGCACAAGGAAATTCGCTTTCCAATATCTGTAGTTTTTCTCTGGCTTCACGCACAGAATAATATAAAGATCGACCGGATGCAAAGGTTTGAAGAAAGGTTTTTAAAAATGATTGGGCGACTCGATCGGGTACTGGTTGTTTCATGACGATCGTTTGGGCAATCTGCAAATCAGCTAAATCTCGCGCCAATCCCAAGCCATCACAAGAGTTGAAAATAGCCAATTTCAAACCACTAGCGATCGCTCGTTTCAAACCATACTTTAACTTATCGATCGTCAAAGTTTCCGTCTGATTAATTTGCAGACAGCCTTGCCCTTGACTAGAACTATGCCCAGCAAAAAATAGCACATCCCATTTTTGCTCCCACAATTGAGCCTGCAATTGTTCGCTACTAGGTTCGATCAGAAATTGAATTTCAGCTTGAGGTAATCTATCTAAAATTTGTCGATCGTACTCAATATCAATCCCTTGACTATTACCTAATATTGCTAGAATTCTCACCCGATCTTGTTCGATACTGGGCTGTTGTCGCGAATGAGTATATTCAGCCGGATTCAAAGCAATTTCTGCTGTGGGATAGTCTTCTAATAGTTGCCATAAATGCCAAGGCAATTGTAATAAGCTAAGATCGTTTGAGGTAATCGCAATCCGAATACTATCTTCGGGACTAAGTGAAGTCCGAATCCGCCGTTGAATCTGTCCAAAACTATCGCTATTCAACCATTGATTTAGACATGCCTGTAACTGCTGACAAACAGATTCAAATTCTGCTTGGGAAATATGCGTCACATCCGTTTCATCGACATCGAATTCAAAGCTACGATCGATGGATCTTCTCCAACCTAAATGAGCATAAAGCGCGAAATATAAAGTCTGCCATTGGTGCAATAATCTGTCTAATTCAGGCATTGCGGGCAAACTCCCCGCAATCTGCATCGGTTGGGTTGTCCCATCTTCCCAAAGCTGTGCGATGATACTTGGTAAGCCTAGCTTGCTATTACCATTTCCTAAATTTAGTACTAGTAGGCGTTCCATCTTAGGGATTTTGGATTTTGGATTTTGGATTGAAATATTTTACACGTTCCTAGGAATTGTAGGGTGTGTTAGGCGGTAGCCGTAACGTACAGTCTCCATCTAAACCACGAAAGATTCGGATAAAGTAGAGTTGTAGAGTGTGTTAGGCGGTAGCCGTAACGCACCGTCTCCATCTAAACCACGAAAGATTCAGATAAAGTAGAGTTGTAGGGTGTGTTAGGCGGTAGCCGTAACGCACCGTCTCCATCGATGCTAAACTACAAAAGATTCGGATAAAGTAGTTAGATCTAATTGAACTCTAATTTTAAATTCTGTGCCACTAGCTAATCGAAATCTAGGTAATTGAATCGCATTATCTCGATCGCGAGTAGTCACCGATCGAATCATTTCATCATTACCCGAAAGTAGCTCCAAAGTTAAACCTTCAGGGAGAGTGGCAGCTCGATCTCTCGATCGCAGTTGCACCTGAATACCCAACCGATCGTCAGATTCTGGTACTGCCGATATTAATAATAATACCGATCGATCTGCTAATTCCAACGCCTTAGCTCGGCGCGCAGTCGATACCTCTGTTGCAGTTTGACGCAATGCAAAAGCTAAATCTGCATCCTCACCCAAAAAGTCTTCTACCGCTTGCCAACCAGACACAAATAGATTTTGCATCCAACCGCTGAGTCGATTCAATCCTGGCTCAGTTTCACCTTGACGTAATCTGGCTAATTGTAGTCGCCAATTTCGATCGCATATTAACGCACCCCACAATTCAAACGGGATTTCTAAACGAGGATTGGCAACTGAAACTAATCTTTGTAGTAAATTGTCTGCTTGAATTGTTGTCATACCGAGCAGCGGTGCGATCGTCGTTTGGGTAACTTCCGTAGGATTGAGTTGTTGAATCGCCCACAAACCGGATACATCGGTAATTAAAAAGTGGGAATTCAGATAATAATTGCGATCGCTAGCATCATATGCAGCTTTGGATTTGAGCATCTGATGGGTCATATAGCCCCAGCAATGGAGCATTTCGGCATCAGAGTCAATTTGTATCGCGAGGAAATAATCACCCGCCCAGTCGGGAATATCGAGCCATTCCTGGGGCACGACTAATTCGCTATTGTCGATCGCTCTCGAAGGTAACAAGACAATCCGTTTATCATTGAGTTCCAACACACTACCATTGACAAATTGCCAAGTATTAGTTTCTTGCCAGACACGAATCTGGGGAAAATCTTCTACTAAATATTCCACCAGCAATTGACTCGCAACACTATTGAGGTAAAAATTCCACCTGCTATCGGCAGATCTATAAACCTGTGCCTGTTGCCAAGCTAAATCGCTCATCGCAGTGGGAATGGCTAAGGCGAGTTGGGTAATCGGGATAAGTTGGCTCATAGGAATTCTCTTGGGTGATATAAACGAGGTTAGTCACTCTTGGAGTAACTGATAGCAGTTATCACGTTAGATGTCGGAACAATATGCAGAATATTCTGTCTTCACCCAATTTAAGGAACGAGAATTTAATAATACACATATCGTAGGTTGGCTCAACCCAACCTACGCGGACTATGGGTATAAAATGATTCTAACCACTCTTCGAGTACAGCACTAATAGACGCGATCGTATCTGAAGTCGGCGCAATATTTAAAGTAGTTTGCATCCAAGCAAGAATCGCTTTGAGCAAAGTTTCCCGTGCTTTCGAGAGCTTCCGCGATACCGTATATTGAGGCAATTCTAATTTCTGGGCGATGTTTTGTTGCGTCAAATGCTCCTGATAATATAGTTTCAATAGATTTCTCGAAGGTTCGTCGAGCCTGCCTGTCGCCTCCGCCAAAACTGCTACAATCTGTTGATGCTGGGTTTGTCGTTCCGCTGTTGCTTCCTGCTCCTCTAGATATACCATTGGTGAAGCATCATTCCCCACCAGATCGCTCTCCCAATCAGCCTCAGTCTCATCACCCTTCTTGACATTCAAAGAATTGACAGTGGGATACAGATAGCTCCGCACCTTTTTTGCGGCATCGAGCAACCATTTTTCGAGTTCCTTGGCAGTCGCAGCAGTTAAGTGAGGAAAATCTTTTCGTTCTCGATCGTACGCTCGTTCTATTAATTGCCACGTTTCCGCATCAGGAGCAGAGATAGTTCGTAACTTTGGTGAATTCTCAGAGCTATGACAGCTCGTTAAAGCCTTCCAAGCCAGATAATATCGATCGCACATCAACCGATCGAAACTATTGGCTACAAGGGCATCTGTCAGACGTTTGCGACTGATTTTTTGCAACAATCCCCACTCACTACAAAAATCAATCTCTCGCCGTTGACGCAAATTATCTCTCAAACAATTACTAAACACCGTATTCGCAAAAGTCTTCAAACCCGAAGGCTTCGAGGCATCAAACCCCTGCAATAGCTTCGGTACATCCGCTATCGCCACTTGAAAACAATCCGACAACTTCATCTGAATCGAACCCAACCTGGGCATCACCCGATTTACCGCCCAAAAACAAGTTTCCTGCAAATAAGCCGAAAGATGCCCAACGACATCTCGCAGCTCAGGACTTTTTGCATCAATAGATTGGGCATATTGCTTCAGCCAATATGTCTCCCAAAAATATTCACTACCAAGGGCTTCTAGCTCGATAGAGCCTCTCATCCGTCGATTCAGACGCGGATCTGTCATCCACCCCTGAGCGCGATCTGACTCAAATTGCAAGAATGTTGAAAATATCTCGATTAAATCTTTGCGCTGACGCATGAGTTAAGGCAAGAAGAAAGGATAGAACTAGGATATACGATTCATTGTAGTCGATCGACCTGCTAAAATTTGGGGTCGAGATGAGGATCCTCATTTGACTACTCTCCGCCGTAAACGGCAAAGATTCCCTAGCTTCGCAACTAGATTTTCTGCTTCTTTCCCTTGTCTTGGAAAGGTGCTGCACTTGTCTGGTCGGGTCACCCGCCCAGTTGGGAAACCCCAAGATCGCACTTTCCGCTACGGGTTTTTTGCAACCGCCCTGGAGAGGATTCTCTCTCAGGTCTTATGTTCGCTCCACAGACTGAAACGGCAAGCCCTGCCGCCAAAATATTATGTGCTGCGTTGATATCTCGATCGTGATTTGCCCCACATTTAGGACATTCCCACTCTCTAACGTTCAACGGCAGCTTGTCTACGATATGCCCACAGTTCCCACACCTTTTAGAGCTAGGAAACCAGCGGTCAATTTTAATCAGTTCTCGCCCATACCATTCGCACTTATAGGCGAGTTGGCGAATCAATTCACCCCAACTCGCATCGCTAATCGCAAGAGCAAGCTTATGGTTCTTCACCATATTTTTGATAGCCAGATCCTCAACTACGATCGTTTGGTTTTCACGAACGAGTTGAGTGGTCAGCTTATGCAAAAAATCTTTTCTAGCATCGGTTATGGCAGCGTGGACTTTAGCCACTTTCAGCCGTGCTTTATGGAGGTTTTTACTCCCTTTTTGTTTGCGAGAGAGAGCCTTCTGCACTCGTTTCAACTTCTGGCGAAGCTGCTTAAAGTGCTTTGGATTGGCAATCTTATCGCCGTTGCTGGTGGCAATCAGACTGGTTGTCATGTTGACTGGCATCCAATTAATAGCGTGAGACTAATTGCCCAGAGGGAACATAATCCATTTGAAGGCAAACCTATTTCCGCACAATACGAATGGATTTATCGCGAACTCGACGCACAGCGATGGGCAAAACTATATAAAGTACCTTATGTTGAACCTCGTGGGCGAGTTAATTTTGATTCAGAATTATTGGCACGGGCATGTACCGCAGCGAAGCGGCTTGGGAAGGTAGAAGAATATAGTCATTCACTTTTTGCGGCAATGTTTCAAGACACACTCTCGAAAATTGATGAGCGAGAATGTATCGATCGAGCTGAGATATGCGGTATTTCTGGTAGTGATTTTCATGTTGCTCTCAAGGCAGATGAAACATTAACCCAACTCAATACAACAATAGATCGTGCTCTTGAGGCTGGTGTATTTGGCGTGCCAACATTTGTTACTTTGGGCGAACTTTTCTGGGGAAACGATCGAATGATTTTGTTAAGAAATCACCTTAGTTCAGCTCGTAATGTCACATAACGTGATTTTTCGATCGAAAGGCTACGCCAACCCAAAGATTCAGAGTAGGGGCAATTCATGAATTGCCCCTACTCTGAATTCATAGCCCAGTTACCAAGGATTACCGATCGTTGTAAAGGCTGCCCAATAGTAAGGATGGGATAAATCCTGTTGCTGTAAACCTTGTAACTCTGGCGGAAAGCTCCCGCGCACGCGCGATATCGAACTATTGCCCAGCTTTAAATCTCCCTTCAACATGGCTATTTGGGTATAGCGTAACGCCGTAGACTTGAATGGCACGGCTTTCAATTGCTGATAAAACCTCGACATCAGTACTAAAGTACCCACATCATCCACAGACCATAAACTCGCCAATACTGCCTTTGCCCCCGACTGTACTGCCAACCCTGCGAAGCCTAATTCGGCATTGGGGGTGCCCAAAGCTGTTCGACAAGCACTTAGTACCAAAAGCTGAATTGCAGGCTTATCTAAGCCCAGATCGCGAACCTCATTTAACTGCAACCGCCGATCCCAAAACTGAATATAGGAATCTCTCACAGATTTGGCAGAAATATCTGCATGGGTGGCTAAATGAACGATCGCATAAGGATTTTGAGATCGAGCTTGCTGAAATTTCTTTAATGTAAATGCCTCATTTAATAATACTTTGCCCGACCATAATCCTTCCTGAGTAATTGTTGCCAATTCTAATGGTACTGCGGGTAACTTAGTATTGTTAGTAAAAGTTGAAGCCCCCGTTGCTAATACTTTCAATCCACGCATTTTGCTCGATTGACGATCCAATAAGTTAAATGCTGGAATGATCGCAAAATTATAGCGTTCGACCAAAAATTTTTGCCCATCATGCAATGCAGCTAATGGTAATCCTCGTAAACCAGTACCCAAACAAAATAAAATTGTATCGATCTTATTTGCTTTCAAATCTGCTGTAAGGGGCTGAATCAACCATCGATCGAGCAATTGTCCTGGCGGTAAGTATTCCTCGCGACTAGTTTGGGGATTGACAACATTAAGCCGCATAGTTTGAGCGACTTTGAAGATGTTATTGGCTTTAGCATCATAGACTGTCTTATGAATGGGCAATCCTTTGGCAGTGACTAAAATTAGATGTAAAGCATTGGGACGGGGGATAGCATAAATTAATGCGGATTTAGTTTTAGTAGATCGATCGATCTTCATTAATTCTTGTTGAATTTTTGGTAATTCTAAATATTGACCTGTTAATTTACCTTCATAATAAGTTTGGTATTGATATTGCCAGCCTAGTTCTACTTGTTGGATCGCATCGACAAAATTTTGACTATCCAGTGATTTTTGTAAATTTTTGCCATCTAAAGGCTGTGGCTTTGGCTGTCTGAGCTTGAGATATGCTAATCTATAATTGGTGGGTAAATTGGGCATTGAATACCCAATTGAGCTAGAGATAGTTAACAGTAAGCAAATACAGGCGATCGAAATAAATCGTCCGATCGATATTTTGAGCTTCATGGGAGTTTTAAGGTTTGATAAAGGATAGTGCTTCAATACCGATCGACTTATTTGAGATCGGATTGTAACAAGGCTTAATGTTCTATTTCTCAAGCATTACCATTGATGTTTCGCCTTATCCCATTAGCATATTCGATCGGAGCCTCAATTTACAGATCTCTCTAGCTGCTAACTTTGGATCTGCTCGATTTTGTCAGGTAGACACAAACTCACAGATTGACTTTGGCTTTATCGGACAAATTTCTACAGTGAGTTTATTTTCAGCGAGGTTGAGTTCAGTCAATTTAGTCAAACTAGCCAACGGTTTCACATCAATGATTTGATTATCACGGAGACTGAGTTTGGTTAATTTAGTTAAACCAGCTAATGGCTTTACATTATTTATTTTATTCTTCCACAAACTGAGCTGAGTCAATTTAGTCAGGTTAGCTAATGGCCTTAGATCGCTGATGCGATTACTATCTAGTTCGATAAAAGTCAACTTAGTCAAGCCAGCTAGTGGTTTCAGATCGCTGATTCTATTTTCGCTGAGATAAAGCTTAGTCAAATTAGTCATCTTAGCTAGTGGACTCAGATCGCTGATTTGATTATCAAGTAGATTCAAATTAGTCAATTTAGTAAAACTAGTGAGGGGCTTTATATCGCTGATTTCACTACTATTGAGATAGATATAACCCAAGTTGCTCAGTTTTGAATCTGCCGCCTGACAATTGTTAGTCTGAGCAAATTTTAGTAATACATCGATTGTTTTTTTTGTAGCCACTGGCACAGAGTCTTTTTGCTGACACCACTGAGTAAAGCTTTTGACCTTTGGTCGCTGTGCTGTAGCAGAAAGAACTGGGAATACTAGCATCAAAGATATTAGTGTTCCGGCGATCGACATAATTTTCTTCATGACTTATATCCTCAGTTAAATAGCTTTATTATGATTATCGATCGAGTCTCACGATCTTAAATAATTGAGGTAGAGAGCGCAAAAATCGGAAGATCCGAACCTAACAATTAACAACACCATAAAAGTAATAATCAGCAGTGTAAGGCATAGCAACTTTGTTATTTGCTCGATCGATATTGCCATCTCTTTGAGGCAGATCTGTTGCTGCCACTGCTCGATTTAGATCGACGGTAATTACAGATAATAATCCGAGAAGTAGTGAGGTAATTTTTAACATGAATAGATTCCTGATGTGAAAATTTGGTTTGGTATACGGTTGATAAACACTTATCGACTCGCCGACTAATTACGGTTCAGTTGTAGATTAAAGACAGCGCCATAGGTTGTAAAGTGAATAAGTGAATTTAGTCGATCGAATCACTGGCCAAAGAAAACTTTCTTTTGGTTGAAAATGCCAGTATATAATTCGCCCACGATCTGAATATTACTTACGTTCGGTGGTATCGTGAAGGCGATCTTTTTGCCAATAGTTATATCCCCAGAATCGAAGGTTTTGGTATTTCCCTTGAGGCTGTATGATAATTTATACCGAGCAACATAAGTACCACGGTTGAGCAGAGAAATCGAACCAGGGAGGGCAACTGGAGTACTTACAGCGGGCATAACCGTGGTGGGGATATTACTGGGCGAGACCTTTGAGCCTATCAGTGGAGGGAGATCTTCGGCAAAGCTGGGAGCGATATTAGCTGCTACAACCGCGATAGTGAGGGCGGCAAGAGTGAAAGCTTTAGAGCTGAATAATTTCATGGTGTTTGAGTGGTTTTGGAACTTCTGATAAGATACACGTCAGGAAGTTTGGATTTATGCAGGAAAGGAGAAAGATTTTTTGAGAATGGCTCGATTTTAGATAAAAATTAATCCACCCTGCCACACAATTAACCTGTAGGGCTGCGGTCTTGTGCCCACCCCACATCCACTACGCTGGGTCGATTTTCCGCTGGAGAGGCTACGCCAACGTATATCGCAAGCGATCAGCACAAAACCAAGGTACCCTGAATCCAGCAGTACATAATTTTATTCCTATGGTTAAGCTGTCAAACATTTAAAACACTCTTTTTGCCCTCTACAACCTTTGTGACAAGGGATTCAGGGTACCTTGGTTCTGTAGCTGCGCTTAAAACCGCCAGCAAACTGCTACCAAAAAGCGTATTCATCACTCTTCATTACGTGCTACCTCTACCGCTAACAACTGCCACCGTCGCCGCAGGACATAATAGACCCCACCAACACCGATCGCTATAAATCGGCTAAAAGGTACCAGTGATAGAAGCATCAAAGCTAAATTATACTAAAAATGCTTAGAAACTGGACTTTCTAGAATTACGGTAGATCCCCGACTTCTCCAAGAAGTCGGGGATCTGTCTCATCACTAATCGATTCGCAAAGTTCAGTCTTTAGCCGTTTGCAGTATAGTCCCTTGTGTCTACATCGGCTCCTTTGCCACAGCTAGTCACAGCCGTGCTTCCACCGCTTAGTAGACCGATTAGGAAGCGATTCTCCAAAGGAGAGGCTTCGCCAGCGTCAATCCAATCCATGCAAATTATTACTCATCATCCTCACACAGATATTTTTGATTCACTCTGAGTACTTATACAAGTAGACATTCAGTCATCACGGCGATCTCCGCAAACCCATCAATTTTTAAACCAAATGTATCTATCTTCTATGGCATATGCAAAAGACCGACATGACTTACGCCGAATCCCATCTCCTAGTCCCTATTAGCGGACTTTGCACCACCAGCAAAGATTATCCTGCGGGAACGCTCCGCGAACAATCGTTGTGTTAATCCTCAACTACCTATCTAAGTTCTGAAAATTGTTTGATAGCTTGCTGTTAGGCGATCGTAGCTACACTCATTCTGCTCGGAGCGATCGAAATCCCCAAAATATTTCTACCCCAATCACCACATTCGCCCCTAAACACACCTAAAACCGATACAGACCAACGATTCCAACAAACTTTGACAAAAAGCTTGACAAGACCAAGGGGGTCGAGTTATATTAATAAAGCGGTCGAGAGCAACAGCGACAGGTCACCGAGCGAAAGCCGCTCCTGGAGCCAAACTTAACACCCTGAACCTAGACAACTATATAGTTTGAAAGC
>JANOPX010000184.1:0-28350 GCA_031422115.1 Chamaesiphon sp. VAR_4_metabat_408 | reverse complement strand
GTTCTAGCGTCTGACCGCCCGACTTCGCCCCGTGCCCCAGCCTCCCCTTATCCATGTCTTCCCGTCCCCCAGTCCCCCAGTCTCCCAGTCCCCCAGTCCCCCAGTCCCCCAGTCCCCCAGTCCCCCAGTCCCCCAGTCTCCCCCAGTCTCCCCCTCTCCCCCTCCCCCAATCCCCTACCCCTGACACTCAGGACAAAAATGTGTCCCCCTTCCACCGAGGCGAATTTTCTCGATCGGGGTTTTGCAGATGCGACAGGGTTGGGTGGTGCGGTTGTAAACCCACGCCATGCCGCCGTAATTGCCGTTGGTGCCTTGGACGTTGAGATAATTGCTAAAAGTGGTGCCGCCTTGCTCGATCGAGGTACTGAGGACATCGACGATCGATTTGTGGAGAGCGGCGATTTGGGTGGGGTTCAAATCTCCAGCGGCGGTACTGGGATGAATCCGACTCATAAATAAGGCTTCATCGGCGTAGATATTGCCTACTCCAGCCACCAAAGTTTGATCGAGGATTGCCGTTTTGATGTTGCGGCGGGAATGCTGAAGTTTGGAAGTAAAATAATCGATACTAAAGGCTGCATCGAAAGGTTCTGGCCCTAATTTTCCCATACCTGTCATCACTTCCCCTGGCTGTTTGCTAGGGGGAATCCACCACATCTGGCCGAATGTGCGCTGATCTACAAACCTAAGTTCCCAATCTTTGCCCAGCCAGAGCCGAACGCGAGTGTGCTTGTGGACTTCTATATGGCTCTCCACCCACAGCATTTGTCCCGTCATCCTCAAATGTACTCCCAGCCATCCAGCAGGCTGTTGAGTGGCAGTTTGGGCCAATTCAGCGTACAAATATTTTCCCCGTCGATGCCAGGTGCTAATTTGAGTGTTTTGCAAGTGAGAGCTAAATTCGTCGGGGGTATCGGGATAGGCGATCGTTCGAGGTAATAATACTTCAATATCAGTAATCTGGCGATCGACCGTATATCGATCCAAACCTCGGCGCACTGTTTCTACTTCGGGTAATTCTGGCATGAAGATCGACTGGTGACAAAAGGAAATGGGTTGAGGGATTATTCCGTTCCGAGGATTAGTATAAGCTATGACCACATTTCCTCAATCGCCAGTTTTGGAGATCGGGCTATTTTTTGGCGACTTTTGCTGGGGGAGCTACTTCTGTCAACTCACTTTCGGCAAAGTTATTGGTGTTGACTCCACCAGCAGTACCACTGATACCGCCGTAATTTACTTTCTCGAATCTGACGATGACGTTATATTTGATGCCGCTTGCATCGATCGAGACTACTGTTCCGGTATCTTGGAACCAGTAAGATTCTTTCCGATGGACGCGAACTTTAGAACCACGTTGGAGTGCCATAATTACTTTTGTTGTTTTGAGTAACTGGTTTTGAAAAGGATTCAGCCACAAGTAGCTACCTGTGCCTATTCTCTGCAACTTTTGTCACCTTTTCAGCTCGCGGTAACAAAGCTTAAACAAATTTAGGGGTGAGGGATGAGGGGTGAGGGATGAGGGATTGCTCTTGCTCCCTCCCCTTGGCAATGCGTGTGGCTGGGGTGGGGTAGAGGGATTACGACAGGTTTCAACAGATTTGTGGATGGTGTACCCTCTAAGCGTTCCTAGTAAGCTGATGAATAATTTGAGCGTGGCTCCGATCGCTACCACCGAACTGACGCAAACCCATTTGGGCATATTCTAGGGCAGAATAACCATGATGACCACCTGCTGAAGCCTGAATATCGGCACCTGCATCGATGAGTAGTCGAACGATCTCGCCATAACCTGCATAAGCAGCACTAGCAAGCGGGGTAAATCCAGATCGATCGCTCAAATTGACATTTGCTCCAGCCTGAATTAAGATCCGAACGATTTCCGTATATCCGGCGGCGGCTGCACTACCAATAGCATCACCTCGATCGAGATCGAGATTTACTTCGATCGAGGATAATAAAGCTTTTAGTCGATCGATATTCCCAGCTCTAGCAGCTTGAATTAATTGGATCGATTCCAAACCATCAGTGGAGGCTCCCGCTTGGAGCAGGCGATTGAACATCGGATAGTTTTCGGCGGCTGCCATCAGCATCAGCACAGTATAGCCACGATTGTCTCGCAGATCGAGATTTGCCCCAGCGGCGATCGCGATTTCTACACAGTCTCGATAACCAGATCCAGATATCGCCGCAAACATTATCGCCGTTTTGCCTTTCTTACTCTGGAGATCGACATTACCACCACCAGCAATTAGCAATTTGGCGATAATCTGCCGATTGCTAGCAAAGAAACTGCTAGCCACAAACATCAACGCGCTCATCCCATAGCCCAAACCATCATCGCCGTCACTGAGTAAATCGGGATCTGCGCCAGCTTCCAACAAACTTTTGACAATTGGCTCATGTCCATAATAAGCCGCTGCCATCAGTGCATTATGACCCTGAGCGCAAAACTCATTAATTTCGACACCAGCTTCGATCGACAGGCGTACCCCGTGAAAATCGCCTGCTGTCGCCATGGCGATGAATTTCTCCACCGATCGATTTTGGGCGCGGATGCGGCGTTTGTGGGTAGAGGAGAGCAATTGTTCGCCATCTCGATCTGCACAAAGCCGAATGGCAGTATTTACCAAGGGATACAAGTATTGATAGATACCCCGCTCTTCACATTTGGCTGCGCGTAAAATTGGTGTCTCGCCCCGACTCCAGACATTGACATTAGCACCATTGGTGACTAATAACTCCACGATCGATTGGTGTTCATTTTTAATCGCTGCGAGTAGCGCAGTCCAACCATCAGCAGCCACAGGAGCATTAATATCTATCTTCGAGGATAATAACAGGCGAATTATTTCTAGCTCACCCTGCTCTGTCGCCAAACCTAAGGCTGTAGTTGAAGTACTCCCCCCATGAGGATTTGCGCCAGCACTGAGTAAAAATTGGACGATGCTGAGATGTCCGCGTTCGATCGCCATCCCCAAGGGACAATAGCCTAGATCCCAATCATAACCGACGAGATTGGCACCTGCTTCTACGAGCCGTTTTGTCAAGTCGATATCTCCAGCGGCAATTGCTGTCATCAGGGAAGTAGTTACACCCTTTTCATCCGCTCCCAGTTGCTGGTTTTGGTTGTACTCAGTTTCGATGTTACCAAACCGACGATCGGCATCGAGATTGACGCTGGATGTTTCTTGATGGCTGACAATCGGCGATCGCTTCGCCTCGATTTGAGGTGATAAATCTCGCTCTAAATGGGGTGCTGTACTCTCTCCATCGATCATTTCGTATGGATCTAAATCGTCGAGATCGATCGCATAGGTTTCACCTGGATCGTAGTTGCTATCATCATAGCAATCGTCATCATCATCAAATAGGTCATCATCGAGATGAAGCTCTTCCGTTGGTTGAATCTTTGTGGGATCTACATCTAGGAAATTATCGAGATCGATGGCATAGGTTTCACCCCCATCGCCATCCAAGTTACTCAAATCGATGGCGTATGTTTCCCCTTCTTCCCATTCACCAATATTACTCAAACGACGGCTATCTGCCTCTTCTGGCTGGCTGAAAGATTTTTGGAGTAGATCTTTACTCAGATCGAAAGCATAGGTTTCATTGGCTTCCCACTCCAGCGGATTTACCGAGCCATGCAGGGAAGTCATCGTCTGCTCGCTATCTACAAACATTTCCGACAGAGTTGGCGGTATCACCCCAGATAAGTTGGGTTTGTCGTTGGCGGCGAATACTTCATCCAAATCGAAAGTACAAGTCGCCTCCGCATCTGACTCAATCTCGCGCCAACCCGTTGCCATTTTACTCAAATTTTGACCCGCTGTGGGGCTGACACTCGCTGTCAATCCCCGATCTGTTTCGGTGAGTCGATCGACTGAATTCATCAACTCCTCATAACTGATGTCCCGATCTCTGACTGGAGATTCGGCAATTTCACCCTCGATCGAGGTAGGATCCCAATCGTCAGGAATGGCTAAAATTTGGCTCCGTTCGCGGAGCGTTCCTGTAGGGACGCTTGGCTCAGTCGGCGCAACACTAGCCTCCAAATACATCCTAGCACCAGATGCCATCAACAGATCGACAATCTGGAGATCGCCTTGAGTACAAGCAACTGCTAGGGGTGTTTTGCCCCGATCGTCTACACTATTTACCGGGATACCCGATTCGATCAGGTATTTGACTTGGGAATAGTTCGCTGTTGCGATCGCCGCAAATAAGCTTTGAGTTTTGGGATCTACACTCATGTTGCTCTGTCCAAAATTGGTAAATGACAGGTAATGTGCCAAGCAGCACCGCCATAATTAGATTTTGCCCAAAAAAGTACCATAAGTATCTTTAACCGAGATTTTTTGGCTTTGTTAGTTGATAATAAAAAAGCCCAAGTTCTCCACTCGATCGATATGTTCCGCAGAATTCCCCTCAGTTTAGCTCTCATCAATCTTGGCGGACTGCTCGCACTCGTAGGCTTTTTTGCCTATGCTATCGACGATCCTACCTTCAATCTGATTGGTTTTTTCTACGGTATTCCCCTCCTATTGGGCGGTTTGGCACTCAAATCCTCAGAACTCGCACCAGTTCCCTTTAGTGATGTGACTCCCATCAAGATCGTCAAATTGCGCGAGGAGCAAGCAACCGCCACCCTCAATCAAATTCGTAACGATGTAACTCGCTACCGTTATGGGCAAGAAGCTCACCTCGATCTCGCTCTCGAAAAACTAGGTTTATCCCCAACTGATGACGAACGACCAGTTTTAATAGGTCTCAAAGAAGAAGAAATTGACAAAGCTTACGCGCTAATCTTAGAATTTTATTCTCCCCTGATCGATCTAGAAATCTGGAAAGAAAAGAAAGACAGGTTGACTAAGTTTTTTGGACCAGGAATTAAAGTTGCGATCGATGGAGACATCGAAGAAAATGTCAACATCACTTTGATTGTCACTCCCGAACAACCAGTAGAAACAGAAAAATTAGTCAAGAATATCTAGGATTCGTCGATGGTGGATATTCTCACCACCACCATCTAGCTTTCTCGACATTAAACTAATTATTTTTCTAATCTAACTGCATACCATTGTAAATATTGACCTGGAGCCAAGTTCAATTCACAACTGGTATCTAATAAGTATTGAACCTGCTTGTCAACATCATTCAATTGTTGGACATCCGCAGGTAGATCGTTAGAAAAATTTACCACGATCTCTCTGAGTTTGGCAAACATTTCGATCGGGGTGAGGATCTCTTCCGATCGATCCGCCTCCAATACGACATAGGCATCATTATTAAACATTAAAGAGTCAGACATAGGGGTAGTAGGGTAGTAGGGTGGGAGGGTAGGAGAGGATTAGCAATTAATCTCACTACCCGATCGATCGGGTGTTCCACTAACCACTATCCACTATTCACTATCCACTATCCACCAATTTATGAATCCAATTCTCTCGCTCAATTACGAACCCGCCCTAGAATCTCTTGGTAATGACTATTATGATGACGTAGTAGCGGCGGATTTCCCCAAACATATTTTACGGTTTCGGAATGATGACTTGTTGACCAAGCTCGGATTGGATCCTCAAGCTGTGAGCGATGAGAATTTTGTCGAAGCATTTGGCAAATTTGCTCATCCACCCCATCCACTTCTAGCTCTCCGCTATCACGGTTATCAATTCGGTCAGTATAACCCAGGTTTGGGCGATGGGCGAGGCTTTCTCTACGGACAGGTGCGCGGTGTCGATGGCGAACTATACGATTTTGGCACCAAAGGTTCGGGGAAGACTCCCCACTCTCGCGGTGGTGACGGGATGTTGACGCTCAAAGGGGGTGTCAGGGAGGTGCTCGCCGCTGAAGCTCTACATCGAGTGGGTGTGAGAACTTCTCGCTGTTTTAGCATGATTGAGACGGGATTGGGTTTGTGGCGGGGAGATGAGCCTTCCCCGACTCGATCGGCAGTAATGGTACGATTTAGCCTGTCGCATATCCGCTTCGGTACTTTCGAGCGACTGAATTATATCAAACGCCCCGATCTAATTCAGAAATTATTAGACCA
Organism: Chamaesiphon sp. VAR_4_metabat_408; assembly: GCA_031422115.1. Lineage (GTDB taxonomy): Bacteria > Cyanobacteriota > Cyanobacteriia > Cyanobacteriales > Chamaesiphonaceae > Chamaesiphon. The sequence continues at coordinate 22,295 of JANOPX010000184.1, read as the reverse complement.
TGTAATTGTTACTTATTATCCTCATCTCAGTGGTGCCGATCGATATGTCCAATTTTATACCGAACTAGTTCAACGTGTCGCCGAATTAGTCGCCCAATGGATGGCGGCAGGTTTTTGTCATGCGGTACTCAATACCGATAATATGTCAATTACTGGTGAAAGTTTTGATTATGGCCCTTTTGCCTTTCTCCCCAGTTACGATCCAGACTTCACTGCTGCCTATTTCGACCATGCTGGACGCTATAGCTATGGAAACCAACCTGGAATATGTAAACTCAATTTAGAGCTGCTCCAACAGCCTCTGAGCGCGGTTATCGATCGAGTGGAGTTGACAACAGCATTAGCTAAGTTTGAGGAATACTATTTCCCTGAATACAAAAAGCTGATGTTCCACAAATTGGGGTTGACAGGCGAGGATACGCCAGAGCGAGATGAGTTATTAGTTACAACACTCCAACTATTAGCAGATACTCAAGTCGGCTATCATCAGTTCTTCTTTGAGTTGAGTCAAATATTTAATCTAAAATGGGCGCAAGATATTAACTCGATCTTACATGAGACTGAATTTATACCCCAAGTAATGGCAAATTCTGGATGTGAGAAGTGGTTCCAACTTTATCATCGAGTTTTGAGTAATATATCTGAGTCGGAGTTTCAATTAGTTGGTGGTGTTTTGGATCGATCGAATCCTCGAACTATTTTATTGCGTCCACAAATTGAGGCGATTTGGGAACCAATTTCTGAGAATGATGATTGGGGGCCTTTTTATACGTTGTTAGGGAAGATTCGAGAGGGAGCGTAGATGGTGCCTTTTTTAAACACAGAGGTACGCGGAGGATTCACTGAGGTTCACGGAGGGAGTTAATTGTGACGATCGATATTGGTAAGAAGGGATTAGTTGTTGGCGGAGGTAAGGGAATTGGGTTGGGGTTTGTGCGACGGTTATTAGCTGATGATAAGATCGATCGCGTTTATGCGACTTATCGAAGGTTGGAGTCAGCAACGGAGTTACTTGCAATAACGGATGCCAAGTTGTGTTGTTTTCAGATGGATATTACTGAAGAATCCCAAATTACTGAAGTCATCGAAAAAATCAAAGCTGAGACATCTACTCTGAATTATGTTATTAATTCTGCTGGTGTTTTACATGAGGGTGAGATGCAGCCTGAGAAAAGTTTGCGCCAGATTAATTCGGCTCAACTATCCCGTTATTTTCAGGTAAATAGTGTGGGGGCAATGTTATTGTTTAAGTATGTTCAGCCACTTTTAAAGCATGAAGATCGATCGATCTTAGCAACTATTTCGGCTAAAGTCGGCAGTATTGGTGATAATGAAAGTGGTGGTTGGTATGGTTATCGCGCTTCCAAAGCTGCTTTGAATATGTTTGTTCGTACGACGGCGATCGAATACAAACGAACTTGTCCAAATGCGATCGTCGTTGCCCTCCATCCTGGTACTACCGACACAAATTTATCCCTCCCTTTTCAACGCAGTGTTCCCCCAGAAAAGCTATTTTCTGTCGATAAAACTGTCGGACTATTATTAACTGTACTAGACGGATTAGATTCTAAAGATAGCGGTGAATTCTTCTCTTGGGATGGTACCAATTTACCTTGGTAGATAAGCACCAGAAACCCGACTTCTTCAAGAAGTCGGGTTTCTTTGTTAGTTCACTACAATTTAAGTCTGAATGATAAATTTGTCAGGATGAATGTCATGATTTACCCAAGTAATCGCTGCCTCAGCACTCACCATTTCTGGGGGTACTCGCAAGATATGAATATGTGCTGTAGATGGACAAGTCATCTTCAACAATAACATTGGTTCTCGTTTGGGTAGCGTCGCTTGTGGAGAATCGATCGACACATCATCATCATCATCTTCTTCTTCGAGATAAATTGGCTCTACACCGTCTATTTTTAACAGAGTGTATTCTCGCCAAGTATCGATCTCAATTGCTCTCAATTCTATACAGATTTTCTCATAACCTAATTGTTCCATTAAAACACGCCTAATCTCAGTATTATCTTCATCTAATAGCCACTCAGACTTCCACTCACTCAACTTAGTCCAATATCTACGAGGCAAATCGACATTAAAGAAATTTACTCTTGTTAAATTGGGAATATCTGTTAGAATCGACAAATCTAATATTGGATTATCTGAAATATCAACTTCAGTTAAATTAACCAACTCTCGAATGCTATCTGGTAAAATAGTTAACCTGTTTCTTGATAAGTATATCTGTTCCAAATTAACAAGATTCATGATGCTATTTGGTAAGTTGGTAAGTTGATTATCCCAAAGATGAAGTGTGGTTAAATTAACAAGATTGACAATGCTATCTGGTAAATTCATCAATTTGTTTCGCGCTAAATTCAAGTCTACTAAATTGGTTAAATTCCCAATATTATTTGGCAAGCAGATTAATTTATTATTCCAAAGATTTAGCTTAGTTAACTTAGTTAGATTAGTAATACCGTCTGGTAAAGTAGTTAACTGATTGTTATGTAAATCTAGTATGGTTAGTTCGGTTAAATTAGCAATACTATCTGGTAAGCTAGTTAGTTGATTGTCATACAAATTGAATTCAACTAGGTTAGTAAGATTACCAATCGAACATGGCAATCTAATTAATTTATTCTCTGCAAGATATAGAGCAGATAAACTAGCAAGATTTCCAATACTATTTGGTAGATGAGTTAATTGATTATTCCACAGACTTAGAGTTATTAGTTTATTAAGATTGCCGATACTATCTGACAAAATAGTTATTTTATTACTTCGTAGATATAGCTCTGCTAAATTGGTGAGATTGCCAATACTATCCGGCACTATAGTTAGTTCATTATTCCAGAGATCTAACTTGACTAAGTTGGTAAGATTACCAATACTATCTGGCAAAATAGTTATTTTATTTGACTGTAAATTTAGTTTCATTAAACTACATATATTTCCAAAGTTATCCGGTAAAGTAGTTAATTTATTTCGGCTAATATTTAACTTATCTAGATTGAGTAGATTGCCAATACTATTCGGCAAATCAATTAGTTTATTATTCGACAAATCTAGCTCGGTTAAATTGATGAGACGACCGATACTATCTGGCAAAGTGTCTATATTTTTAGATCTAAGAGATAAGAAAAATGATTTATCATTAATTGTAAATTCGATCGCTTTTTGTACAGCTCCTTGTTGGATTAAAATTTTTACTATCTGAGTGTTCGTTTCATCTCGCAACCATTCGCTTTTCCATTCACTAAATCTAGTCCAATATCGACGAGGAAGATTGGTATTAAATAAATAAACATTTAGCAAGTTAGGCATTTTTGCTAAATTTGATAAATCGAGCAAGGGATTATCGCACAGATTTATAGTTACTAAATTAGAGAGGTTGGCAATTTTATCTGGCAGGCTAGTTAATCGATTACCGCGCAAGTTAAGCGTAGTTAATTTAGAGAGATCGCAAATACTATTAGGTAAGAATATTAGTTGGTTGTCTTGCAAGTCTAAAATTTTTAAATTCCCAAGATCTCCAATGCTAGGTGGCAATAGGGTCAGTCGATTATTTTGAACATGCAGCTCGGTTAAATTAGAAAGTTTGCCAATACTATTTGGTAACTTAGTCAATCGGTTATGCCGCAAGTACAGCTTAGTTAAATTCGTGAGACTACCGATCTCATCTGGCAAGGTAGTTATTTTCTTGCCTTTAAAAGATAAAGTGGTCGATCGCATATCCTTTGTAGCTTCGATCGCTTTTTGAACTTCTTGTGGGGTCATTTAATTGTTCCTTAGCTACTTTTACAACTAATTTAGAGATATTCTTTTAAATTTGCTCTAACTTATCCACGAAGAACGGCATTACCCTTTCATCCATCACATATATTACCCAAATTTAGACCGAGATTTACTAATGCGATCTCATTTTGTCCCATTCCTTTATTCCACCACTATGCCTGAAAAGTATCAATTTAAACAACTGCCTCATCACGATCGTAATTGTCGATCGCTATCTAGCCAGTTTAAGTGTCGTTACCTTGGCTTACCGGAGGTAATCGAGTATAATAATAAATTGTGTCTAAACATATTTATTCCAATGCCTAAACTTAAAAGTCGCAAGGCAGCAGCGAAGCGGTTTCGCGCCACTGGCAGCGGTAAGATCTTCCGTCGGAAGGCATTCAAGAGCCACCTGCTCGAACACAAAAGCGCAGATCGTCGTCGGAACCTCTCTCAATCAACTTTGGTTGACGAGCGCGATGAAGACAGAGTACGCGGGATGTTGCCCTACTTGTAACTGTCTCTATCGATAGTTACAATTTGGCAGCCTGGTAGCTTGAGGACTGACGATAGTAAATAAATACTGTCCATAATGCCGTAGAGCAATTTTAATCACCAACTAAGATAATTTCAACAGATGACAAGAGTAAAGCGCGGTAATGTGGCGCGGAAGCACCGCAATAAAATTCTGAAGCTAGCTAAAGGTTTCCGAGGTTCTCACTCGAAACTCTATCGCGTAGCCAATCAACAGGTAATGAAGGCGTTACGGAATGCTTACCGAGATCGGAAGAAGAAAAAACGTGACTTCCGTCGCTTATGGATTACCCGGATTAATGCGGCTTCTCGTCAACATGGGTTGAGCTATAGTCAATTACTTGGGCAAATGAAGAAAGCCGACATCCAACTCAATCGGAAGATGTTAGCTCAAATCGCTATTTGCGATCCTGCTAGCTTTGAGCAAGTTGTCAAACTAGCCGCAGCAGCTAAGTAGAAAGGGTAGCTCTTGCTCCCTCCCCTTGCCAAGGGGAGGGCTGGGGTGGGGTAACACCAATGCCGATTATACAGCTCGATTGCAAATGTACGTCATCACAGACTAGCTAATTTTACACATTGAAAGGGTTGAGCCTAACACACCCGACGAGATCGTATTTGAGGCTGAATTACTGCGTGAATATCCGAGTTAAATCTTTATTATTCATTCTGTTGTCGATTATCTTTCAGATAGGCTTCGCCAACGCGAGTATCATTAGTTGGGATGCGATCGTTCGAGCTGGTACTTTAAAAGAAATTCAGCAGCGCAAGAAGGTGATTGTTGCAGTCAAGGATAATCTGCCACCATTGGGCTTTAGAGAGCGCGGGGGCAATTTACAAGGGCTAGAAATTGATATCGCCCGCAAGTTAGCTGAGGAGTTGTTCAAGAATCCAGATGCTGTAGAATTGGTACCAGTTGTCAATCAAGATCGATTGAAGGTAGCGATCGATGGTAGGGTAGATCTAACGATCGCCAGAGTCACCATCACACCCAATCGATCGAGAGTAGTTGAATTTAGTCAGGCTTATTATGCAGATGCTACTGGACTAGTTACGAAACAAGCTAGCATTATCAAGAGTAGCGATCTAGCAGGCAAAAAGATTGCCGTATTAAATAATTCTACCACGATCGGTACACTCCAATATATCCTGCCTCGTGCGAAGTTAGTGGGCGTAGATAGTTATCAACAGGCGCAAGAGTTACTCGCACAGGGCAAGGTTGTAGCTATTGCAGCCGATCGAAGTTTACTTATTGGCTGGCTTAGAACCAACCCCAATTATTATCTATATCCCGATCGATTGTCAACCGAAATGTTGGGAATAGTCATTCCCAAAGGGATGCAGTACGATTCATTACACGAACTAATCGATCGATCGATCCAAAAGTGGAAAGCTGATGGCTGGTTACAACAGCGGATTGCATATTGGGGATTGAAATAGTTAACGATTAATAGCGATCGAGTACTGCGATCGGTAGCTTTGGGTTAAGCTATGATAGTTACCTGTCGCTCTCCTTTTGCACAATGGACTTCTCCAACCAAAACCTCCTCATTGTCTATCTCTCAGCCTTCTTGCTACTATTAGTTGTTGCTGCTTTTTCCATCTTCAGACAGATTTTAAAAACCCAACGGATTGAAAGCTCACTCAAAAGATTAGAAAAAAAACTCAAGACTGAGACTGGTACCGTTGAGGAATATTATGAGTTAGGCAGTATTTATCTAGACAAAAAACTCTACGTTCAAGCAGTAGTAATGCTACAAAAAGCCCTCAAAACTGATGGATTGAACTCCCCAGAAGTAGCTCCAATTCATAATGCTTTGGGATATGCCTATTTTGGACAAGAACAGTACGATCTATCAATTCGTAAATACAAAGAAGCGATTAAATTAGAACCTGAATATGTCATGGCAATGAATAATTTAGGTCATGCTTACGAACAAAAAAAGATGACAGCTCAAGCTTTGGATATGTACGAACAAGCTCTGGAACTAGATCCCAAAAATGAAACCGCTCAACGACGGAGTGATTCTCTCCGCCGCCGACTGGTTGTTAGTAGTAAGTAATAGATGATATGGCTTTCACCAGCTACAAAAGCATTGCTGATGTTTTAAAAAGTTTTCCGCTGAGTTATCAAGAGGAAGATTTCGTCAAGGTTGTGGAATTAGCATGTGACGATCGATTTATATCTCGATTAAATACGATCGTTCGTGATGGGGTTGTTTTTAACTCCGAATATGCAATTTGTGAGAATATAATTTCACCAATTTTAACTGAGGTTTGGCTAGCTCATAGTCAGAATTTGTTAATTTGGAGTCATCAGCCACTTAACTATGATGAAAATTTGTCAGGTGTTCCTGACTATATTATTGCCCGACGATCTTCGCGGGGTAAGGTGGTTTTGGAGCAGCCTTATCTGATTTTGGTGGAAGCAAAGAAAGATAACTTCGAGGAGGGATGGGGGCAATGTCTAGCGGAAATGTTGGCAGCACAAAAGATCGGCGGGGATGGAACCCAGAAAAAATTCGGGGTAGTTTCTAATGGGAAGCTGTGGGAATTTGGTGTTTTGCAAGAAGAGCTATTTACGAAAAATAGAAGGTATTATGGATTGGATAATATCGAGGAGCTACTTGGAGCAGTAAATTTTTTGTTTCTTGAAAGTACGGCTCAACTATGATATCTAGTTTAAATAGGATAGCAGGATCGCCCAGTTAATCCAAAATCCAAAATCCCCATGCCCGATCGATAGTAAGATAGACAATAGTTTACAGGGAAATTGAGCGTGTCGGATTTATTAACCGGAAAAGTGGCAATCGTTACGGGTGCATCGAGAGGAATTGGGCGTGCGATCGCGTTACAATTAGCGGAGATTGGGGCTAAGGTAGTTGTCAATTATGCAAATTCTAGTGGTGCGGCGGATGAATTAGTCGCTCAGATTGTCAGCATTGGTGGTGAGGCGATTGCAGTGCAGGCGGATGTCTCCAAAGCCGAGCAGATGGACGCATTATTTAGTACTGTGATGACACAATGGGGAAGAGTTGATATTTTGGTGAATAATGCCGGAATTACTCGCGATACCCTGCTGCTACGGATGAAGCCAGAAGATTGGCAAGCAGTCATCGATACGAATCTGACTGGTGTATTTCTAGCTACCCGCCTTGCTAGCAAAATTATGCTCAAACAGAAGTCTGGCAGAATTATCAATATCGCCTCTGTAGCAGGGCAAATGGGCAATCCTGGGCAAGCAAACTATAGTGCGGCTAAAGCTGGGGTAATCGGCTTTACCAAGACGGTAGCAAAGGAATTGGCGACTAGAGGAATTACGGTAAATGCGGTAGCTCCTGGTTTTATCGCTACCGACATGACCAACGATTTGAAGGTAGAGGGAATCTTACAGTATATCCCCCTCGGTCGATACGGACAACCAGAAGAAGTAGCCGGAATGGTGAGATTCTTGGCATCTGACGCAGCAGCAGCGTATATTACTGGGCAAACGTTTAATGTCGATGGTGGAATGGTTATGGCTTAATCGCTCAGGTTGAGGATGCTTGGATTTGTCAGAAAATAAATTACCCGCGCACAATTAACCTGTAGGGGTGCCCTGTCTTGAAAAGGTGCTTCACTTGCGGCGTTTTTATCCGGGGGGAACCCTAGTCATAAAAACGACGCTCGTGGGTACCCTGGGATTGAAAAATTAGTAATTCTCATAACTCCGATCGGATCTGATGCTGCCGATCGATAACAAAGACAGGTTATAATCAATATCGATCGCAAGTATAGATTGGTGTGCCCGTGGGACAATATGAACGACTAGTATTGATGGCAGAAGACGAGCTAATCCAATATAGCAGCGATGCTCGAAAAATCGAGAAGCTGCGACGGAAAATTGGTTTGTCAGTCAATATGCGGGAGCAACAGGAAGTTAAAGCACTTTTAGAAGCAGAATTGCCTACTGGCGGCATTTTCAAGTTGGTTGAAACTCAGCGTCAAACTGTTGCTTTACCCTTCTGGGGAATTGCGGGTTTGGGTTTATTATTCGGCATTTCACTAAACCAACCTCTAGATTATATCGCGGCGGTGGGGGGAACGGCTGCGGCGATCGCTATCCAAAAGTGGGGGTGGAAACTCTATGCCAAACGCATTATTTTGGATACTTTAATTGATATTGAAACTAAAATTAATGAAGCGAAATCTAAATGATTTTGGATTTTGGATTGTAAAGGATTGTAGGGTGGGCATTGCCCACCACATAGGTTTTGGGTGGTTGTTATCGAACATATCGATTTAGCTTTGGCAGTGGTGACTATATGTTGTAAAATATTTATTTACCAATAGCAAGGATCGATCGAATGAATGATATTAAAATTGGGATTATCGGTGGGAGTGGACTTTATAAAATGTCTGCACTAACCGATGTGGAAGAGATAACGATCGAAACACCCTTTGGCAATCCTTCTGATAATTTCATTGTCGGAAAACTGGGTGACACAAAGGTGGCTTTTTTGGCTAGACACGGACGAAATCATCACCTGACACCTTCAGAGGTTCCCTACCGTGCGAATATCTATGCGATGAAAAAAATTGGTGTAGAATACCTAATTTCAGCATCAGCAGTAGGCTCATTGCAAGAGGAAGTTAAACCATTAGATTTTGTCTTGCCCGATCAATTTCTCGATCGCACAAGAAGCCGTCAATCGACATTTTTTGGTGAAGGAATCGTCGGGCATATTGCTTTTGGCGATCCTGTCTGTCATCAATTAGCCGATGTTTTGGCTGCATCGATTACTGAATTAAACTTACCTGATGTTATTTTACATCAAGGTGGCACATATATTTGTATGGAAGGCCCCGCATTTTCTACCAAAGCGGAGTCTAATATGTATCGGATGCTCGGTGGTAAAGTAATTGGGATGACAAATTTACCAGAAGCTAAATTGGCTAGAGAAGCGGAAATCGCCTATGCAACTTTAGCGATGGCGACAGACTATGACTGCTGGCATCCAGACCATGATAACGTAACGATCGAGTTAGTTATTGCCAATCTCCAGAAAAATGCCCTCAACGCTCAAGAAGTCATCAAAGAAGCAGTAAAGCGATTGACGGCAAATCTATTCGTCTCAGAGGCTCATTCGGCTCTCAAATACGCGATTCTCACGCCAATGGATAAAGTTCCAGCAGCTACCAAACAGAAGTTAGAATTATTGCTGAAAAAGTATTTATAGACTTAGATCGTATAATCTTGCCCTCACCCCCAACCCCTCTCCCAAGCTTGGGAGAGGGGAGCCGGAGCCAAAAGGTGAGGGCGGAGTGAGGGTAAGGAATTTAGGTTATTTAGTTGTTGGAGGCGTTGCTGTTGGTGTTTTGGTCTTTTTACCTGTACAACGAGCATGGACTTTGGTGGGCAAAGTTGTCGGATCGATCGTTTCTGTGCCAACTACCAATGATTTATATTTAGTGGCACTACTAACGACTGCTTCACCACAAGTATTAGTTGTTACTTTACGGGTACCTGCTTTATCTTTGGCACTGACAGTCTTGACTTCATACTTTTGTTTAGGGGTTAAACCAGTTACTACGACTTGGTTAGTGCTAGTTTTATAAACTTCAGCAGCAGCGATCGAACTATGAGCAAGCGTTAACATGCTTGCAATTGCTAGCATGGAGACTGGAAATTTGATGGACATATTTTAAGTTTGAGAGAGAGTTGTAGGATTGGATATTCAGATGATGAATTGAGCCTATTCTACAGGTTGTGTACTGTGATTTGGATTCAGCCAAATGTCTGGATTTACCGATCGATATTTTTGCTCTAATAAAGTTCGGCAATTTGTCTCTTTTCAACTCGATGATGCGAAAATTTTGATGATTAATTTTTGGCAATCATCCCAACAATTGAGAGTAGGGGCAATTCATGAAAAGGACATACTCTCAATTTATTGGATCTAAATAGATGACTAACTTATGGCGATCGCTAATTTACCCTAAAATTAAAGGGGTCATAAGCTAAATCTCTAGCTCATAACCCCTTTTCTTTACGATGTATGACTGAAATCTAACCCTTCATTGCGCGAATCAACTCAGCCGCAACTTCAGGGCGAGAAAATTCGGGAGGTGGTAATTCGCCTTGGCGTAATAAATCTCGTACCTTGGTACCAGACAAATGCACCCGTTGTTCGGGTGTACTAGGGCTAGTTTTGGTAGTCGCCATCGACTTGGTGACAGTACAATAGAAGGCGTGCTCGAACATCATTGGTTTGATGCCCAATTCGTCGGGTGCAAACTCACTGAAGATGTACTGTGCATCGTAAGTCCCATAGTAGTCTCCTACGCCCGCATGGTCGCGTCCGACGATAAAATGGGTACAACCATAGTTTTTGCGAATTAGAGCGTGGAAGATGGCTTCTCGTGGCCCAGCATAGCGCATTGCGGCTGGGTTGATACCAAGAATTACTCGATCGGTAGGATAATAGTGTTCGAGGATAATCTCATAACAGCGCATTCTCACGTCGGCGGGGATATCATCGTCTTTGGTTGCGCCGACTAATGGGTGCAGAAATAATCCATCGACGGTTTCCATCGCACATTTTTGGATATACTCGTGAGCGCGGTGGATGGGGTTCCGAGTTTGGAATCCGACAATGGTATTCCAGCCTTTGGCTTGAAACTGTTGGCGAGATGTGGCAGGATCGATTTGGTAGGTAGGAAATTGAGGATGTGCGTCTCGTTCTAATAACCAGACTGCACCAGCTAAATTGATATTACCTTGGTCGTAGACGACTTTGACACCAGGATGTTTTTCTTCATCGGTGCGGTAGACATTAATCGCTTCGTTCTTTTTGTCGTAGGTATATTTTTGAGTTAGTTCTAAAACGCCTACATACTTACCAGTGCTATCGTCGAGCCGAATCAACGTACCGATTTCCAAGGGTGCGGCGACAGCTTCAGTTACTGATAGAGTAATCGGTATCGACCAGGGTAAACCATTTGCCAATCGCATGTTTGGAACTACAGTATCATAGTCTGCCTGTTCCATAAAGCCAGTTAGTGGACTAAATGCACCGATAGCAATCATCACTAAGTCTGAAAATGCCCGTGCGTCTAATTGCACTCTAGGTAAACTATCGGCTTTGCCCAAAAATTCGGCTTTTTGAGCGGGGGTGGCGATACGGTTTATTAATGTACCACCGTGGGGTGCGATACCGGAATGGCTCAAACTAACTTTCCTCTCAATTTGTCGAAGTCTTATTAAATCACTCTACCAGAGAAGTGTAGAGGAGTGGAGGCAATACGGTTTGGTTAAGAATTAGCTGGCGGTTAAAACCGCGCCTACATAAACGAAACCCGCCTACGCGGGTTAGGAGACTAGTCTTGTTATGAGCTAATCACTATTTATCATCCACCAAAAGATATCTGGCTTGTAAATCTTGGATGGTGAATACGGTGTCAAAATTTAATTTTTCGGCGGCATAAAGTTCGGCTCCGCCTTGCTGACGATCGACCAACGATATCACTCGATCGACAGTATAACCTGCCCCGCGTAATCTTTCTACTGCTTTGAGAGCCGATTGTCCGGTAGTTACCACATCTTCCAAGACGATGACTTTCGCACCTGGCGCAAGGATACCACCTTCGATATAAGCTTGGGTACCATGTCCTTTGGCTTCTTTGCGGATAATCAATGCTGGGATCGATCGACCTTCATATACAGATACCACACTTAGGGCAGAGACGATCGGATCGGCACCCAATGTCAATCCAGCTACCGCATCGGTACCTGCGGGTAGCATTGAGAGTAAAACTCGCCCAGTAGCCACAGCACCTTCAGGGTGTAAGGTGACAGGTTTGCAGTTAATATAGTAGGTACTTTTTTGACCGGAAGATAGGGTAAAGTCACCCTCTTTGTAAGCCAACTTACAGAATAAGTCTAATAGGTTTTGGCGCAGAGTGGTGAGGTCGATCGATGTCCAAGTCATGGGTTGTGGGGTATGGGGTGTGATAATACGCAAAGCGCAAGCTAACCAATGTTAAATAACTAATATTAGTCCGCGTAGGCGGACTTTGCATTACTAGCGGTGACTTTAGTCGCTGGCTAACCGAATCGTATTGTAGGCTTAGGTACTGGATCTAAATATCCAAAATCGCCTATTTCTAAATTTATCCTGATTCGGTCATCGATCGGTTGAATAAGTAAGTAATCTATAATCAGAGGTTCGATCGTGATAAAGTTACAATCCATCGGAGTACTAGTATTAGCTGCGACTGTAGCGGCTTGTTTTGCGGCTCCAGCACAAGCGGATGAAGCATCTCCAGAAAATATTTCCGAATCAATTACTCGCGCATTCTTCAATCAGACTGGTGATATCTATCGCAATCGCGGGATCGATCGTCAAGCAACTTTCTTGTTTGGTTTGAGCTATCCTGAAAATGAGTATACCAGTGATGCCGCCGCAGTAGAAAAACTCTACAGACAAGGTATGTATCAACAAGGTGGTAGTGGTAAAGTCGTTCGTACTGCCGATTTACCAAATCCTTTCAGTAGCTCTATTCGTACCACTCCCGCTCAAGTAAAATTGACTGCGGTAAGCGATAACAAATATGGTACGCCTGCTCCAGTCGTAAGTGCCACTGCACCAGTAGAAACTGTCGCCGAAACTAACGATGAAAATACCGATGGGGCATCAGCACCTCGCGCTAGATGGTAGAAGGTAGGCTATTATCACTCCAGACTATTGGTTAATTTGTCAGCAATCCCCTCAATCCATGCTTCATCTTGTTTGGTGTAGCTGCGAGGGGCATTTGCACCTAGGATCATTACGCTCTCACTCCCCAATGGTTGACAAATGATGCCTTGGGTATTTGGGGGTAGGTAGTCAAATTCGATTCTCCCAGGGTAGACTTTGGTGTCTACTAGATAAATAGCTTTTTGTTTGCTAAGTACTCGCGTCAGTATAACTCCTGGGGTGACTTCAGCTTTGTCGGCTAAGATCCCCCGCCTGAGAATTACTTGTCCTTTGTGGTAAATCACGATCGATTTCGTGACAGTATTAGTTAGCAGTAGATGTGATGCCCAGGCTAGTTCGATTTGAATCGATTCTGGTAGTGTAGATAGCAGTTCAAATCCTTCTGTGCCTTCTAGAATGATACTATTCGGCGTTCTCGGTTGTACCTGTTGCCATAGCAATCCAGTTAGAACCAATACCGCCGTCAAAATTACGCCGACAGCATCCGATCGAGCCTGAGAGTCGGTCAATTCTGGAGTCAGCACCCGATTTAACATTAACAGAGTTCCAGCTATGCTCCCGGCGACGATCGGCACCAGTCGCAGAATCCGATTATTATCTTCCTTTGCCTTTAAATTCACCTCAATTACCCTTACTTTCGATCGTCAATCTCAAATGTCAGATGGGCTGCTTCTCAGCTCCTACGCCAACCAATAGGGACAAAATCCCCTCCTAGGAGGGGTGCCCATAGGGGCGGGGTGGGTAAAGTACTTAGCCTCACCCAACCCCCATCACCTACATTTCATCAGGCTCGATAATCCGTTGAAACAAATAACCAGTACCTCTAGCAGTGAGGATCAACTCTGGATTACTAGGATCTTCCTCTAACTTGGCGCGAAGACGAGAAATATGGACATCTACAACCCTGGTATCAACGTGACGCTCAGGAGTATAACCCCAAACTTCTTGGAGGATTTCCGATCGAGAAAAAGCTTCACCAGATCGACTGACTAGCAATTCTAGCAGACTAAACTCCATCCCCGTCAACCGAATTCGCTCGTCATTTTTATACACTTGACGCTTATTGGTATCGATGCGGATAGTCGCGATTTGAATCACACCAGAGCTGGGAATACCAGTCAGCCCATTTTTATCCACCCGGCGTAATACCGATCGAATTCGCGCTTCCAACTCCTTGGGCGAGAAGGGTTTGACAACATAGTCATCAGCACCCAATTCTAACCCAGTAATTCGATCGGCAACATCTCCCAAAGCGGTGAGCATAATAATCGGTACATCAGATTCCTTCCGCAATTCCTGACATACACCATAGCCATCCAGCTTGGGCATCATCACATCAAGAACTACAAGATCGGGACTGGTTTCTCGAAAGGTGATTAAAGCTTCTTCCCCATCCGCAGCGGTTACGACATCGTAACCAATCATCGAAAGGCGGGTTTCTAAAATACGCCGGATGCTAGCCTCATCATCAACGACTAGAATAGTTTCCTTATGATTTTCCAAGCTTGTCAAAGCTCCTACTTTATACAGTTGTAATTTTTTTAACGTTAATTTCTAACATCCTTAATTAAGATTATCATCGATCTCAGTCAAATTAGCGCGTTTCAACCGCCGTGGGGATTTAGGATGGGTATTTTGACGGGCGCGATCGATCCGTCAGTCGATTTCGTTGGTAAAATGGAAGATAACCCTCATCATGCCAAAACGCGATCGGCGGCCCTGAAGATACATCCATTCGCAAATTCGGCTAGCAATTTCTCCCAGAAGACATGCGTTTATTACATACTATGCTCCGAGTCGGGGATTTAGAAGCGTCAATCCAGTTCTACTGCGACGTTTTGGGCATGACATTACTCCGACGGGAAGATTTCCCCGCTGGAAAATTTACCTTGGCTTTTGTGGGCTATGGCAATGAATCTGACAATACCGTTATCGAGCTAACCCACAATTGGGATACCTCAGTATATGCCATAGGCGATGGATACGGTCATATTGCGATTGGTGTGGATGATATCTATGGTACTTGTGAAAAAATAGCTACCAAAGGGGGGAAAGTTACCCGCGCACCTGGCGCAATGAAACATGGAAACACCATCATTGCTTTTGTCGAAGATCCAAGTGGATATAAAGTTGAGTTGATTCAGATCGGCAATCGTTAACTCTACATCTAGTAGTAAAATATTGTGGTGTGAGAAATGAGTTTTCCAGAACACCATAATCTGTTGGCGGTTGAATAATGAGGTCTAAAATTTGCTGAGTGCAATTCGACGACTACCCCCAAATGTGTGGCTAATTGGTGTCATTAGTCTCCTGAATGATACGGCTAGCGATATGCTGTATCCGTTAATTCCGCTATACTTATCTTCGGTATTAATGTCTGGCCCCAAAGCTTTGGGAATCATTGAGGGGATTGCTGAGGCTACTAGCAGTATTTTGAAGCTGGTATCGGGCGTATTGGTGGATAAAACTAGTCATACCAAACCTTGGATCGTTTGGGGCTATGGGTTAGCGGGATTTAGTCGGCCACTGTTGGCGATCGCCACTAGTTGGGTGGGAGTATTAGGGATTAGGATACTCGATCGCATTGGCAAAGGTTTACGCAGTTCGCCCCGTGACGCTCTCCTTGCCGCTAGTGTAGCACCCGAACATCGGGGACTGGCGTTTGGATTGCATCGATCTATGGACAATGCTGGGGCAGTATTAGGGCCACTTTTAGCCGCATTATTACTGGGTTATGGATTCAAAATTCGAGATTTATTCCCGATCTCGATTATCCCCGCGCTCCTTTGTCTGGGGCTATCGCTACTAATTCGAGAACCACGCAATACACTCGCCGAAGTCCGTCGGAGTAAATTTAGTTGGAATCTCCAAAACTTACCCACCAATTTTAAACACTACCTCCTAGCTGTGGTCGTCTTCAACCTGGGCAATTCTTCTAATATGTTCCTGTTGCTACGCGCGAAGGAATTGGGCTTACCAGAGGCTCAGGTACCCTTAGCCTGGGCGACTATTTCAGCGATTGCGACAATTTTTGGTACGCCACTATCAGCATTATCCGATAAATTCGGCCGGATTCGATCGATCGCCACTGGTTGGTTAGCATACGGCTTATTTTACCTATGCCTGGGATTTTTAGCACCTGGCAATCCGATCTTACTATTCGGCTTATTTGCTTTCTACGGACTATTTTTAGCCGCTACCGAAGGAGTCGAAAAAGCCCTAATCGCAGATTTAGCTCCATCAAATCTGTTGGGTACCGCTTATGGTTGGTTTAATCTAGCTAGCGGAGTGATGTTACTCCCAGCTTCTATCGTCTTTGGTTGGCTGTATGAATCTGCTGGAGCTACTGTCGCCTTTGGATTTTCGGCAGGTTGTGCGCTGCTATCGACAGCTCTATTACTTCGGGTAAGTCAGGTACAATCGACTTAGATCGGTTGAATTTGTAATGATTGTTCGCGCTGGTAAGATTTTCGACAATCGATCTAGCTACTTTGAGTTATGATAGCATTGCCTAACAGCAACCCCCCTATCCCCTAGCCCCTACACCCTATCCCCTAATTTTAAAGATGGCAAAACAGCCGCGAACGACATATATTTGTAACGACTGCGGATCTGAATCATCACAATGGTATGGTAAATGCCCCTTCTGTAATGTCTATGGCTCATTGATGGAGCAAATCCCATCATCTGCGAATGGCAGAAGCAATAATAATAACGGTAATAATGGAACATCCGTCAAACGTACACCCAAACCTTTGGCTGCACTGACTTTCCCACAGATTATCGATGGGGAAGAAGAGCGTTGGGCATCGGGATTTGGGGAACTCGATCGAGTCTTGGGTGGTGGAATTGTCCCTGGTTCGCTAGTATTGATTGGGGGAGATCCAGGGATTGGGAAATCTACGCTCTTGCTTCAAACTGCGAATTTGATGTCCAAACATTATCGCGTGCTGTATGTCTGCGGTGAGGAATCGGGGAAGCAGGTAAAGTTACGCGCTTCTCGATTGGGTGTTGAAGGTACCAAGGGTGAAATGGAAGAAGGCGAAGAAGGCGAAGCAAGTACCGCCGAGCCGAAAAAGCCGATGACAGTAGCCGATGGTGCGAATTTATACGTCCAAGCGGAAACAGACTTAGAAGAAATCCTCAGAGAATTAGAATCCCTCAAACCTCACGTCGCCGTCATCGATAGTATTCAAACGGTGTACTTTCCCGCGCTTACTTCGGCTGCGGGTTCGGTATCGCAGGTGCGGGAATGTACCGCTGCACTAATGAAGGTAGCCAAGCGCGAAGATATTACCTTGCTGATTGTCGGACATGTTACCAAAGAAGGGGCGATCGCAGGCCCGAAAGTATTGGAACATTTAGTCGATACAGTTTTATATTTTGAGGGCGATAGATTTGCCTCTCATCGTCTCCTGAGATCGACCAAGAATCGCTTTGGAGCGACTCATGAGGTGGGAGTGTTTGAGATGGTCGATCGCGGCTTGCGAGAGGTTGACAATCCTTCTGAGCTGTTCCTAGGCGATCGAAATGGCATGGCTCCTGGTACCTCTATTGTGGTAGCTTGTGAGGGCACTAGACCGATTGTAGTCGAGTTGCAAGCTTTGGTAAGTCCAACTAGTTACCCTTCTCCTCGCCGTGCGGGTACAGGAATAGATCACAATAGATTGACACAAATTCTCGCCGTACTAGAAAAGCGCGTCGGGATTCCGCTCTCGAAATTGGATGCGTATGTGGCTTCGGCGGGAGGATTGAATGTATCTGAGCCAGCGGTAGATTTGGGCATTGCGATCGCTATTGTAGCTAGTTTTCGCGATCGAGTTGTCGCTCCTTTTACTGTATTGATTGGCGAAGTTGGATTGGGTGGACAAGTGCGGCAAGTGTCCCAATTGGAGTTACGATTGAGGGAGTCTGCGAAATTGGGCTTCAAACGGGCGATCGTCCCCAAAGGTCATCAAAGTTTTCCAGATTTAGGTATGGAAATTATCCCCGTCGGTAGAGTGATAGATGCCATTGTTGCAGCACTACCCGCCGAGAGTGAAGGGATGGATGATGACGACGATTAAAAATACATTACTTGCTACTTTTACTCACCCTTCACACCTCCAATGATAAATCATAAATTTTGGCAATATTTGGTTAGTGCGATCGCAATTACACTTTTGATTCCTACTGTGGCAAATGCTCACACTGGAGTGGGAGATCCGAGTGGATTTTGGCATGGATTAGAACATCCTATTGGTGGATTAGATCACATTTTGGCAATGGTTGCAGTCGGCTTATGGGCAGCCCAAATCGGCGGCAAAGCTATCTGGATAGTTCCCAGTGCATTCGTGCTATCGATGTCTGCTAGCAGCATTTTAGGACAGCTTGGTTTACCACTTCCAGGTATCGAACAGGGGATTCTAGCTTCTGATTTTATCCTTGGTTTATTAATCCTATTTGCCGCCCGTTTTCCTCTAGCTATTAGTGCAACTATCGTTGGTATCCTTGCCATATTTCACGGCTACGCTCACGGCGCAGAAATGCCCAGTAACGTTTCTGGATTGACTTATGGTATCGGCTTTATCATCGCCACCGCTGGATTACATCTAGCTGGAATTGTGAGTGGATTAGCAATCGATCGATATCAACCTACATTTCAAGATCGATTATTTCGTTGTGGTGGAGGTGCTGTATTAGTTGGGGCAATTTATGTCTTAGTAAACTATTAACTGTCGATCTTTAAAATTATTGAGATCTAAGATACCCGACTTCTCCTAGAAGTCGGGTATCTTTTATTACTAATCTAATTGAGCCTTATTTGAAAATTGAATTCGGTGTGGTAACAGCATTTCCAACTTGAAAATAAACATCCACCATGTCAAAAGTCCCACCACTAGTCGTATTAACTGAACCTCGTTCGCCCATGATATTACCCTGAAGATCGAGTTCAAATTTATTTTGGTGAGCCAAATTCAAAGATTGAATCCCAAATGCTGAGAGTGCTTGCATTTCGCCAGCATCAGTGACTCCATTACTATTACCATCGCGCCAAATTTTCAGAGAGCCAAAATTACGATCGCCAGAGCTAACAATTCCATCTTTATTGCTATCAAAAGATGATAACTTGGCAAAACCTTCGCCAACACCACCACCGAATAATTCACTCCGGTTATCAACTTTACCATTGCCATTATTATCGATCGCCAGTAGCCCATCACTACTAGAAATCCAACCAGTAGATACTTTTGAGCCAGTATTAAACATGTCAAATTTGACACCTTCATTGATACTCAAAGAACGAACACCATCACCATTGAGATCGATCGTTAATGGACTATGATATTTATTAATAGAAGTATCGACGATCGTTACATCCATTTGTGGTTTAATAACGTTACAACCACAAGCATCGATAATCTGAAAGTGGAGATTTTCATTGCCTTCAGCCATTCCGTACGCACCATCTGGATTTTTGTTGACCCCAGAGATCGAAGAAGTTTCCTTCCATGCCATCACATTTAATCGATCTGATGTAGTTTCACCAGCTCGAATCGTCAGTTGGATTGTTTCTTCAGTCAGCATTTGACCTTGAGCATTATAAACAGTAAAATCCCTCGTGTCATCAGGACTAAACTGTTTGCCATCTTGCTTGGCATCACCTTTATAACTTTGATTGGCACCATCGCCATCAAATCGATTTGCACTCCCATTAGCGACTTTTATCGTAAAGGTGCGATCGACATTACTTACTGTATCAACTTGCACTGCAAAACTGCCAGTGCTACCTTCATTAATTGTATTACTACCAACGATGCTGACGGTAGATCTGTTTGAGACATGGCTTAAAGTAGTCGTCCCAGATGCTGGCATCGGGCTAGTATTAGGATTTAATGGGCTATTATTGTTAAAGTTTGGGCTTTGTTCTGAGCCGTTAGAACTGTTTTTTCCGCCTTTTTGTTTCGTTGCTTGACCAGAATCAGATTTATTCTTAGACATAACTTTTGTAGTTGGGCTTGGATTAACACATGCAAACACAGTGTATAATAAGATACTAGCTACATAATCCGCTATTTGGCTTTAGTTTAACGAAAAAGACGTAGATCGTTGCCAAAATAGACTTTTAGCCCTATTACTTCCGATCGTCACAATACTTGCCTCCGTATTTTCACTGAGATTAGACATTTTTCAACTACTTTGTCCCCACTCAAGCAATAGACAATCTACATTACCATCCACTGTCTTGAAAAGCTGCTTTACTTGTCTGGGCGGGTATTCCGCCGATCAGAGCGAAACATCTCCGCTCTTACTTATCCATCATTTGCTCGACAAAATTGGTGTAAACTTCACCTTTGATAAACGCTGGATGCTCTAGAATGCGTTGGTGAAAATCGATCGTCGTGGGTACGCCAGTAATAGCATACTCTCGAAGAGCACGTCTCATTCGGCGAATTGCGGTTTCTCGATCGACTCCCCAGACAATCAATTTGCCGATGAGAGAGTCATAAAAGGGAGGAATCTCGTAATCAGTATACACATGGGAATCAATCCGCACTCCTGGGCCACCTGGAGCCAGATAACCAGTAATCTTACCAGGACATGGGCGGAAATTATAATTGGGATCTTCGGCATTGACGCGACACTCGATCGAATGCCCCTTTAATACTACCTGCTCTTGAGTGAGTGAAAGCTTTTCGCCCTGAGCCACCCGAATCTGCTCGGCGATGAGATCCAAGCCTGTAATCATCTCCGTGACTGGATGCTCTACTTGGATGCGGGTATTCATCTCCATAAAATAGAAATCCCCATGCTTATCCAATAGGAATTCTACAGTACCGACACCAGCATAATCGATCGACTTGGCAGCAGCGATCGCCGCCGCGCCCATTTTTAGCCGTAATTCTGGAGTCAAAGCGGGACTCGGAGCTTCTTCCAACAACTTTTGGTGACGGCGTTGAATCGAACAATCCCGCTCCCCCAAATGAATCACATTCCCATAATTGTCTGCCAAAATCTGAAACTCAATGTGGCGGGGACATTCAATAAACTTCTCCACATACACCCCTCCATTGCCAAACGCCGCCTCCGCCTCACCCTGCGCGGCATGATACAGCCGCACCAAATCCTCTTCCACATGTACCAGCCGCATCCCTCGCCCACCACCGCCAGCAGTCGCCTTGAGCATCACTGGATAACCAATTTCACCCGCAACTTTTAATGCTTCCTCTGCATCGGCTAAAAGTCCCTCGCTCCCAGGTACAGTCGGCACACCTACCCGCTTCATCGTCGCCTTTGCGGTAGACTTATCACCCATCGCCCGCATCGCCGCTGGAGAAGGGCCAATAAAGGTAAGATGATGATCGGCGCAAATCTCCGCAAACCGCGCATTCTCAGCCAGAAATCCATAGCCTGGATGAATCGCCGTCGCATTTCTGGTCAGGGCAGCAGATATAATATTAGGAATATTCAGATAACTCTTACTACCGATCGGATCGCCAATACATACCGCTTCATCAGCTAATTGTACGTGTAGCGCGTTGCGATCGATCGTCGAATGCACCGCCACCGTCCCAATCCCCATCTCCCCACAGGTACGAATAACTCTCAGGGCGATTTCTCCCCGATTGGCAATTAAAATTTTGGCAAATGACATTATAATAACGTTCCTAGCTTTAGAGATTGGGGATGAGTCTCTAGTAGTCTCCGGCGTAAATGAACCTACTAGTTAAGACAGTTGGGAGTTGGGAGTTAGGAGTTAGGAGTTGGGGTTAAATACTAGCCTAACTTGTACGTCAAGATCTAGTTGAGCTGCGATCGACCTAAAAATTGAGTGCGTCGCAATCCGCACTAGGCAAAGATTATTATAACCTTTGTCAGGTTCACTTCCTCGTTTTTTGCCAAAACCCTGCCGATCGCCAAAAATGTCTGCACTCTGGCACTCGAATCAAAATTGTTCGCTATTATTTTCAGTAAAACTCGATGTGGCGAGAGGCTATTGCCAGCCAAATGAAACCCTATCGCCAACGATTAGAATCCGAACCACAGGATTAAGATGTACCAACCAATTAAGCCTCCACAAATATTACCAATGACAGTCGGCAGATAAAAGTTCCATTTATCGGGATCTCTGATACTTTTAACCGAGACATTTCGAGACATCATGGATATCTTGAATGTCCAGTACAACATCACCAAGTGAATTGGTGAAGGTGGTATCCCACATTGCCTTGAGGAAAATCCCCACGGCTCCATTAAAATCTCGTGGTA
>JANOPX010000183.1:0-16597 GCA_031422115.1 Chamaesiphon sp. VAR_4_metabat_408 | reverse complement strand
CATCGATCCGACTCCAACTATGCCAACTGCAATTTCTGTTGGAACTAGGCTATTTACACTGCTACCCAGCGCGAAAATCATCGTACCACCCCAGGCGAGTAAAGAGACGATCGCGATCGCAGTTCTAGCCGTTTGGATATTTTGCCATGCGCCGCGACAACTCTGACAGTGTTCGGTATGGGAATGATATCGATCGAGCAACACTTCCGGCGATAATGGTGGTGCGAATGTTTGTCCGCTAAAAGGATCGGCTTGATAATCATTTAGCCACTGACGATAGGCAAAAACTAAAACATCCGCCTTGGTGGGTAAATAGAATGCTCGCTCGAATTTCTCTCCGCCGCCCAATTTTTCCAGATACCGCTCTTGATGGTGGAGGAAAACCTGGTCGTCTTCGAGAATGGCATTATTATTGATGTGGGAATACCATTGCGGCGTAGCTTTAATGAAAAAAGCGGGCAGCTTGCTAGCAAATTGGAATGGGAATCTCGCGAAAATTCGACATTCACCTTTACGAGTTGGAGTAGCATAAACTACTGTCATCGTTCGCCCCAATTGCTTGGAAGTGAGATCGTGCCACATCAAATTGGGTGCGATAAAAGTGGTATCTTGTCTACCTAGTGTACCCTTACGCGGGCCTTCTGCCCAAGTACCTGTAAATCCATTTTTATCCGATGATACTATTTCCAATTCTACCGGACTAGCGTTCGATCGCTTGCCCACATTACCATGATGAGTATAGGGTAAATGACTCGGATCGAGGACATTTTCCAGCAAAGTTGACGCATCATAAGGCAAATCGCGGAAGGTATTTAGAAGTACCCATTCATCCATTACCCCTTCCAACATTGGCAAAATCGGCACGGGTGTATTTACCGCTCGATCGACTTTCCCAGGATAGATAAATAATAATCCCTGACGTACCGTAGTCGGGAGCGAAGTCGCACAAGCACGGCGAGAAGTTTCCGCTTTAGCATCGGGTAATTGCTGAGGAATGCGATCGCAATTTCCAGCACCTGTAAATGTCCAGCCATGATAGGGACATTCTAACAGCCCATCGGCGGCAATTCTCCCCTCTGACAGTCGCGCTAACCTGTGGGGACACTTATCATCAAATGCTCGCCATTGGTTCGCTACAGCGTCCCACCAGATGACCAAATCTCGATCGAGTAATGTAAATGCTGTCGGCTTGGACTGATCCAGATCTTCTACATAATATACTGGATACCAAGCCTCGATCGGGTCGAATTTCGTCGGCTCATCTCCGCCTGGAGCTAATTGGTTGAGATCTTTTACCGCTGCGATTGTCATAGTTGCTACCCAGTGTGCCGTTTCTTTACACTTCGTTACGATTAGCATAACAATTCTTCACAGTCGGGTGCAAGTCTCGATCGTTTCCGGTGATGTTAGGATCTAGTTGTAGATAACTAAAATTGAATATGTCTGCAAGGGATGCTTTTCATGATGCTGTTAGAGTTGCTTTAGAGCGAGATGGTTGGATGATAACTCACGATCCTCTAACCCTTGAATTTGGATTAGGTTCTCTCTATGTTGATTTAGGTGCAGAGCGGGTAATTGCAGCAGAGCGGAGCAATGAAAAAATTGCAGTCGAAGTAAAAAGTTTTCTCAGTGGTTCAGCAGTTTCGGAGTTTCATACAGCACTGGGACAATATCTCAACTATCGCCTATTGATGCAAGAGCAATATAGCGAGCACAAGTTATATCTAGCTATTCCACTCAGTGCATATGATTCTTTTTTTCAGCTTCCCTTTGTTCAAGCTACGATTAAGCAACATCAACTAAAATTAGCGATTTACACACCTGAAAATCGGGAGATTGTTAAATGGCACCATTAACTGAATATCAAACAAAGGTTCAAGATTTACTTACAGAATTAGCCGCGTATGGTTCCAAAGATGGAGAAGTTGAATCTCAACTAATCTTCGATCGGGAGCGCAATCATTATCAACTAGCATATGTAGGTTGGCGCAATAATCATCGGATCTATGGTTGCGTGGTGCATCTAGATATCAAGGATGGTAAAATCTGGGTTCAACATAATGGCACTGAGTTTGATATTTCCATCAGACTTTCAGAGATGGGTATTGCTAAACAGAATATCGTTAATGGATTCCATTCGACCTATATGCGACAGTTTACAGAATTTGCAGTTGGTTAAGGAAACGATCTCATTTGATAGGAGGCATAACTAAATACTTCTCTGATTGTTGAGTAGAAATCTCGGAGTTCAAAGAAGTCTGCATGGGCAGTATAAACAGTTTCGATTCCAAAGCGGTGAAGAGCTAATTTAGTGCGAGGAAGATGAAAATATTGGGAAATAGCGATCGCACTTTGCCATTGATATTGGGTCATCAATTGTGCGCTATACTTGGCGGTGAGATAGGTATTATTTCCCTGACTATCGACATAAATTTGCTCTGGAGGTAAAGCATTAGCAATTAAATATTGTTTCATCACCACAGCTTCATCAAAGCCTTCTTTGCCCAGTCCACCACTGACGATCGTATTCTTAAATATTCCCTGTCGATAAAGTTGAATAGTCTTATCTAATCTTGATTGCAATCGTGCTGAAGGTTGTCCATTGGGATTGACAGTATTTCCCAGTACAACGGCAACATCAGCTCGTTTAATATTATCATTTAATCCGGCGATCGAGATCGATCCAGCAGCAATAATTAATAGTCCGATCGATCCGACTATTCCACGAGTTACGATCTTAATAATGCAACGACGAGCGAAGTTCGATTTTTGGCTAGTCATCAGCTCTATCTTGTAGAATTGCTAAATAATGAAAAACTAATTTTCATTGGCGATCTCATACTCATATCGTGCCACAAAATAAGCTCCAACTTGTCGAACGGCTTGCCGTCTGCGCCAGCAATCGCTATGATGCCGAAATCCAAAGTTCTCATATATCGATCGCAAACGCGGACGATCTGCCACACAGTCTAGTCTCAAAAAGTGTTTGCCTAGCTCTTTACTTCGATCGACAGTCCACTGCAATAACATCTTTGAAACCAAACCACCTGCGAATTTACGTCTCACTGCTAGTCGATGTAGAAATGCCGAATCTGATTGAGAAATATCTGGCCAAAATACCAAATCTTCTGTTTGAAATATAACAACACCAGCCGCAACGCCTTCGTAAATAGCAATATAGAATAAGCCCAATTCAAGCTCTTGACCGATCGCCGATAAAGATATATGCTCTTGTTGCCATAGTACCATATTTTTCTGTTCTAGCCATACAGCAGCTTCTGTCAAGATATCTGAAACCGTGGTGAGATCGTCTAGAGTAGCTTGGCGGACTAAAAAAGTCACCTTTTCCATGAAAATTACCACTATTAAATAAATGAGTGTGTGGCTATCTGTACTGACATTATTCAGGTGTAACTCGATTGACAAAATTCAATATAATGTCAGGATCCTAGCAATCCTAAATTATCTTCAATATTTTTTAACCGCAGAGACGCAGAGGGCGCAGAGGTCAGAGAATTGAACTGTAGTAAAATTTAAGAGTATTCAATTCTCTCAAACACAACATAATATTGGCATATAATAACCATTAAAAATCCCCCTCTCAAATGGATTGGGGGCAATGTCTAGAAACGAATTTTATAGACTTATCAAATCAGATATAGCAAGATAAATAAGATAATCCAGATGACATCGACAAAGTGCCAGTAGATTTCTGCTGCTTCTACACCGAAATGATTATTGGTGCCGTAGTGCTCGGATTTTATCGATCGCCATAATACTGCTAAAATCAACATTACGCCAACGGTAACGTGCAATCCGTGGAAGCCTGTTAAGACATAGAAGGTACTGGCAAATAAATTAGTTCGCAGTCCAAATTCTAAGTGACTGTACTCGTACAACTGTCCGCCAAGAAAGATTATTCCCATTAGAGCGGTAAGTCCAAACCAGAGTTGCAAGCCTTTGACATCATTTTTCTTGATGGCTGTGTCGGCTTGATGGATGACTAGGCTACTGGCAATTAGCACGACGGTATTTATGCCAGGAAGCATCAAATCGAGCTTTGGGGTGCCTGCTGGGGGCCATTCGGGGGACACGGCGCGGAAGGCGAGATAGGCGATGAATAAGCCGAGGAAGATCATTCCTTCGGCGACGAGGAAGACAATCAATCCGAAAATCCGAAAGTCTGGATGTGCTTCGTGGTGTGCGGCATGTTCGCCGTGGGATTCGGTTTCGATGCTGATTTGAGTTTGGTCGGAAATTGAGCCTTGCATAGGGTTTGGGTGATGGGTTATCGCTTAGATCCGTTGGCATTTCTTGTGTCAATAGAACCCGGATCTGGGGGTTCCGACCCCCAGACCCCCCGTCGGTTGGGGGAGTGTCCCCCCCCGAACCCCCCCTCAAAGCATAGGTTGTTTGAGACGGTTGGGTGGTCTTACGGCAGATTTGTTGGTTTGTGGGATGCGGGGGGGCTTTTACCGCCTTTCCAAGGTTGTGGCGTGACTCTTGCCCCCGCCCCTTTCCAAGGGGAGGGCGGGGGTGGGGTAAATCAACCTCGAACGTAAGCAAGATAGTCGTAGGGCGTGCATTGCTGCTGGGCGGAAAACCCGCCCAATCCACCATCTACATTTCAAGCAATTAAACAGTCGTAGTTAGGACTTTTTCACTTTCTGGTTCGTCGGTGTAGCCGTACTCGTAAGGGCCTGTAGTTAGTACGGGGAGGACTTCAAAGTTCTCGATTTCTGGGGGGCTGGTGGTTTGCCATTCGAGGGTGAGTGCTCGCCAAGGGTTGTTCCCGGCAACTTCTCCTTTGAAGCAACACCAAATCATGTTGACGATGAAGGGAATTGTGGAGACGGCGAGTATATAGCTACCGATCGTACATACTTGATTTAGACCCTGAAATTCTGGTGCGTACATGGCAATTCGGCGGGGCATTCCTTGCAAGCCGAGGATGTGCATGGGTAGGAATGTCAGGTTGAAGCCAAAGTAGGTAAGTACGAAGTGAATTTTGCCCCAGGTGTCGTCGATATGTCGTCCGGTGACTTTGGGGAACCAGTGATAGATGCCCGTGAAGATGCCGAAGACGCTCCCGCCGAAGAGGACGTAGTGGAGGTGGGCGACGACGAAGTAGGTATCGTGAACGTGGATGTCAAAGGGTACGGAGGCTAACATGACTCCGGTGATACCGCCGATGACGAAGGTGGAGATAAATCCCATCGCAAATAGCATGGAGCTATTGAGGGTGATTTTACCGCCCCACATGGTAGCTAGCCAACCGAAGATTTTGATTCCGGTAGGTACGGCGATGACCATTGTGGCAATCATGAAGAACATCCGCAACCAAGCAGGTGTACCGCTGGTGAACATGTGATGCGCCCAGACGATGAGACCGAGGAAACTAATCGCCATACTAGAATAGGCGATCGCGCCGTATCCAAAGATCGGTTTCCGTGAGTGAATGGGGATTACTTCAGAAATTACGCCGAAGAATGGGAGCACCATAATGTAGACGGCGGGGTGTGAGTAGAACCAGAACATATGCTGATACACTACTGGCTGTCCACCACCAACTGGATTGAAAAAAGCTGTCCCGGCGAGTAAGTCAAAGGAGAGTAAAATTAATGCACCAGTTAATACTGGGGTGGCAATTAAAATTAGTAGTGATGTTGCCAACATTGCCCAACAAAATAGGGGCATTTGCATCAGCGACATACTTGGAATCCGCATTTTGAGGATTGTGGTGAGGAAATTAATCCCGCCCAAAATTGAGGATGTCCCCAATAACAATAGACTCATAATCCAGATAGCTTCACCTGGTTTGCCCGAAAGCAAGCTCAATGGTGGATAAGATGTCCAACCTGCTTGTGGTGGGCCGACAAAGAAGCTAGATATCAATAATAAACCTGTTGGGGGAATGATCCAAAATGCCACAGCGTTTAATTTGGGGAATGCCATATCCCGCGCCCCAATCATCAAGGGGAGCAGGTAGTTGGCAAATGCTCCGGTTCCTGTGGGGACAATCCACAGAAAGATCATAATTGTGCCGTGGAGGGTGAAGACACTATTATAAACAGCAGGATCGACTAAATCGGGGTCTGGGGTGGCTAGTTCTGTCCGAATTACTTCGGCGAGTAAGCCGCCGATGATGTAGAAGAGGAAGCCTGTGACAAAGTATTGGATGCCGATTACTTTATGGTCGGTACTAAATGTAAAATAATCTTGCCATCTACGTTGGTGATAGTTTGGCGCATCCTTTTCTGGGGATACTTGAGGGATTAGGAGTTCTGCTGTCATGATTTAATTAAAAGGAAGTATTGGCATAGCCTTGTTTATGAATATCTTCCAACATTTATTAGTTGCAGCGAAGATGTTTTTTTAACACAGAGGAACGCAGAGGTTTCACTGAGGTTCACGGAGGAATTGGCTATTGGGAACCGTCACTTTTTTGATGAGGGTTAATGAGTCTTTAGGTAGGGTGGGCATTGCCCACCATCTAGCCCCGCAGTTGAATTTCTGATAATCTCGACGTTTTGAAACTCTCTACCCTAGGAGGGTTAGGAGTGGTGTTGGTGGGGGATGCTTGCGAGCATTTCTGGCTGTACGCCCATTTCTTTGGCGTAGGGGGCTAGATATTTGTCAGGAGAGAGATTTGCTGGGTTCATGGCGATTGTCTGTTTGACTAAATCGGCTTGAGCTTGGGCGGATTGTTGTTGACTGGCAATCCAAGTGGTGTAATCTTCTTTGGTATGGACGATCATTCGTGTCACCATTGAGCCATGATAGCCACCACAGAGTTCGGCACAGCGGAGGGGGTAGTTACCGACTTTGTTGCTGGTGAATCTAAGTTGGGTGGGGGTACCAGGGATTACGTCTTGTTTGAGGCGAAGTTCGGGAATCCAGACGGCATGAATTACGTCTTGGGCGTTCATGTTGAGTTGGACTTCTTCGCCGACGGGGACATGGAGTTCGCCGGAGGTGATGTTAGCGTCAGGATAGGTGAAAATCCAGGCGTATTGCAAGCCTAAGACGTTGACGCTGACTCCTGGTGCTTTGCCTTGGTTGGCTGGTGATGCGCCGATACCTAGTGCCATTGGTTGGCTAGGCTTGGATGGTTCAGTATTGAGTGTTGCTGCCATTGCGCTACCTTTGCCGCCAGCGGGCATTCCGTGCATGGCGTGCATACTATCGGCGGCTGGATCGAATCCGCCCATTTCGTTGTATATTTCAAAACTATAGATGGAGATCCAGAAAACGATCGCGGCGGGAATTGCCGTCCATAATATTTCTAATGGTACGTTACCTTCGATCGCTTCACCATCTCCAGTTTCACCTGGTTTACGGCGAAATTTGAATGCGGCAACTACTAGTATGCCTTGAACTAGTAAGAATAATCCAGTCGAAATGGTCATCATGGCGTTGAATAAGCCATCGACGTGAGATGCTTCTTCGGAGGCGGCGACGGGCATCAGTCCGTGATTTTGTCCGTACCAAAGACTAACCAATGTTAGCCCTATGCCCAGAAGCAGGGTGATAATCGTGCTAGGTATCTTCATTAATGAGGGGGGAGGGGTAAGGGCAGATTGCTTTATTTCACTGGTCTGCAATCTGTTTTAGCTAGAAATAATGGCAGTTTAGCGACCTGCTGTCCTTGAAAGTTAGACCGATCGCTCTTACTAACGTACCGTAGGTAACTCGATCGATCTGTGTTCTTTGCATATCTTTAGATTTTCTTCGGGATCGCTCTCGCCAAATTTGTTACAAAAATTAATTATTTGCCTAATTTTTATTCTTAATATTTTCTTTGGGATCTAGTTGACTTAGGGATGTAAGATGCACGGAGAGAAGATTAGAGCGATCGAGTTCGACCCTTTAACCCGTCGATCTTCAGTCTTGCCCACCAACAGTCTATAGGTATTAATGCTAGTTTGGGAATGCTTGACAAAGCGATCGTCAGGAAGATCCACTGTGACATTAGGCAGTTAACTAGAAATTTAATTACGTTATGTCCGACTCTGCATTCATCCCCGAATTTAACCCTCGTAGTCCAGAATCCCCTCAAACATCTACCACGGCTCAAACCCAAATTCGTCGTCTAGTGTGGAAAATCGCCTTTGCTACCCTGCTACTCATGGCTGTAGGTAGTGCGACTAGAGTAATGAATGCTGGTTTAGCTTGTCCAGATTGGCCGTTGTGTTATGGGCAATTGGTACCCACTCAGCAGATGAATCTCCAAGTCTTCCTGGAGTGGTTTCATCGTCTGGATGCGGGGTTAATTGGCTTGAGTACCTTACTGTTGGTGGGTTGGACTTGGTATAACCGAAAAGACCTTCCCGCGTGGCTGCTGGGGTCGGTTATATTTGGCTTGGGGTTGATTTTGGCGCAGGGAGCATTGGGAGCTTTTACTGTGACTGAGTTGCTCCGCTTTGATATTGTCACCGCGCACTTGGGTACTGCCTTACTATTTTTTTGTACCATGCTGACGATCGGCACTTGCCTACTTCCAACCCCATCCTCCAATTATCCCATCTCTCGGTCGCTTTATTGGCTCGCGCCGATCGCTACAGTTTGCGTATACGCTCAAAGTATTCTGGGGGGTTTAGTTGGTTCCCGTTGGGCATTGCATCAGTGTTTGGGCAATTCGGCACTTTGTCAGGTGATGAACAATCACATCATCGGGGTTGTACCTGCTACTCTGAGTTCGATCGGTCTAATTGTGCTAATTTGGCGAAATCCTAGTTTACCTAGCTATTGTCGTCATCTTGCTACTATTACAGGCGGTTTATTAGTCTCCCAAATCCTCTTGGGCGTAGCTACTTTCAAACTCCATCTCCAAGTCGAACCCCTCACAGTTACCCACCAATCGATTGGTGCTACATTACTCGGTACCTTGGTTGTTTTGACAGTGACAATATGGAGATTAAATAATTCTAATTTGTCGGTATCTAGCCTTCAGCAGAATTGAGAGCGAAGAATTTTTCAATCACCAAAGACGGTAAAAATATTTCAACTTTAATAACTTCTAAAACGTAGTTGATATTTGTGGGCAGTGCCCACCCTACTACTCCCTTACATCCGCAAAATCCAAAATCCAAAATCCAATTGCGTTCGGTCAATCCAAAATCCAAAATCCAAAATCCAAAATCCCAATGCAAGAAACCCTAGATTCATCACTTGTCGGTATTGAAGATCGCAAACACGAAAACTTCCTTCAAGTTGTCCAGAGTTATTATCAACTCACCAAACCAAGAATTATCCCACTACTATTGATAACTACCGCAGCCGCGATGTGGTTGGCTTCTGAGGGTAATACCAATCCAGGCTTATTTCTAATTACAGTTACTGGTGGGATGTTTGCGGCGACTTCTGCCCATACGATGAATTGTATTTACGATCGAGATATCGATTATGCAATGGAACGGACTCGCTCTCGGCCCATTCCTTCTGGTAGAATCAAAGTTACTCATGCTTGGATCTTTGCGATCGTCCTAGCAATTTTATCATTTACAATTTTAACTATATTTGCCAATCTCCTATCGGCTGTATTAGCGATGGCGGGAATTGCCTTCTACATGGTGGTATATACCCACATGCTCAAACGTCATACGCCGCAAAACATCGTCATTGGTGGAGCGGCTGGAGCGATTCCGGTATTAGTTGGTTGGGCGGCGGTGACGAATAGTTTGAGTATTGAAGCTTGGCTATTATTTGCGATCGTCTTCTTGTGGACTCCGCCACATTTTTGGGCATTGGCATTGATGATAAAAGATGATTATGCCAAGGTAAATATTCCGATGTTGCCTGTGGTTGCTGGAGCAGTAGAAACAGTCAAGCAGATGTGGATTTATACACTCATCTTAATTCCCACAACGTTATTACTCGTCTATCCTCTGGGTTCGGCTGGAATTGGATATGGAATTACGGCGGTTGGATTGGGTTATATATTTGTCAAGAAAAATTGGCAACTGTTACAAGCTCCCACTGATAAAAATCTCGCCAAGTCACTATTTAAGTATTCGATTTCCTATATGATGCTGTTGTGTACGGCGATCGTCATTGATAGTTTGCCACAGACAAAAAGTGCGATCGAACTAATCTTAAATATTATCCCTAATTAATTTCCCTGACCCCTGACTTCGGTTAGCCAGCGACTAAAGCCATCCTGACGGATACGCTGCGCGAGTACGGCTAGTGATACAAAGTCCGTCTAAAGCTGTACTAAATAATAACAAAAAGCGTATTGCCTCATCTCTCATCCCTCATCCCTGACCCCTGACCCCTGACCCCTGACCCCTGACTGGTTGAATTAATGCTTCAACGATCGCATTGAGGGTACGGCGATCGAATACCATTTGCACATGAGACAATACTGGCAAACTGATATCCTTCCCCAAGCCCAATTGAGAACTACGGGCGGGTAAAATCATCAGATCGAAAGGTGTCCAAATCGAAGTAATATTTAATCGATCGAGCCTGCCGACATCACTATTCAAATCCTCGATAAACTGATGATTTGGGCGCATTTGGACACAACCAGCGCGAGTAGTAAAATAGGCGGCTACAGTGCCATTGTGGGGGGATGAGACGCTAATAAATCGTTGGACTCGATCGATCCCGCCCAAGCGTTGGATATAATAACGGCTAACCAATCCTCCCATACTAAAGCCGAGGAGATCGATCGGTTGGTGAGGTGGGAATGTTCGCTCCACCAAATCCGCCACCTGTTGAGCCAAAACCTCCAATTTAGCATCGCCACTATTGGGTTTGAGATCGATATCATAAACCTTCCATCCCAATCCCCGTAAATGACTGGCGATCTTCCGCATTTTGTGACTGGTATCTGTCAATCCATGTACCAGGAGAATCGGGTTGCGAGTTGGTGTCGGCTGTATTGATAGCTCAGTCACGATCTTAGCAATTGATGGAGTAGTCTAGATTGTAAAAGATAAAAGGCGATCGTTTGAGATCTCCCATGACAATTTGTCAACTGGCTCTAGTATTAGAATGCCCAAATCTGAGGTAAAGTTTTGTTAAACTTTGTAATCTGGTCTTGCACTTGCCATTGTGCAAATTTGATAATTCGATCTATGTAATAAATAGAGATAACCCACCATGTTCAAAAAATTTTTTGGTAAGAAAAATGACGGCTTCTACATGCAAATAGAAGATGACGCTCCAGCCAAAGTAGAAGCCAAAGCCAAGCCTAGTCCTGTCGTCACCCCAGCACCCGCAGTAGTTGCAACCACACCCATAGTCGCCGACGCAGCAGCAGTCACAGCAGCACCCGTAGCAGCAGCCGCAGTCGCCCCAACAGCAGTTGGAGAAAAACCCCAAGCATCAACCCCAGAAGAGAAAAAAATCGCCGACGCAGAAAAAGTAGTCGCCAAAGCTGCCGCCAAAGCTGAGAAAAAAGCCACCAAGAAAGCTATTGATGAAAAGAAAGTAGCTCCTGTTGTTGCTGCGGCTCCTGTAGCTCCAGCTCCCGCGCTTCCCCCCATCACCAACTTCGCAACAGATTACCTCATCAAACCATCTAGCGACAGCACCCGTCGTCGCCCCGGAGCCAATATGAGTAAGTTTATAGAACTAGCTCGCGAAGCTAAAATACCTGTGAATATTAAAAAGTAGCTTAGGGGATAGGGGATAGGGGATAGCAACTACCCCGTCCCCCCATCCCCTCATCCCTGTCCCCGGATCATCGACGAAGTACTGTAGAGATGAAAGGCTTTGTCCCAGAGACTATCAGCACGGCGGAGTAATTCCAAATGAGGTTTGATATGTCCTAACATTTCTCGGTGCCCCATTGCCGTCTCGGCAAAAGGAGTAAAATCTTTCCAGACCTTAATGTCAGGGCATCTGGATTGAATTTGGGTGATGAGATTTTGCCAGTTGTCTCGACTGGTACTAGAGAGCCGTTGACTCACTGATTCACCCTCCAATTGTCCGGTTAATTGGGTGCTGAATTGACTGCTAAAAAATTGACTGCGGTTGTGGGTAACGAGTT
Organism: Chamaesiphon sp. VAR_4_metabat_408; assembly: GCA_031422115.1. Classification (GTDB taxonomy): domain Bacteria; phylum Cyanobacteriota; class Cyanobacteriia; order Cyanobacteriales; family Chamaesiphonaceae; genus Chamaesiphon. Next base: position 4,596 of record JANOPX010000183.1, on the reverse strand, counting down.
GCTTGTACTCACTAAATTCATAAGTCTGAGAGCAGAGTCGGAAAATACTTCTTCTCCCGCGCAATTGGATATCGCAGATATGAACGTAGTCGAGGATTTTGGGCTTGCGACTGGTGCGGTTGTTTAGATCGATTTCGACGACTTCTTCAAAGATTGGTAGCAATCCTGTGACCATTTGGGTGACTTCCGACCAATCAAAGTTGAAGATCCGAATCTCAGATCGATCGTCCGTACAAACTATCGTAGCTTGAGGTCGGAACGATTGGAAATGATTGACCTTGAATACAAATAGTTGCTGGATATCGTGTCGCGATACAGAGAAACAGGGAATTTCCGCCTGTTGGAGTTGTTGCTGATAAAATTTTAATTCGCCCATTGTGCCTGTGCGATATAGTCGCCAACCGCGACTCGGTAACTGAAGCCGCGCGCTGTAAGGATCTATACCCATTATCTTGGCAAATTTGACGGCGGCTGCTTGTTTTTGGTCTAATTCGATCGGTTCGAGGATCGAGAATCCTGGTTCGAGATTGTCCTCGCTCCCAGCTCTAGCCGATGCTTTCGCTCTGGCGCGAATTTCTTTCTGGATGTCTTCGATGCGACCTATCCCTTGACGCGCTTCTGTAAGAATTTTACTACCGATCGCACTCTTGAGCAACAGCCGATAGGTTTCGAGTGCCTTGTCTAGTTCCTCATTCTCTTCTTGTCGTTGCGCTGCACAAAGCTGCACCATTTGCTCATCTGGCTGGCTACTCAATTTGGCTCCAGTTTTGTCATCCTGACGATTTAGGGCATCAGTTGCTTGCTCTAACATAAGTTTCAAAGAATCTAAAGTTGGGAGTTGGGAGTTGGGGGTTTGGAGTTCGGATTAGAGTTCCAAATTATCTCAGCCATGAATTGGACGCGATCGAACCAGCATACTCTCGCCCTCATCTCTAGTGTTCCCCGATCGATGTGTTAACTTAACTAACTGTCAGCATTTTTTTTGAGGGAGTTCTGAGTAAATTTTGATATCCCAACCCCCAACCCCCAACCCCCAACTCCCAACTCCCAACTCCCAACTCCCACATGAACAGCCACTGGATTATCCTTGCTTTATTACTTGGTTTTGCGATCGCACATAGTGGGTTAGCCGCCTTGCGCCCCTGGGGAGAGACTAAAATTGGGGCGAGACTGTATCGAGTGATATTCGCCTTAGTAAGTGTCCCCTTCGCCACATTTCTGATTATTTACTTCTTCAACCACCGCTATGATGGCTCTCAACTATGGCAAGTTCAGGGATTTGTAGGAGTCAAAGAGACAGTATGGATTTTATCAGCGATATCCTTCCTCTTCCTCTATCCAGCCACCTTCAACCTGATCGAAGTAGCCGCCATCGCCAAACCCCAAGTCCGCATCTACGAGACAGGTATCATGCGAATTACCCGACACCCCCAAATGGTTGGGCAATTAATCTGGTGCGTCGCTCATACCCTCTGGCTCGGAACGACTTTTACCCTCGTAACTTCATTTGGACTGATGGCACACCATTTATTTGCCGTCTGGCACGGCGATCGTCGCCTTGGAGCACGGTACGGAGCAGAATTCGATCTAGTCAAAGCTAGAACCTCGATCGTCCCCTTCCAGGCGATTCTAGACGGCAGACAGAAAATTGACCTCACCGAATTTCTTCGCCCAGCCTATATCGGTGTCGCCGCATTTGTCGCTCTATTCTGGCTGGGTCATCCCTGGCTAATTCAAGCGACAGCTCAGTTAGGGTTTTGAGGGGGAGACGGGGAGAGGGGGAGACGGGGAGACGAGGAGACGGGGAGACGGGGAGATAAAAATCGGCTTCCCAAACCTTCAAGTCCCCCAGTCCCCCAGTCCCCCCCTCTCCCCCTCCCTTTTACCTCGATCCCCAATACTTATTCCCCGATCCCCGTAGCCGATCGGTACATTTAGCGTTAGCATGAATTCTACATGCCATAATATTCGATCCTAAACCAAGCACTTTTATGATCCAGTCTGTAACCGAGCTGAACTTCAGAGAAAAAGTACTGACATCATCCACCCCAGTATTAGTGAATTTTGGAGCACCTTGGTGTGGACTATGCAAAGTCGTCGAGCCGATGCTCATCCAATTTCAAGATCGCTGGAACGATCGAATTAAATTGGTTTATATTAATGCAGATGACAACTTCAAGCTCGCCAGTTGTTATAAATTGACAACACTACCCACCTCAATCCTGTTTGTGGATGGGCAGATTGGATATAAATTAGAAGGTTTTAGAGGACGTGAAGATCTCTACGCTAATTTGGATCGAATCGCCGCTATCGTAACTGCACAGGGTCAAATCGCACAGAGAGAGAATTCCCTGCGGATGAATTCGCAATTGGTAACGAGCGAATAGTCAAACCCAGAGCTGAAGTGTTCGGGGTTCAGGGATACCTCATAAGAGTTGGAAGTGTAATTCATATCTAGCCTTTCTAGGCACGAGTACTGAGCCGCATAAATTAAGCTAGTATTTAACTCTAACTCCCAACGCCCAACTACTAGTATTGGGCGGTTTGACACTCCTCAGCTCAGATGAGCGTGAGGATTCTTCTCTCTACGACGCACCTTGCCCACGCAGGTTTGCACCAACGAGAGTAGCGGGTATGTCTCCAGAAGCGGTTCCAATGTCTAGCATTGAGGTTCCCACATGCCCTGCGGTGCCCAATCCTGAGTTAAGGATATTTATACCAGCGTTGTGATCTCGATCTAGTACACAACCACATTGACAAACATGGGTGCGAGTAGACAAAGACTTTTTCACAATTACGCCACAGCTAGAGCATTCTTGGGACGTGTAGGCAGGGTTAACTGCAATAGTTACCCGTTTAAATACCTTGCCAAAATACTCTAGCCAAACTCTAAATTGATACCATCCAGCGTCATTAATTGACTTTGCCAGACAATGATTTTTAACCATGTTCTTAATCCGCAAATCTTCATAGACTACTACATCGTTAGATGTGATTACGCATCGTGCCAATTTAATAGCATGATCTTTACGCTGTCTACTTATTTTGAGGTGAACTCTAGCTAATTTGACTCTAGCCTTATGTCTATTGCTAGAACCTTTTATTCTGCGAGAAACTAGTCGTTGTGACCGCTTCATCTTCTTTTCACCAGTCCGGTAGAACCGAGGATTTTCAACTTTGTTACCCAGTGAATCAGTGTAGAAAGACTCTAATCCAACATCTAAACCAATGGTTCGATGTGTTGGTTCGATTATTTCCTGCTGGGCGGGGGACCCGCCTAGCACTCTGTCTACTTGGATGCAGAATTGAACGTAGCAGCCATCAGCACGTTTAACCAATCTCACCCGCTTGATTTGGTCTGGTTGATAGAAGTTTAGGTCACGAGTACTTTTCATCTTCAATCTACCAATGCCATTTTTATCGGTGAAGGTGATTGATTTGCGGTCGTCAGCTAGTTTCCAAGATTGAGTTTTGTACTCAATCGAACGGTTGTCTTTCTGGAATTGAGGGAATCCCTTTTTGCCAGCTACTTTCTTCTTGCAGTTATCATAAAAACGAGATATAGCTGCCCATGCTCGTTCCGCTGATGCCTGTCTAGACATCGCATTGAGTTTATTCGCGAACGGAAATTCTTTGGCAAGTACAGCACTATATTTACTCAGGTCGTACTTATTAGTCTTTGGATTGTCCATCCACAAACGAATACATTTATTCCTGATAAATTGCACTGTACGAATAGCCTCTTTTATGGCTATAAATTGCTCGGACTTTCCGTAAGCTCTAAATTCAAAAACAAGCATGATTCGACCCTATCACGATAATTATATTCTAGCTATGCTAGCGTATAATTATTATGATAGTTCTTGGGAAAGCTTGGGTAAAAGGCGGACGGCGGCTAAAGCCGCTCGTGTCGCTTTTCCACCCCCGACTGAAGTACGGGGGCTATCAAGCTCCCGCTCATCTCGCGTATAATAGCAAGCTGTAGAAAATAGAACAAATGACCATCGAAGCGGCAACACCCCAAGAACGAATGGGGATTATTCAAGGTGATATTACCAAATTAACGGTAGATGCGATCGTCAATGCAGCCAAAAGCTCACTCCTCGGTGGTGGTGGTGTCGATGGCGCAATTCATCAAGCCGCAGGGGAGGATCTCTTGTTTGAGTGCCAACAGCTCAACGGTTGTCCCACTGGTGAAGCTAGAATTACCGATGGCTACCTGCTCCCAGCTAAATATATCATCCACACCGTCGGCCCAACTTGGCGCGGTGGCGGCAATGGCGAAGCTAAGTTACTAGCTAGCTGTTATCGTGAGAGTCTCGCCCTCGCCAAAATGTACGGGATTGAGACAATTGCCTTTCCCGCAATTAGCTGTGGCTCATATGGCTATCCGATCGAATTAGCTGCTAAAGTTGCCCTAGAGACGGTTGCCTCGGTATTAGAGCACGAACCATCGATTCTCGGAGTCAGTTTTGTTTGCTTTGACGACGATGATTACAACACCTATGTCGAAGCCTTTGGAATGCTCTAATTTATCTATTCGTAGGGTGTGTTACTGCGCCAGCATAACGCGCCAATACAAATAAGCTATTCAAT
>JANOPX010000182.1:0-13803 GCA_031422115.1 Chamaesiphon sp. VAR_4_metabat_408 | reverse complement strand
CGCCAACGAGGCTCAACCCAACCTACGCAAATTATTAAATCCTCATTCCTTAGATCTAATTCATCCCGACTAACGCTTCAGCTTTGGGATTTACAACTTTCTCGATAGGCGTAGATTTAGGTGATGTTGAATTTGTTGGCTCAATCAACTCGATATGTTGTAAACTATCTTTATACTTTTTATACAGTTCTTCCCCTGGTACTGTCCCCGTAAAATTCTTAGATAGTCTAAACTCTTTAGGATTATATTTTTGGCGAACATTCACGATAGTTTGATAGTGAACACCCCATTCCTTAATCAACAACAAAAATTCCTGAAATTTTCCATAAGAAGCCTCATGCCCAGCTTTTAGCCCGATATATTGCAACATTTTACTATATGTCTCTGGCCGATTATACTCATCGGCAATTCCAATAATTGGGCCAAGTTTTTCAAATACATCATACTTAACCATTACCAATAATAGTAAGCCATCCAGATTTAATAAATCTTCTGAGCCTAGTTGAGCGATCGTATTAGCTACACCACGTAAAATTGAATAGTCATCAAATTGATATTGCTTGAATAGTAGTAGTAATTTTAATCCAAGGGGATGTTCGGAGATTTTCCCCATTGCTTTAGTATAGGTTTGGAGAGCGACTTTACCTTCCTCTGTTTTCAGGAGAGGGATAACTTCCTCTAGCTTCTGTTCGATCTGGCGTTTGAAATCTTCCGAATCGATCTCTTCTGCCAAAAGTCCATTGACAAACTTGTATAGCTCTTGTTGAGCACTACTGCAATGTCTAGATTCACTTCCATCGATTACTGTAAAACTATTCTGGGTAGATATTGCCACATTGAGCATTTCAATATTATCATCCAATCCCGCATACTCACCAATCGCTCTAGCGATATAACTTTTTATTTTGACAAACGTCGCAAATTCTCCCCCACCAAACTTCTCACCATGAATATTTTCAGCTTTCCCTGCAATTGCAATCAGCTTTTCAAACGCCCGCTGATGGAGAAATTCATCACTTTCTAATACTCTCGGCTTCTGAAATCTATCGGTCAATTTCGACCAGAAAGAATTACGATCTGCTTTCAAGGCTTTTTTGGAGTTTAATAGCAAACTCACAACTGGAAACAAAGCTAAACCGCCGACTATGACTACAAGTGCAATGACTGCTGGTGTAGGCAAAACAAAAGTGAAATTCGAGTTGCCTAATGCTGCTGTCTTCCCATCTTCAGAAATAACTACCTTTTTGGTGGAAGTAGTACCTGTAGATCCTACAGAACCAGAACCCGTCGGTGAATCGATTTCGATCGATCCATTGGATGCAGGAGTTTCTGTTGTAGAATTTGTGTAGTTCGGGTCATCAAACAATTCGGGAGGGTAATCCTGTTTGATTTTTTTGTTGATAGCATTAGGATCGGGGAGCTTAATTTTAGCTTGAGATCGAGCTACACTAGGAATCATCGCACCTGAGACTGACAATCCTAATCCTTTGAGCAGTAATGCTTTTGATGGGTATTTTGACATATATGGCGATCGAATAATAGCTACTATTATTAGCGTTCCCAGCAACACGTTCAAACGCTACACTCAGATAAATCTAATTTCTATTTGCCGACTCTTCGCTCATCCAACCATTGTTGTAAAATTACGGCTGCGGCAATCCGATCGATTGTCCCCTTATTCTGCGACACTGAGATATTACTGGCGATCATCATTTGCTCGGCAGCATAAGAAGTCAACCGCTCGTCTACATACTCGATCGGTAAGCCCAATCCAGCAGCAACTCTTCTGCCAAATTTCTGCACTTGTTTGGCTTGAGAACCGATCGCACCGTCCATAGTATAGGGCAAACCCAGCACTAAAATCTCCACTTGTCGATCGGCAATAATCTCAGCTAATTGAGCGATATCTCGATCGAACGAACTCCGCCAAATCGTCGTAATCCCCGTCGCCATCATCCCCAATCCATCACAACCAGCAACCCCAATTCGCTTACCCCCAACATCCAATCCTAACGCTGCAATTCTCATAATATGATTTTGGATTTTGGATTTTGGATTGAATAGTCGATAGTGGATAGTGAATCGATCGTCTGCTGGATCGGCAGTTAATCGAGCGAGAACCATACCATCTCTAGAAATATAGCAGTCGCCACATCGGTTAAGACACTTTAGATCTGAGTCCGCGTAGGCGGACTTTGTATCACTAGCCGCGACTTCAGTCGCTGGGCTGTCTTTCCCAATCCAAAATCCAAAATCAAGATCGTTGTTTACATCGATCGCAGTTACCACATCGCCAACCATTCTTATGTGACTTCGAGCCAAAAGCAGTCAATAAATACTCCCATCGACAACCAGAGTAGCGAATATATGTATCCACCTGCTGATAGAGTAACTTTTGTTGAGTTTGGAGTGGTTGCCAATTTGGAGCTTTGCCAGTCACTACTCGTCGATACTCAAAAGGAGTTTCCCACACCAACTCACCTACACTACTTAGTAGAGATAAAGCGATCGATCCTTGGGGAAATTGCCTCTCTATTTCATTAGCTTCCCCAGTTGCAGGCAATTTTTTTGCCAACGCTCCAGCCATATCATAGTATCGATCGACATTCTCCACAAAAAACTTATGCCGTTCCCGATCCTCTGGATACAACAAACCCGTCGGCTCACACACTAATAATAACGCCTCAGCAGGTTCACCATCCCGTCCCGCTCGACCGATTTCTTGGATATATTCAGCTAATAATACTGGCGGCTGAAAATGGGCAATCCAGCGAACATTGGCTTTATTAATCCCCATCCCAAAAGCACAAGTACAAACCACATATTGCAACTTGCCCGTCAACCACTCGCCCTCGATGCGCCGCCGCTCTTGGGGACTCAAACCTGCATGATAAGCTGCTGTTGCATCACCTTTTGCAGACAACCATGTAGCTAATTCTTCGCTAGCTTGACGAGTTCGCACATATACCAATCCCGACTGCTGTGGATATTTCCCAATAAACTTGGCTAATTGCTCCCGCCTACCTCTGGGAGTCCAAATCGACTTTACCATCAATCTGAGATTAGCACGATGAGGATCGAGAATAAACTTAGCTGGATTTTCTAATCGGAGCACTCGCTCGATCGTCTGCTGTGAGAGGGGGTCAGCCGTCGCTGTAAACGCCGCGATCGCTATTTTGGTATCAATTGGCTTATGTTGGATTAAGGCCGCTCGAATCGCCCCCAAGCGTCGATAAGCGGGACGAAATGTTTCACCCCAATGAACGAGACAATGAGCTTCATCGAGAATCAATCGATCGATCTTGAGTTCGGGACGACACAATCTCCCCCAAACCATTGGAGTCAATAGGGTTTCAGGCGAAACGTATAACAACCGCAATCGCCCCTGTTCCAACTCTTGCAGTGTCCGTTTGCGAATCGCTGCGGGAATCTCACTATGTAATAAACCAGCCGCTACTTTCTTCTCAGTCAATTCCTGAACTTGATTTTCCATCAACGCCACCAACGGCGAAATCACGATGGTGACTCCATTACTCAATAATGCTGGAATCTGAAAACAGAGTGATTTACCACCCCCAGTCGGCATCACAATCAGCGCATCTCGATCGTCGAGCAAGCACTGAACGATCTCTCCCTGGGGCGATCGCAGCTTATCATATCCCCAAATCTCTTTCAGTACTCCCTCGATCCGATCCACTACCACTTTCCATCGAATAACGTCACTCTACTCACATCTTGCACTAGTTTAAATATACTATTACTGCAATAATTTAGGGCGGGCACAAGACCACGCCCCTACGCAATTATTTATAAAATAGATTGTGCCTCAAACCTAGCTGGTGGGCAGTGCCCACCCTACAGAGTATTCTACAGAGTATTTTATATTTAATTATGCCGATCTACTTAGAACGATCGCTAGATTTAAGCCATTAAATACTAGCAACTCCCAACTAAAATCTATGATGGAGTGAATGTGAAATCCAAGCTAGCACACCAACCATCCATACGCAGGGGAGTTTGAGGGGGGCGCGTCCGCCCTCCTCAACGGGGGGTCTGGGGGTCGGAACCCCCAGATCCGGGTTCTCGCCCACACCAGCAAAACTCGCAACCCACAAGTTAGATTCCGTTGCCGATGAGCCTACCACAAGCATTTAAACACTGAGCTTAGGTAGCACTCAACACCTCCAACCTATCTCGATCGGACAGCTTCCACACCTTACCATCCAACGCCATCTGTTCGATTAGTGTCGCCAGCCGCAAAGCTTTAAGTGCCTGCTCCCCACCAACAGAAGGCTCATTCCCACACCTAACACAATTGACAAAATGTTCCAACTCTGCATATAGTGGCTCCACATTGCTAGTGTAGACCTTCTCGATCGAGCCATCTTTGCGATATGAGCCTTGATGATACTCATTGAGCAAGTCAGCATTGTGACGATGAATCAGAATTTCATTATTAAGGAAATTTGCTTCTGTGAGCGAATGACGACAGTGCGCCGCAATTCGCCGCATTTTACGATGGGTGACTTTACTAGCAGTCAGCGTTGCCACCACACCATTCGCAAATCCTAGAGTGGCTGTCACATAGTCTAGATATTTGGACTCAGCACAGCGGCTACCACTAGCTGTCAGCCCTACTACAGGCGCGCCAGCGAGTTCGAGTAGCAAATCGATATCATGAATCATTAGATCCAGTACGACAGACACATCATTCGCCCGATTAGAGTAAGGACTCATCCGATGTGCTTCCAGAGCCAATACTTTCTCAGTTTTGAGAACTTTACTAAGTTCTTGGAATACAGGATTGAACCGTTCGATATGTCCGACTTGGAGAATACACTGAGACTCAGCCGCAGCATTAACCAGAGCTTCAGCTTCATCAATGGTAGCCGCGATCGGTTTTTCGATCAAAACGTGGATGCCAGCTTTCAAACAGGCAATCCCCACTTCATAGTGCAATCTAGTCGGCACAGCAATGCAGACAGCATCAACTTGCGAGAGCAAATCCCGATAGTCTTCATAAAATCTAGCTTTGTACTTACTAGCAGCTTCCAAACCTTGCTCGACATTGACATCAGAGATGCCGACTAGGTTGACATTTTTGAGCAAGCTCAACACCCGTGCGTGGTGTTTGCCCATATTGCCAATGCCAATCAATCCTACTCTCAGCGGTTGGGGTGAACCGGGCTGAATCTCAGTATCCAAGTTTCTACTTGACATGATATCTTTCACTCTAAAATATACTCCTCCACCACTACAGAACGGTTAACGATGTTAACTTAACTGACTAGGTAGATATTTACACGATCGCGACCAATAAAAATGAGCTAATGGTCACAACTTGACAAATTTCATCGCTAGTAGATGTATTTTTTAATTTATCTGTAATAATTTCGATGTTATCACAGCAGCTCTGATTGTAAAGAACATAAAAGTTTTGGTTATGTTCCTAAAGAGGGCAGAGTGGGGAGCGTTCTATTCTCCGTTAAAATTAGAACGTAACCACTCCTTAAATCCCCACTCTTTGTGAAAGCAGTTATTCTCCTCTCTGGTGGCTTAGATTCCTCCACGGTACTTTATCTGGCGCGAAGTGAAGGCTACGATTGTTATGCCCTCTCCTTTGACTATCAACAACGCCACTTTTGTGAATTAGCGGCTGCTAAAACAATCGCTATAACTGCTGGTGTCATTGCCCATCAAGTATTAAACTTCGATCTCCGCTTGTGGGGTGGTTCTGCACTCACAGATACCGAGATTCCCGTCCCGCAACACCGCGATCTCGCTGAGATGTCAGAGTCTATTCCCGTTACCTATGTTCCCGCTCGCAATACAATCTTTTTGAGTTTTGCACTTGCTTATGCGGAAGCCATTTCTGCCAGTCGAGTCTACATAGGGGTCAATGCTCTCGATTATTCTGGTTATCCTGACTGTCGCCCCGACTACATCGACGCGATGAGATCGGTATTTGAGCTTGGTACCAAGCAGGGTAGAGAAGGCACACCGATCGAAATTATCACTCCCCTCATTCAGCTCAAAAAAACTGAAATCATCGAGCTAGGCGACAGGCTAGGCGTTCCCTGGGCACAAACCTGGTCGTGCTATTCTGGTTCACAAATTCCCTGTGGCACTTGTGATTCCTGTCTGCTAAGGTCAGCCGCATTTCAGGAATTAGGCAGAGTCGATCCAGGTTTAGCAGGATAAAGAACTCGTTAGATTGGGTAAATAACTAGTAGTCTCAGATGTAAATAAGCTTACTAGTTGGGAGTTGCGAGTTGCGAGTTGCGAGTTGCGAGGGTGGGAGGGTAGGAGGGTAGGAGGGTAGGAGGGTGGTAGGGTAGTAGGGTAGCAGAGTAATAGAGAGGTTTTCATCCCAGTCCCCCCGTCTCCCAGTCCCCCAGTCCCCCTATCCCCCCTCTCCCCCTCTCCCCCTCCCCCTCTCCACCCTCACCCGATCGATCCTCGGCCCAACTTTGGAAACAACCGTAAGATTCCAATCGCCATAATTTAAAGATTCCCCATCTTGAGGGATATGTTGCCACCGATCGAGCAAAAATCCGGCTAAGGTTTGATAATCGTCAGCCAATGGTAGATCTATGCCTAATTGTTCGTTGAGATCGTTGATGTCCATCTGCGCCTGAACGACAAATCCGCCATCAGGAAGTAGATCGAGTAATCCTGTCGTTCGATCGAATGGGACTTTGATCCCGATCATTTCAGCGATGATATCTTGGTGCGTAATCAATCCCGCCGTATTTCCAAATTCATCCACGACGATCGTCATTTTGCCCTCAGTTTTCTGCATTTGAGCGAGCAGGACACTGACAGATGTCGATTCAGACACAAAATCTACTGGCTCGATCCAATCAGAGATCGGCATTTGTCCCGCCAGCTTGCCTTGAGCCAGGAGCGCAGCGAAATCTTTGAATGAAACGACTCCGACAATTTTGTCCAGGGATTGGTCAGTTACAGGGTAAGCAGAGTATCCTGTCGTTGCTACTTTTGTTAATAAATTTTGACATGTAGCTGTGTGGGAAATTGTGACCATTTGGGTGCGGGGAATCATTACGGCGGCCACGACAACATTGGCGAATTCAAAGACTTTATTTAATAACTCTCGCTGTTCGATCGCCAATCCACTCGATTCTCCTTCCGTGGTAACGATAGTTTGTAATTCTTTAAATGTGACACGAGTATAATACTCATGACGATCGCGGATGCCGACTAACCGCAAACATAGTCTTGTCGATCGATCGAGGATCCAAATGAATGGACTGAAGATTCTGGCAATAGCTAAACTAGGTTCGCCCAAAAAGCGGGCGATTTGCTCGGCATAGATCAGAGCGATCGATTTCGGGATTAATTCCCCAAATACAATCTGGAGATATGCCAAGAGGATAAATGTCAGAGGAATAGCGATCGAGTGTGCTAGGGGGCTGCTAGACAAGCTTTGAGTGAATATTTGCGCGATCGCCCGTTCGCCAATCCAACCCAGTGCCAAGCTAGATAAAGTAATTCCCAATTGAGTTGTCGAGAGTAATCGCTCGATCCCTCGTTGCAAATTCTGCACTTTTTTGGCTCGATTGTCACCTGAAGCCACCAACTGGGTGATTCGCGATCGTCTCACAGAAACAATTGCAAACTCGATCGTCACAAAAAAAGCATTAATCGTAATCAACCCCAATACTAATAGGAGCCGTCCCCCAATTTCCGATCTACCTAACAGTGGATGATAATCGGGCATTACAGGCAACATGGGCTAGTTAGTAGTGTGGACACGCTCGATCGCTAATACTTCACTTGACATACTCCCCATACTTGCGATCTCTCACCGCAAGCGGTTCTGCGAAGGTAGACGCTTGCGGCGAACGATTTGCTCTCATCAGGGGATTCTTACTTCATGGTTCATCACCAAATCAAATTGCCGATCGGCATCTGCTTCTTGACGGCTCTCAAAGGCGAGATGGCTAAAGCCGTGGCATCATTTTTAGGTGGCGCGACGTTTTCGGTGCTGGGCAACTGGGGTTACTACTTAACAACTGAAATACCAGATGCTTCAAGCTGCAATTTCTTATCAATATCAGTCAATTGTAACGAAATCGTCTTCACTTTATCCAGGGCAGTTTTGGGAATCGAGAGCGTGATTTTTACTTCCTTACCATTGGCGGGGAGATTACTCGGTAGTCCGACAACACTCGCACTAATCCCTTGAGCGCGGTCATTTGTCACATTAATCGTACTCTGTCCAAAGTTCACCGATTGACTACCTTGGTTGACTAGGGTAAGTTCGAGCTTAACATTATTACCCTGGGTGGCAACAGACTTCACCGCCATAACAATGCCTTGATCTTCTCTGACGATCGGCAGTTGTGCCACGATTACCTCCACTTGAGGATCGTTCTTTACGGCTTTTTCAAAAGCTTCTGCTTGCTTTTTCGCATCTTTTGCCTGCTGAACATCTTTTTTGGGTTCATCTATACCCATCTGTTTTTTGACCTTGACGATCAATTCTCGCTCTTGCAACATTTCTAGATTTTTACTATTCACATTGCTACCGCTTTTGTTATTATTCGGTCGGATATCTGGCTGTGTCACTCCTTTTAGTGCTGTATGACCGGAAATAAATCCGAGCACGCCACTAATAATTCCGGCTGTCAACATAAAAAATAGTAAAATACTGGTCAGGATCAAAGTACGATCGCTTTTAAGACTTTTCTTCATATTTATCCTTACGAAATAACTTGAGATGTTTACTAAATATTATCTACGCCATCGATTACTGTTTCTAATCAACATCCTCGCGATCGTCCCACTAGGTTATATTGTTCGCTTTGGTCATATTTTACCCGAATTTATCAGCGATGCTGGTGGTGGTATCGCCTACGAACTATTTTGGATCTTGTTGGTGCTAACGATTTTTCCGAGAGCGAATATTAGGATGACAGTGATTTCCATCTGTTTGGCAACTTGTGCGATCGAGTTTCTCCAACTATACCAACCACCCTGGCTCCAAGCAATCCGTGCTACTCTTCCAGGACGCTTAATATTGGGCACTACTTTCTCCTGGCATGATTTCCCACCTTATTTTATCGGCAGTTCTCTAGGCTTGCTGTGGGTATATTACCTCGATCGAGTTGCCAGTGGCGATCGACGACCAGCACATTAGCACCCAAATCTGTCAAATCTGCCATCGACGTTTGGATCTTTCTTCCAGTGCATGTCTGGATCCTAATCAATCTAGCCAAACCCGATTCGATCGTCTCCCGTTTGCCTAAGTCATATATAGCAATCACCACATCGGTTAAGACACTCTAGATCTCAGTACAGCTTTAGGCTGACTTTGCACCAATAGCCGCGACTTTAGTCGCTGGGCTGTCTTAACCACCTTGGCGACTGCTATACCTGAAACTTCGACGTTGGGCAAAACGCCGCTGTAAGAATAAAATCAGTACCGGACACCAAAAGTACGGAATTAGACCATATCAAGCCCACAGCATTAGGGGGTAAAGATATATGGAAAAATCTACAACTTTTACACCGACATTGCCATGACCAGAAAACGGCTGTTGACCTAATAGAGATTCGGAAGAAACAACACTCCGATAATCTCAATAAACTATTCCAACTATGGGACAAAGTGAATTGGGAATGGAGAGAAGATATACCGTTTATCAATAGTCGAACAGCCAGAATCCCGATGTGACAAATGGTAAACACATTGAGTAGCCGTGTGAGTTGACACTCCCCCGACTGGTTAAGCCTTGCTGTCGCTCGTCTTAACCGAAAAGTCGGGGGATTCTTGACTAAGACCACAAAGGGACTCTCAAAGGCATTGACAATGTGCCTCTACTGATTCCGCTAAGGTCTAACCCTAGCATCATCGCTACTTTTCGACCAATATTGGATGCGCCGTTTGCATCGGCATTAATCAACCAACCATTGACAGTTCGATATAATCCGCGCTTAATCCGTTTGCCACTTGGTGCCCACCCTTCAGGTTTTTCGCCAAACGTAGGTAGCAGATCGAGATCGACAAATGATGCTTTGGATGTATAGGATTCTTCAGTTTCTACAAATCGAATACCATACTGTTCACACAGTTGGGCAATACGATCTTTGAGTCTGCCTGTAGGAATTTGAACAAACTTTTGATTGGTCTTAGCTCCCATATTTGCACCATCTTTCATGCCTTTATTCCAACCAAATACAAGAGTACCAAGGTTGTTCTCCAAGCAATGATTGATTACCTTTCGAGCAGCTTTATTGATGGCATCTCGCATGGTACGATTGCGATTTTCGGTTAGCCGCTCTAATCGCTTAGACCAATAGCCATTAGCCATGCCTTCCATTAGATGAGCAACCCGCTTGTTATAGCCCTGATTGATAGATTTAAGGTGCAGACCATCGATGATAAAGCTAGTCCCAGCATTACTAACGCAGGTTAACCAATTATTCATTCCGTGGTCGATCATCAAAGCTTTGGATGAATCTAAATCTGTCTGAGTAGCCTCAGTTTTATAGACTAGCTCCAAATAAAAGCACCCATTTCTAGGTAGGATTCGATATTCTCTAATTGCTTTATGGTCTAAGTTTGTAGGCATTGGGAGGTAAAAAGCATCTAATCCAAACCATGCTTTGACCTTGCTGCCTAATGGAAATTTCAACAGTCCATCTTTGAGCTTAACTGAACGCCCCGTGTAAGTTACTAAAGCTAGACCACCATTAAGTCGATAGTTGGGTAATTTAGGTCTTTGAGTTACTGTTCCCTTTTTAATGCCCTTTAACAGTCCAATATAGGATTTAAAAGACTCAGCAACAGTAGTTAGAATCTGTTGAGCAGTATCAGAATAAAATGCTTTATAGTGTACATTTTGATTGTCTGTCCCTAATACTTTGTGCAGTTCTGCACGATTAGGGATTCTGCCAGTCTTAAAGTACATCTGACGAGAATAGTAGACTCCGCAGTTAGTTAACTTGGAAGCTTCACCACAGAGGAACTCTAGTATTCCCCTGAGATCGTTGTCTGGACTGATTAGATTTTGTTGACATCCATATCCCATAGGCACCCCATCATGTTGATAAGTTTGTTGATTTCTTTGATATAATAACATGACGATGTAGATTAATGCAAGCAATCAACAATGAAAAGCACCTCTTACGAGTATCGACATTACAATCATTCGGTAGGGTTGGCAGTAGTTCATTTGGTCTGGATACCCAAGCGGCGACGAAAAGTTCTAATTGGGGATGTCAAGACCCGACTGATTCAAATATTCCAAGAGTTGGCAATTGAGAAAGAGTGGGCTATCAGAGCTTTAGAAGTCGCACCAGACCACATCCATCTATTTGTTGAAGTTCATCCGACAGATGCAATCAACCAAGTAGTAAAGGCATTTAAGGGTCGTTCTAGCAACTATCTTAGAAAAGAGTTTGAGCATCTGAAGAAGATGCCGTCGCTCTGGACAAACAGCTACTTCTTTTCGACAGCGGGAAATGTCTCAGTACATACAATAGAACGCTATATCAACGATCCGCATCATGGGTAAACTTGGGATCTTGTAGGCGGTTAAAACCGCTCGTGTCGTCGTTCCTCCGCGCAATGAATTGCGCGGCTTCCCGACCTCCCGCTCCTCTCTGGTGAAAGTCTCATGCACGGTTTCGGATAGGAGAGGTGAAGCAGTAATGCTCACCTCGACCTTACCATCCCCCGACTTTGAAAAACAAGCGCGTGCTGAGTTTTTCAAAGTCGGGAGAGTGTCAAGCAAGCCTAAATACCGAAAATTATGGTTCAATAGTATAGTCACCCTGCACCTTGCGATCGTTGCCCTATCCTAGCAAACCCATTGGGCATAGGTCGCCCACCATCTTTTAACCAGGTTATAGTCAAATCATGAGTTTAGATACCCAAATTAAAGTCAATTCCGGTACCAAAATCAACCGCGCTTGGCCAGGATTAATTGAAAACTACAGAGCGTATCTACCCGTGACTGCGACTACGCCGATCGTCACACTACATGAAGGTAATACCCCCCTCATTCCCGTCCCCACGATCTCCGCCCAAATCGGCAGAGGCGTGCAAGTGTACATCAAATACGATGGTCTAAACCCCACAGGCAGCTTCAAAGACCGAGGCATGACTATGGCAATCACCAAAGCCAAAGAAGAGGGTGCCAAGGCGGTAATTTGTGCCAGTACGGGCAACACCTCAGCCGCCGCCGCAGCCTACGCCATTCGCGGCGGAATGCGTCCCTACGTCTTGATCCCCGACGGTTATGTTGCCCTCGGCAAATTAGCCCAAGCCCTACTCTACGGAGCCGAAGTGCTCGCCATCAAAGGCAACTTCGATGATGCCCTCGATATCGTCCGAGAAATGGCCAACCGCTATCCCATCACCCTCGTCAACTCCGTCAATCCCTACCGACTCCAAGGTCAAAAAACCGCAGCATTTGAACTCGTAGACGCTCTAGGCGACGCACCCGACTGGTTGTGCATTCCCGTTGGCAATGGTGGCAATATCACCGCCTATTGGATGGGTTTCAACGAATATCATCAACACGGCAAATGTCAGCACCTCCCCCAAATGATGGGATTCCAAGCCGCAGGTTCCGCACCATTAGTCAGTGGTATCCGCGTCAAAAATCCCGAAACTATCGCCACCGCCATTCGGATTGGCAACCCAGTCAATTGGGAAAACGCCGTCGCCGCCAAAAATGCCAGTAACGGTGAATTCAACTCCGTTACCGACGAAGAAATCGTCGCCGCTTACCGCTGGCTGGGTAGTAAAGAAGGCATCTTCTGCGAACCCGCAAGTGCTGCATCCGTCGCCGGATTACTCAAAGTCAAAGATCGCGTACCAGACAACGCCACCGTAGTCTGCGTTCTCACCGGAAATGGTCTCAAAGACCCCGATACAGCCATCAAAAACAGCATTAACCCCTTCCAACAAGGTATCGCCGCCAATCTAGATGCTGTCGCCGCCGCAATGGGCTTCTAAATCTCGATCGTAGGGTGTGTTAGACGTTAGCTGTATGAGCACCACCACACCAAAAATATTGTTCGATTTGAGTAGAGTTACTGCCTTATTATTTAATACAGCTTTAGGCCTACTTTGGTTGTGTTAGCAATAGTCACATTAGCTAAGACACGCTAGATCTGAGTACAGCTTTAGGCGGACTTTGTATCATTAGCCACGATTTCAATCGTTAGGCTATCTAAGGATAAAAATAGACACCCCATATATATAGGGTGTCTATCGATCTTTTATATCCACCAAAACGGTCTGACTGCACATTTAGCAGCCAAACAGCCCCAGATCTAGCGAAAACCAACAGCAGCTTGCCAGACAAAAGCCAAAGCTAAGAAAAAGACAGGCACGATCGGCAACACATCAATTAACGGATCGAAGAAAGCATAAGCCTCTGGCAGTTTAGCGATCGGCAGCAATAAATCCATATCGTTTAATCCTTGTTCTCAACACAATTATTATAGTTGGCAACCATTCTACCACGCCCTGCGACTGAGGCGGATCGGCACATGTAATGACTTATTAGTTCCCAATTATCCATAGACCGAATAAAAATACTTAATAGAAATTCCGCAGAATCCCCAAATCGACATAAAAAATAGCCTCAAAAGGCTTACAGGGACAGAATCAAAAGAAATATCGACAAAAAGCTTGACAAGACCAAGGGGGTCGAGTTATATTAATAAAGCGGTCGAGAGCAACAGCGACAGGTCACCGAGCGAAAGCCGCTCCTGGAGCCAAACTTAACACCCTGAACCTAGACAACTATATAGTTTGAAAGC
>JANOPX010000181.1:0-4422 GCA_031422115.1 Chamaesiphon sp. VAR_4_metabat_408 | reverse complement strand
CCAATTATCTTGTAATTTTTGCTACGAAAATTTACGTGACGATGTCGCATGGGTTTGATGGGGTTCGGGTTCTACTGTTTGGGCAAATTCATCAATTGCCCCTACCGGTCGAACCCGCTACCCACACCACATGTAAGATCTGTGGGTAACGCATAGCCCACCCAATGGGGGGTCTGGGGGTCAGAACCCCCAGATCCGGGTTCAGCCCACACTAGCAACAATCGCCACCCACAAGTATTTGTCATTTACCGCTCCGCTTACAAATAGTCACTTAATAGTGTTACTAAAGTCTAATTGTAAACAAATGTAAAGTTATGCCGTTATAACATCTTACCAGCTTGACAGTCCGATCGAGCCTAAGTTATATTAGTAGCAACTACCCGGGTTAGACAGTTGAGTGTTATATGGAAGACAAGCAGAAGGTCACGTTGTACTTGCCACCGCAATTACATCGACAGTTGAAGATTCGATCGGCCGTGGATGCTGATTCGATGTCGAACATAGTGGAAAGAGCTGTAGATTTCTATCTCAAGCATTCCGAAGTGGTCGATGGAGTCGAATTGCATGGTGCAACCCATCAAATTTATAACTGTCCTGAATGCGATCGATCCGTCGTCATCAAAGACGGTGAAATGGTCGCCCTGGGACAACAACCAGGACTGCTCGAAGCCGTTGGCGTAGAAACTGCACCACTCACCCAAATCCAACCGGATCTCGCAATTTCTGTGGGATAAGTACCCGAAGCTAGCGTAGGCACAATCTCTTGAGGATAGACAGTCATGCAAGAAGAGTTAAACATTCTAATTCAAGCTCAATATCCCCTCATCTATCTCGTCACTGCTGAAGAGGATCGGGCCGAAAAAGAAATCGCCACGATCGCCCAGATGAAGCAGCAACCTCGGAAACTATTCCTGTGGACGCTGACTCATGGAATGGTCGAGTATGGACAAGCTCGGACTACTCAACACAACACCATATCGCCCGAAGCGGCGATCGAGTGGACGATCCGAGAGAAAGAGCCGTCAATTTTCATCTTCAAGGATTTGCACCCCTTCAAGGACTCACCAGCGGTAACTCGGTGGCTCAGAGATGCGATCGCTAGCTTCCAAGGCACATACAAAACTATCGTGCTGATGTCGCCCGTCCAGCAGATTCCGATCGAACTGGAAAAAGAAGTAGTCATGCTAGACTTCGATCTACCAGATCTCAAGGCACTAGATCTAGTCTTGAGTCAACAGCTAGACCGAACTCGCGGGCAACGACTATCCAGTGAAACCAGGGAAAAACTCCTCAAAGCTTCCCTCGGTCTGACCAAAGACGAAGCCGAGAAAGTTTACCGCAAAGCCTATGTCAAGCGCGGCAAAATTACCGAAGCCGAAGTTGACATCGTACTATCCGAGAAAAAGCAGTTAATTCGCCGCAACGGGATTCTAGAATTCATCGAAGAAGATGAAACCATCGACTCAGTAGGTGGACTAGAAGAACTCAAAGGCTGGTTGGTACAACGTTCCAACGCCTTTACCGAACGAGCGCGGGAATATGGACTACCCCAACCCAAGGGGATGCTTATCTTAGGCGTACCAGGATGTGGTAAATCGCTGATTGCCAAAACCACAGCCAGACTGTGGGGCTTACCCCTACTCAGACTAGATATGGGTCGAGTCTATGATGGTTCCACAGTAGGACGTTCCGAAGCTAACCTACGCGGTGCCCTCAAAACAGCCGAATCAATTTCCCCAGCCATCCTATTTATCGACGAACTCGATAAAGCATTTGGCGGATCTGGAGGTTCGGGAGACTCAGATGGTGGTACTTCCAGCCGGATTTTCGGCTCATTCCTGACATGGATGCAGGAAAAGACCTCACCCATATTTGTCATGGCGACAGCCAATCGCGTCGAACGGCTACCGAGTGAGTTTCTCCGCAAGGGACGATTTGATGAAATCTTCTTTGTAGACTTACCCACCCAATCCGAACGGGAAGCGATATTCAAGATTCACCTGAGTAAACGGAAGCGCGATTTAGAACGCTTCGACATGTTGCAACTATCCAAAGTTGCAGATGGCTTCTCAGGCGCAGAAATAGAACAGGCTTTAATCGCGGCGATGTATGATGCCTTTGCTCAGGATCGGGAATTCAACCAACTGGACATCATCTCCGCCATTAAGTCTACTCTGCCCCTCTCGCGGACAATGACAGAGCAGGTAACTGCTTTGCGAGACTGGGCAAGACAGCGAGCGCGTCCCGCCGCTGCCTCAGTCGCTGAATACCAGCGAATGGAGTTCTAACCAAGCTTGCTCCGACCACAGGAGTCAAGGTGCTAGCAACGTCAATATGGGCATAATAACCCTATCGAAGCTGGCAAGGAGACCGTGCATCATCTAGCTGACAGCAAAGTGATGTGTTCAAAATAGTTTAAGTTGTCGTTTCTGTTAACTCAATACCTATTGGAGGAAATCGATATGTCTCACTTCAGCACTCTCCGTACCAAAATCACCGACGCTGAGATCCTCAAAACATCTCTCCGCGACCTCGGCATCAATGTCAAAACCGAAACCGATCTCCGTGGCTATCACGGACAGCGCGTACGGGCAGATATCGTCGCGATGCTTGAAGGCGATTACGATCTAGGTTGGTCGCGCAACAGCGATGGTTCCTTTGACCTAATTGCCGACCTGTGGGGCGTTGCCAAAAAGCACAACCAAACTGAGTTGATCAATTCTATCAACCAAAAATACGCAGTCAACAAGACTCTAGCCGAAGTTCAACAACGTAGTGGCCTGCAAAACGCCAATGTCACTATGGTTCTTCAAAAGTAAGTCGTCTGCGCGTTCCCAAACTGCTGGGTCGATCCTCATTGAGGATCGACCCATTTTTGTTGCTATCCTTGGAGCGGATAAGTGGGTTGAGATCGATCGTGGCAGTCGCCAAGGCGGTTAAGATAGCCCAACGATTGAAATCGTGGCTAATGATGCAAAGTCCGCCTAAAGCTGTACTCAGATCCTAGTGTCTTAACCTATGTGGCGGTTGCTATACATAAGGAACGAGGCTCAACCCAACCTACATATATGCAAATTATGGCGTTGCTGAATCCAAGTATGATAAGCGATCTTTTCGATGGCTGAAAACATCGGTAGGGGCAATTCATGAATTGCCCCTACCGATGTTTTCATACCTTAATTCAGCAACGCCCAAATTATTAAATCCTCATGCCTAACCTACTCTGGTGGTAAGATTACCCGACGAGCCAAACCAAGTTTTTGGAGTGCCAAAATCGACCACCAAGTCATATCGATTTCCCACCATTGCCAACCACCTTTGGCTACATTAGGATAAGCATGATGGTTATTGTGCCAACCTTCACCATAAGTCAATAGAGCCGCCCACCATAGATTTCGAGCATTATCTTCCGACTCAAATGTCCGATAACCACTGATATGACTAGCTGAATTGATCAGCCAAGTACTATGCCACAATATTACCGCCCGCACAAACACCCCATAAACCACAAACGACCAACCACCCAAGGCATATAATAGTAAACCAACAGGGATTTGGAGGAAGAGGTAATATTTATCGAGCCAACGGTAATAACTATCCTTCGCTAAATCCGGTGCAAAGCGTTTGTATTCTTCAAAGTTGAAAAAATCCGCTTTAGGGTAAAAAAGCCACAACATGTGGCTCCACCAAAAACCCCGTTTTGCCGAGTAAGGATCCTTATCCCAATCCTCAGTATGCAAGTGGTGCTGTCGGTGCCCAGCTACCCAAAATACTGGGCCGCCCTCAAGTGCCAATGCACCGAGAGTAGCGAGAATATATTCTAGAAATTTAGGTACCTGAAGACTGCGGTGAGTCAGCAATCGATGATATCCCAAGCAAATGCCGATCGACCCGAATAGCCAATGCAGAAAAATCGCCGCACCCAATGCCGACCAACTAAAGAACCATGGTGCAAGTAAAGCGATCGCGTGAACCGATCCAATAAAGATAACAGTCGTCCAATTCAGTGAGGCTGATTCTCGCTGCTGTGAGCTAATCATAAGGATTGAAGGAAGTTTGGATGTATACTAAAGACTGCAAGTTTTGCTTGCAATCTTATCCTAACAATGTTTTGTATTTTATGCAAGTAAAACTTGCATTTTGTCGATCCGATCGGCGAGATCTTGCACCAGCTATGAGAATTGCTAATTCTTTAATCCTTGCCCTCACCCCGCCCTCGCCTTGGGCTTCTGGCTCCCCTCTCCCAAGCGTGGGAGCGTCGTTTTTATTCTGGGGTTCCCCCAGAATAAAAAAACGACAAGACAGAGGGGCTGGGGGTGAGGGCAAGATTGGTGGGTTTTGCAAACCGGATTTGTTATTAGATCCCGTCTCCCAGTCCCCCCGTCCCCCCGTCCCCCCGTCCCCCCGTCCCCCCGTCCCCCC
>JANOPX010000180.1:0-1956 GCA_031422115.1 Chamaesiphon sp. VAR_4_metabat_408 | reverse complement strand
TTAATTCGCGCCAATCAGGGACATTCTACCGAGATAGACTTACAGCTCCCCGTGCGGACTCCCCCCGCCACTCTTTACCACGGAACTCACACCAAAGCAGTCACAGAAATTTTAAAGACAGGACTGCAAAAAATGTCCCGTCACCACGTTCATCTCACCACCAATCTGAGTGTCGCCCATGAGGTGGGTGGACGACGGGGTAAGAGTATTATCATCGGCGTGAATGCGATCCTGATGGAAAGCAACGGGCATAACTTTTATTGCACAGACAATGATGTGTGGCTAGTTGACCATGTGCCACCAGAATATCTCAAACTATTAATGGCGTAATTGGTGAATGGTGAATGGTGGATAGTGAATAGTGGATGGTGGTTTCGCAATCAATAGTTCTGCCTCCCAGTCTCCCAGTCTCCCAGTCTCCCAGTCTCCTAGTCCCCCAAATGGTAACTAGACTTACATCGAGGACTAGTCCTCACATTTAGGACGGGCAAAAATACCTGGATATGGTTCTGGTGAAAATACGGTTTGTGGATCGGTGAGTAGATATCGATCGCAGATATCGAACAATTCTACTTCCGTTTTTGCTCTTCGCATTTCCCGCAGAAAATCACCCGAACCATCCACACTTTGCCCAATGTAGTTAAGATACATTTTCAGACGGCTAACCCGCGATTTTTCTGGTACATTTTGCGCGGGGGGCATCCGATATAATCGATCGATATACTCCCGCACCTGCTCTAGCGTCACCACGGTTATCTCCTGTCCCGCTAATGCCTGCCGAATTTGGCTAAAAATCCACGGATTGCGAATTGCGGATCTACCGATCATTACCCCCGCAGCCTGGGTTTGTGACAGCACCGCCAGCGCGGTTGATGCTGAACTCACATTTCCATTTGCCAGCACCGGACAGCCCAACCTTGCCACCGCCTGAGCGATCGAATCGTAATGGACAATCCCGTGATATGCT
Source organism: Chamaesiphon sp. VAR_4_metabat_408 (assembly GCA_031422115.1). Classification (GTDB taxonomy): domain Bacteria; phylum Cyanobacteriota; class Cyanobacteriia; order Cyanobacteriales; family Chamaesiphonaceae; genus Chamaesiphon. Next base: position 989 of record JANOPX010000180.1, on the reverse strand, counting down.
TCCTTCACAGTACGACCATGTAAACTGAGCAAGTCAATATCATGTTTATCGATCAGAGTGAGGACTCGATCGAATTCACTCGTATCCTCAAATCCAATCCGCATCTTGACTGTTAATCGCCCAGACACATTCGCTCTCAGCTCCCCCAAGATTTGATCGATTTTATCAGGATCCCGCAATAATCCACCACCCACATTCTTGCGATAAATTCGGGGCGCAGGACAACCCATATTCAGATCGATTCCCGCCACCGGATAGTCACTCAATAACTTAGCAATCCGCACCAAATCGGGAATACTTTCCCCAATCATCTGGGCAAAGATCGGCTTACCAGTGGTGTTTTCAACGATAGATCTGAGAATTGGCTTATCCAATCTGGAAGTCTCATGTACCCGAAAGTACTCAGTAAAAAAGTAATCGGGACAGCCATATTCAGCAATCACATTCATGAAGGCTAGATCCGTCACATCCTGCATTGGTGCCAATGCTGTTACCGCACCTAATCCCAGAGATGAAAGCTGATGAGTTGAGATAGAAGCTGAAAGTTTCATAGAAAAAATAGGTATTTAAAAGCCTCTCTGCTCAGGCATCTCGATCGATTTTAGAGTTAGAATCTAAATGCTTGGAAACTCTATTTAATGCAATTCCACACCCATTTCCCAACAGGGGGCTTGTTCCCGTTCCAGGCATAGTGCCACCATTCGGTATTAATGTGACGCAGCCCGACTGATGCCATTGTGGTTTTCAATAGCGATCGATTCTTCAATATTTCCGATGATAATTCTAGATAAGTATGATGAGATTTGGGGCTAAATTCATCGAATGCGGTGCCCATATCTAGCGGCTTACCATTATTATCTAAAATCGTTAGATCTACCGCAATCCCCCGATTGTGATCCGATCCTTTTTTTGGATTTGCCACATATCGCTCATCGGGTTTGATTGCCCACATTTTTTGTTGGATTGGCTGGGGGCGATAGCAATCAAAC
>JANOPX010000179.1:0-14521 GCA_031422115.1 Chamaesiphon sp. VAR_4_metabat_408 | reverse complement strand
GGGACGATTGTAGTTATCTTCATCGACACCGATCGTACAAGGGATAAATTCCATCAGTGCATCCGCCATTTCCAGCGAAAAACAACTATTGAGGATGACACACTCGATCTGCTGTTGTTCGGTAGCAAATAAGTCGGCGATTTCTTCTGGTGTTACTGCTGCAACTCGATCCGATCCGTCCGCCAGTTGGATTTCACCTGTAGCACTTCCCTGTCCGACAACATGCACGATCGTCGGTTGATGTTTTGATAGATACCCCCGCAAATCTTCGATCCGCACGCCGATTTCGGTTCTTACCTCAAAATCTTCGCGATATCGACCTTTCGCCAACTGTGCGCGAATTAGATCCGCTTCTCGTTCCAATTCTAGGCGATCGGTAGACTGTGGATTCGCCGCTAGCACCAAAATACATTTCATTGTTGTTTTCGCCTGATTTTAGTCAACATTTTCGCCGATCGCTCTTGTTAATTGGCGGTCGATCGAGTGTTATTCGAGCAGGAACAACAGGTCTGAATTGTATCAGATGTAGGTATAAATTTCGGTGGTGTTTTATACGTCGATCGGGATTCGATCGGCATACTTCCCTTTTTACCAGTTTGAAAATACTAATGCTAACCGTAGATCCTTGGTTGAGTTCTCCAGCTTTGTCAGTTAAATCGCGACCTCAATTTAATCTCGATTTGTTAGCTCGACTCATCTGCTAAAATATTTGAGGGTAGAGACAGCAATTAACAAAACAACCGCAATGGAAAATAATTTACCAGAGGATGAATTCAAAATATCTGAAGACAAACTGAGAGAATTCCTAGATTCGAGTCAGCGAGATCCTGACTATCAAGCAATGAGCAATAAAAATCCGAACTCAAGTCTGACGGACAAGGATCTTATTGAGTTTATTAAGCGGGTACATAGCGTGATGCAGTCTTTGAAATTAGGAGCTAGTCCCGAATCTCAAACAGAAAGATTAATTGAAATCCTGGAGAAAACAGTAGATAAATTGACTTTTTTTGCGGATGCAATTTCTGTAAATAAAAAAGCAATTGTAGCATTACAAAACAATGCAAATCGCACTAATGTAATTATATATATATTAATTAGTTTAGTCGGATTTTTGATGGTTTCTCTATTGGCAATTCTGGCTGGTATTTTTATGGCGGCGCATCAATAATCTCTAGCTCGATCGATCTCGTTGGCATAGCCGAATCGATATTAAGAGCCGATCGTTATCCATCTCGATCGCTCAAATCATTCCTTCGATCGATCCTCAGCTATTAACTATTATTTTGTGAGGATTGAAGTTGCTGTAATTGCTCGTTGGCGAAGCCTTCCAATTGGGAAATAGTAAGTCCAGTAATCCGAGCGATTACCTCTAATGAAATATTTTCTTGGAGCATTTTGAGAGCGATCTTTTGTGTCGCTCTGTCTTCTCCCTGCTCGATCCCCATTTGCTGGATCGAAGTTACATAAGGCATTTGGTTCTCCTTCTCATATGCTTCTAATTCATCCCGAAAAGACCGTTTCAGATCCTCCGGTAACTCTAAAATCCAGTCAAGAAACCGGAATAAGTTAAGTATATCCTGTCTTTCAAATTTGCCTCAACCATGAAAAATTTTGCTGAAGCCTACAATAATCCAGATAGTCTGACACATAAGGAACTGAAAGACATACAGGAGGTATTAAAGCACCTCGATCTGGTAATAGGACTCAACCCTAATTATGCTGAAGCTTACTACATTCGCGGCACCCTGAAATTTTGTAAGCTGAAAGACCGATCTGGGGCAATTAATGATGTCAAACAGGCTGCTAGACTATCACAACAACAGGGGAATACTCAAAAATATCAATATGCGATCGATATTGTGAAGCAATTACAGGAAATTAAGAGAAATTGCGATCGTTACAGTCGATCGTACAAGCCCATAAAAATTACCACGATCGCACCCTCAATCCCCAAAGTTAAAGTCAAAACGGAGTTACCCAATCAGTCTAACCACTGTTCCCTAAACCCCACCCACCCCTTAATATGACTGAAGATGTATCTTATCTCAGATCATCATTCATACAAATTACCATCGAAGTACCAAATAACCTCAACGAACAACTTAGCAGGAATTGAGTTGCTTGACGAATTCTTTCCTAGACATCCGAGAATTTATCCCACACTGCTGTTTTAAACCATGTTGGCATTCGATCAATTTTCATTTCTAAAAATGCGCCATCGGTAATTTCTGCCGTCCAGATCTGCTGATGAGTAGAATTATCGAAAATATACGCCCGATTTGTGTGGCGAATTGCATCTACTAACAAGTCTAACGGTCGAATATACCGAGCAATAATTTTATCTTCTGGTACAGAATGCCCACCCAGACTGACTCGCCGCTGCACCCGTAAAATATTAATCATCGGATCTTCAGTGGCTACATAGTAGAGATAAGTCCGAAAAATCGAATTTGCGGATGTCTTGCTCGATCTCATCTGGATTGACATAAACGCTAAGTAATTCCGATCGAATCACTGATTTAATGGTACTTTTACCAGAACCATTTGGCCCAGCAAACATCCGTAGTCGGGGTAGATCGGTCATAATAGTTGTCGTCTGACACCGATCGCAATTGGAGTCGGTGGCTCGTTGACGAAGCCTAGCCTCTGGCTAATCGTCTTCACCATCTTACTAGAACCATCGGGGAAGCGTTCGTAGATAATGCCATCTTCGCTCTCTAGAACGCTATATCCAGCCGCTAGTGACTGCCAATAGGCTTGGGTGACAGCAGACTGAGCTAGTGCGGGAATATGTTCTTCTAGGTATTGAATTTCTTGTTCTCGCATGGGTACGCTACTTGCTATCCAATTTAATGTATATTTTACGGCACCTCTAGCCTAATCTCGATCGTGTCTAAAATAGCTCAACGCGCCAAAAATGTACAAACACGTTCAACCCGTTACTAGACAACGTAATTTAGATCTGTAGGGGGGCAGTTTTGGTGGGAAACCTGGCAAAATCGCTCCCCATTTACACCCCCACTACCAAATCCCAATCCAACCAGCGATAATCTTCATTTCCCAAATCAATATAGTACTGCAAGACTACCTCCGTCGTCCCATTAGGTTTTTTGAACTCTTTTCGTCTTGAAGCATAAACCACGCCTTCTTTGTCGATTCGCTCGCACTGTACTTTCGTCCCTTTAGGCAAGACTTCATCATCTGTGGGTGTCGGTAGTGCCACTTGATGTTGCTCATAATAGTTCCCAGAAGAGCAACACAACTCAGTCTCAGAAATAGCTGTGACGTTTGTGTCGGTTGCTCCACTCTTCACCTCTAATGCTGTTGGAATTTCTTCGATTTTTTCCGAATTTTTGTCTGGCACTTTCTTTTCATTGCTTTTATTTCGATCCTCAATCTTAGAAAGCGACACAAACAACACTCCTTGCTCTGCTATTGGGTTTGAAGGGGGTGACACTTCAGTTTTTAAAGCATCACTACCAGCATAAGCGGATGCGCGCCCGTCGGGTTCCCCGACGCGAAAAGCGCACCAAGCAACATCACCCTCAGAACGGAAACGTAAACCAATAATCGATCGACCCTTATTCGATCGATGTCCCAATACCTTCAAACCTAGCTTAATCCCGCACAGCTCAATCAACTCAGGCGTAAACTTATGAATCGACTTAGCCGACAAACCAGACTCCTTACAATAATCCTGATAAGCCTTGTACATCAACGAAGTTGAAGTTTTAGCAGTAGGATCGAAAATCAATTGCTCATCATAGAATGCAGCAATCGAATCGGTTCGAGTCGTCATATCCCACTCAGTCTCCCGCACCTCAGCCACCCGATTACTACCCATTAGAATCGACTTCACCCAATCCCGATCCAGTGAGAGCAAGTACGACGTAAATGCAGGCAGATCTGCGGTAAATTCCGCCTCCAAGTCCCGTCGTTGATCGATTGGGACTTGATACTTAAACGGGATCGTTATCAGCCGCCGAGATAGCCCATAGCTGCTATCACCCAAGAAAATGGGATCGTTACTCGCGATCGCCACCATCCCCTCATAACGAAACTTAAACGCATCCTTACCCTTCTTCTCACCCCGAATCGAATCACCCCCAGTAATCGACTTAAACCGCGACAACCCGCCAAACCGTCTATCCTCATCGGGACAGATAATCAATCGCTTTTTATAAATATTGGCAATCTCAAACTGGTTATCGCAGAGATCGTGCAGAGTGGTGCTGTGAGTATTCATATCCCCCACTAACATCTCTAGAAGACGCAGGAACGACCCTTTACCATTCCCACCATTACCTACTAGGTAAATTGCTTTTTGGAGGTCACAGCGACCCAATAAGACCGCATTGGCAGCAGCAATGAGAATGTTCTTGAGTTGCTGGTTGCTCTTAGTAACTTGGTTGAGGAAATTATCGATACTGCGATATTCCAAACCAAAAACACTGGGATAATCGCGAGGAAGCTTCCAAGTCAGGAGAAAATCAGGGGAATGGGGTAAAAGTTTATGGTTGAGTACATCCCACACCCCATTTTTGAAGGGAATGTACTCAACACCCGATACTTCCTCCCATTTGGGGATTAATAGTTTCCACTTAGCAACCCTGATGACATTATCGATATAGCTGGGGATATTATCGGGGACATCCAAACATACGCGCTCGTAGAAATATCGCTCTATTTCTTCAATCGTCTTCTCCTCCCATACCCCCGCCGTATAAACCCGCCACATCTTCCCGCTCACATCGTACAAAACTTTACCCACTAGTTCTTTCGCAATCTTCTCGGCGATGTTGTTTGGCGAGGGTTTCTGCTTGAAGTTGGGTGGTTCCCCTGTGAGTGTTTCGCTGTTAGTAATTGCGAGTTCTAAGGCTTCAACACCACATTCGGCAATGAGATCGTCTAAACCTTTGTAGTCAGCATCCCAAGGGATAGAGAATGGTGAGCATTGACGCTCGATTAAGCATTTAGCTAATGCGGAGCGGGATTGAATCACGGCTCGGTTTGTGGCGGCTTTCTTGTCCCGATCTAGGGCGATATGGATGACTCTTTCTGGGGTAGCGATGGGTATAAGGGTATCAATTAGGCGATGTTGTTTGGTTTTGCCATTTTCGTCTTTGATGCTATCAGTCCAATTCCAGACTCCAGTTATGGCGACGGCGGGGAATCCTTGGCTCATAGCGGATAGAGCTTTTTTCACTCCTTCGGTGATGAGGGTGGGGATGTTGTTTTCGATCGCCCAGAGCCAGAAGCCTGGTGCTTCGGAGGTTGGATTATTGAGGGTGATGTCTGATGGGAGAGGGATATTGAACCTGTCGCTTACCATCTGCCAAATCCGGTAGGTGACGGCGGGATAGATGGCTTGGGGTGAAACTTGGCGGGGATTTTCGTATTTACGATCTGGAGATATGGGACGATTTGGTTTGAAACTGAGGCATTCGGTGCGTTCTCCGGTGAGGGGATCTACGCCGTAGAAGGCTAGTCCGCCTTGTCTGACGTGCTGTAGGGGACGAGTGAATCTTTCTCGCGCTATGCCTGGATTTGTGCGATCTGTGGGGGATAGTCCCCAGAGGAGGGCACTTACGGCGAGATCTCCTTCGAGATTAACGATGTTGAGCAGGATTAGTTCGGGATCGAGGGCACTTGCTTTAAATTCTTCGATTTGGTGAGGTTGGTAATTCTGTTCGAGTGAGACGTAGTTGAGTCGGTCTACGATTCGGTAAGAGTTAGTTCCTGTCTGGTTTTGATTGTTGTCGGTAGATGAATATGTCATGCAAGATGCTCCTTATGTAGTGGAGCCGTCACTAAAAATCTGCACTAAAAATCACCCCCTTTTGGATGCTTTCTTTCGTTTTTGCCGATCCTTTGTTATGATTGAGGCATCTTCTTTTGATACACTCTTCTTGCCACGGCTTTGATTGGAGTCAGAGTTAGGCATATCATTTTAAAAAAACGACCGATGAAGCAATCGGGATTCCCCTGTGCTGTTCAGATTTTCTGGGCGGCTAAGTTTTTGGCGGTAAATATGTATTATGTTAAGTTGGCGATTTGGGGCGAGGTTATCTGCTTATAAACTGTTGATTCTTCAAGTCTACGCCGCTCGGCAATTCTAGCCAAGCGCGAATCTTGTCGTAACTTAACAGTTGCTCTAACAAGGTAATATACATAGGATGCTCTGTCAACCATAAGCTTACAACTCATAAAAAGTCAGCTTATGGTGTACAATCGCGGTTTAAAAAGTTATTCTAGAGAAAACCTTGGTTAAAAATCCAATGCGAGTTAGGCGAATATTAGAGGTAGAGGTCATGGGATTAGGGGAGGCTATTAAAGCCGCTCGAAAATCTTGTGGAAAATCTGTTGATGCTATCTGTCAAGAACTTGATGTATCTAGGACTTATTGGTATGACCTAGAGAAGGAGCAAATTAGAGGTACGCTTTCGATTGAAAACCTCAAAAAAATCGAATCAACTCTAGGCGTAAACTTGAATGTAAGCTTTGATTGACATTCAACCCACTCATACCACCATGAATTTACTTTTACACAAAAAATAAACTATAAACTTATGGTTGACAAAATTTGTGAAATACTTTAAAATGGTAGGCATGGACACAGGTATAAACACAACAAAACGACCGCCCGCCCTAGGAAAGTGAAGCAGTCGATTTGTTTGCACAACACACGTAAAGCATGGAGTTATCTCGATTATGACATATTGCATCGCTAATCATCACTGCGCCCACCTCACACGAGAAGAAACCCAGTGGGCAGTCTTCGACGAAGAACAAGAATACTGTGGTCATGTCTTCCAAATCGCGTCCTGGGCTATTCCCAAAGGCATCCACGCTCAATTTGAGCTGCCCAACCATCTCGATTTGTACATCACATCAGATGGGCAATGGGCACCAACGCTCGAATTAGCCGAGCATCTACTCACTACTGAGTTAGCTCCAGAGGAATTTGTTGTCAAAGGCGCACTCTTAGCGTTATTTATCCCAGCAGAATGGGCGATCGATAACGGTAATCCCAATGCCTATAGTGATTATCGGGTGTTTCTAACTACAGCAGGTTACTGGGATGCAGAAGAAATTGAGCCACCAGTTTTAATCGGAAATTGCCCAGACTACGACTACGCCTAAATCTTACCTGGGGGATATCGATATCCCCCGTTACGCCCCTATTTTATTGAATATGACGAATAACCTTGCTACCGCTTTAATCTCTGCAAAGCTCAAATTTAAGCCCATCGCCAAGACCAAGACCAACCCGCACTACAAGTCTAAGTACGCATGTTTAGATAGCATTCTAGACGCGATTTCCGATGCACTCGCTGCCAGTGGTTTGCTATTAATCCAACCCAACTAAAATCTTTGATGCTGACAATTTCAACCAGAGAAATTCAGACTAATAGTAACTAATATAATCACGCCAGATTTATCATCTTGAGTCTGGCATGAGTATATTAAAATTATTAATTATTTGCGTCTAGCCAAGCTAGTAAATCGCTCATTTGAGTGAAATCTAATAAATCCTCGCCTAAAGATTCGATCCGTTCGCTCTTGAGGCTATTTACTCTCGCGATAATTTCCGGCTTGATAGTTCCTAACTTGCGAGTAAGTTGTTTTAGTACCAATGCTTGTTCGCCTTCAATTTTACCTTCAATTTTACCGTCAGCCTTGGCATCTTGATAAACTCGTGTTTGTTCTAACTCAATTCCTAACATTTCATTCACCTCATCTCTAGTTAAATTATTGAACTCATAGACCATAATCGTCGAGATTAAATCTATTATGACACGTCCATCATCAACTGGACGGGATTGCTGAATCATTCGTCTTGCTTCAACTTTTGCATCATCTCCTTCCAATATCGTCAACAGCATCAAATTCAACCCTGTCGGTAAATTTTCCCCCGTCTCCAACTCATCCAGATAAATCGGTATAATTCGCCCACTTGCCAACATCTCCCTCACAACTGACTTATTCAACTGCTCCAAACTACGGGATGGGCATATACGTCTGACAAGAATATACTCTCAAGGAGCAGTCAAACCTCAAACCTATTTCCTCACAGTTAACACCATCCCCACAACACAAGTCACCTAATTAATGATTAGCATTCAATATCAACTCTGATTAAAAAACTATGTCAAAAATCTCTATTATCACTGTTACTAGATTGCGTCCTCAATTATTATCCCAAGCGATCGGCTCACTGAAAGCTCAATCCAGTCAAGACTTTGAATGGATTATTGTCAACGATGGTGAAGATATTGCTACAAAGCAATTAATATCTAACTCCCAAATCGATTTCACTCATACTTATTTGGAGATGCTTCATCCAGATCGTGGTTTTGCTCTATCCTATGGGCGCAATAGAGGGGTAGTAACTGCAAAAGGGGACATCATAACCTATCTCGACGATGACAATACCTTCAAGCCCGATTTCGTCGCAGAGACGATCGCTTTCTTCGAGCATCATTCCCAGGTAAATTATGCTATGCCGATTCAGCAGCGCAGACGCGATATTGTCCAGGATAGTGTTGTGGTTAAACGAGGTAAAGAGTTCTTCTCTCCTACTTCAGATTGTACGGTGGAAGAATTGATTAGTCACCAGCAACTCATCGATAGTAACGGATTCGCTCATCGGAACACTAAGGATTTAAGTTTAACTTGGAATCCCGAACTCAAAATTTATATCGATTATGAGTTTCTGCTTAAATGTATCAGTCACTGGGGTAGAGAAAGTTTTGCGGTTAATTCATCAGTTTTGGTGGATTATGTCCAAACTAATCAAGGGATAATTGGCAAGTCTAATTATCAAGACTGGGCTAAAGAACTAGAATGGATAGTCGATCGTCAAGAATTCTATCCTTGTTTAGATGAAAATGATATTTTGACTCTCGATCGATTAAAAGGTACATTTCTAGCTCGACATCAAGAAATTCAGAAGATAGCAGCATTTACCGACAAGTAAGAACATCAAGCTCACAGGGTTGAATCAGTGGAAAATTAACTTATTACTTATGACTCATTACTCGATCGATCTAAAATGTTAAAATAGAGTTGTAAGCGTTAGTTTAATATGTATTAATTTAATAGAAAGTTAAATCAAGGAGAAAAATTATGACAATCGCTCAAGACAAATACTGCTATACCGATACTAATCCAGATGGCTCTCACACCATTAAAGGCATTCTGGAATTTACAGATCTAGATGGCGATGATATGGCTTGCATCTTCAGGTTTCACTTGGAATCTAAAACTGGTATAATTTCTCAACTTGCTACTCTGCCTTGCTCCTGGGAAACTCAAGATAATCTTGTCCCTAATCTAATTTGGAAACAATACCTCGAACCAACAAGTATTTTGCCTAATGATATTCAGTGGTTAAACCATCGTGGTACATTCAGCGGTCATAATGGGAGAGTAGATATCCGTCGCCCATATCAAGATATCGATCCTGAAACCCAGCAACAGAATGATGCCTATAATCCAGTTCTAATCGAGTGGACTGGAAGTAAGTTTGAGTACTCTAATCCCAATGAATTAAGAGGTCAGATCTTTTATGACAAATCCCTACTCCCAGTTCCTGCTTTATACTTGGGTACAGTTGAGGAAGTAGCAAATAAGTTCAATTGGCGGAAAGGTATCAATCGTTTAGATACTGAACATCGGGTAGACCAAATTAATAATGATGGTTCTAAAACTATCAAAACTATCTACCGTTGGGAGCATCCAGATTATCCTTCTCATTGTTTGTTGCGGATATTGTTGCATCCGAAGAAGGCAATTATTATCATGTCTTCCTTGCAGAGTAATATTCCGCCTCATCGTAGCGTTTATGGTAATCAGCCAATTAACACATTGGGTCAATGCTTAATTCAAGTGGTGAATGGTATTTATCAGGACTATCAATATGAATTATCAGCATATCAACGAGAGAATACTATTTGGATTTATGAACATGGTGATTTTTCTAGTCCAGATGACCGATATATATCCTATGAACCATCTTATTTTAGACTAGTAAGCTTAGGTTGGAATGGCTTTGCACTAGATTATCTCTATTCAAAAGATGATAAAAAAAATCACAACTATGCTAAAATCGACAACAAATCTCAGATTGACTTCTTCAGAAGCAGTCGATTCGGTACTGTTGAAGAATCTTTGGCTGAACTGGGGTGGTTTAATCAATAATGGGAGATAGAATTGATGGTACCAGCATTCTCAAACAAGTTAAATCTCGGATTGAAGTTCATCGAGATAAATTGAAGGATGATTTATCTAAAATGAAGATAGTCATTTTTCAGTTCGATCCTCCTCCAGGGTTAACCGATTTTTATGAAATAAGTAAGCACAAAGCAGCGGATACATCTACCGCTCAAAAGTGTAAGCTATTTGGAGATTTTTTAGGATGTGAAGTCGAGGTAGTGAAATTACCTTATGATACAAACCTTCAGGATTTTAGCGAAATTATTTCTACCCACAATGGTGATAATGATGTTCGAGGGGTTATCATCCAGCATCCTATTCCTCGCGATCTAGATGACCCTCAAGAAAGAAATTCACAAATAGTACAACTCATCGCAACCGACAAAGATATGGATGCCATGAGCGATTCTGGAATCGAACGCTGGGGTCGCTGTGCCACTGCCGATGCTATTTGCCGTGTTGTAGATGCGGGATTAAAACCAGGAAGTAAAATAGTATTAGTCGGTTCTGTTGGATTTGTTGGTCGAGGTGTTGCTAGTTACTTAAAAAGTAAAACATCAGATCTAAAACTAGAAGTAAATACAGTTAATAAAGAAGGCTATCCTAGTACGACAAATCTAAATAAAATCAAAATTATCAAACCATCGATCGTAGTCTCTGTAACTGGAAAGGAACAACTCATAACGGTCGATTTACTTAAAGATACTAATATCGACCTTCTAATTGATTGTGGTTTTGTTGTTACACATTGGAAAAACAAAGAAGGTAGAACTATTGTTGTGGGTGATATGGGTCGAGGCTATCTTTTCCCAGAAGATAAAAGTCAGGGTGAAGGAGATATCCTCATTCCTGATAATTCAAAAGATGCTTACAACTCTGCTCGATTCGTTACTCCAGTTCCAGGCGGAATCGGCCCGATGGAAATGGCAGTACTACTCGAAAGATTCATGATCCAAGAATTTCCCCAACTCAAACTCGAACCGTGGAAACTCATCAAACTCGACAAATTAACCGCAGAATTAGCCAATAGATCCCCAGACGACAAAACGCCGATCGATTACCTCATCGATCCAGAAGTAGAATTTCGAGAATCAATCAATGCAACAGTTATCCATCGATCGAAATCAACAGACACTCCAGGTAATGGTCGCGCGCTCCAATAAACGTTAATGCGATCTCTGTTAATATTACATTATTTTAATATAACAGTAATATTTAAACTTCATTAAATTGAACTCTAATATTGTGAGTTACTTTGCAAAGATCGCTCTAATTCCGACAAATAGCTGAACCGACATAGCTCATCTAGAGGATATAATTGAATTACAAAAGATCGAAATTTATCTCTGTCAACCGAGATGTATATATATGTTTGATAAAGATTCAGCTAGAGTTAAATTCCCGTGGGTTGCGTTTATCAGTCAACCAATTGCTCATCCCACAGTTACGTTAATTATCAATCCAGTTAAATTCAAGAAACTGTATCATATTTGGCTATTAGAAAATTGTTTGAAATATGAATCAGAAGTAAAAAATATCGGCTCTTCACTACTTAGTATGCTGTTTTAGGCTTAAATCAATGACTGGCAAGGGATTTAGCCGAAAATTCTTTATTGTTAGATTTTTTCGCTATTTTTGGCTTAATAGCAATAGTTTGAGACTGTTTAGACCCTGATTAGCATACCAGCAAGTGAAGAGCCAAAATATCTCTAAATAAGTACAAAGCTATCTGTCTAAATTATCCAATTTTAGCCTCCCCTACAATCGCAATAATTATAAGCTGCGAAAGAGAAATGAGCCTAGCAATAAATAAGTTAGTTATAGAACTATAAAAATATGTCCGATCGTCGAGTGTATTTAAACGTCCCCTATGCTGAAAAAGAAGCTGCTAAGGAGCTTGGAGCAAAATGGGATCGAGAGACAAAAAGCTGGTTCATTCCACCAGGAATTCAGTCTGAATCCTTCGATCGATGGCTCAAACCGCTAACTCAAAAGCCAGTAATAATTGAGCAAAAGCTGACAATCGAACTCGTTCCGCAAACCTGCTGGTTTTCCAATGTTCGATCTGAAGTTACCTCGCAAATGTGGGATATATTGAAAAAACGAACGTTCCAACAGGCGAACTATCGATGCGAAATCTGTGGCGGACGTGGAAATAAACATCCAGTTGAGTGTCACGAGGTTTGGGATTACAATGATGACTGTTATCGACAGACCTTAGTGAGATTGATTGCTCTATGTCCTGCTTGTCACGAGTGCAAACACATTGGATTCGCCAACACTCAAGGCCGAGGTGAGATTGCGGCAAAGCATCTTGCTAAAGTGAATCAATGGTCGATCGAACAAGCAATAGCTTATATTGAAGAAAGTTTTAAAATCTGGCAACGTCGGAGTCAATCGAACTGGACGTTAGATATTTCATATCTAGAACTCGAAAAGATAGAAGATGCTCAACTATTATGATAAACAAAAAGTGGGGCGATCGATTTGAGTTAGCTCTATATTGGACTATTTCAATGCTCTGGATAATTGCTGGTATTTTCTTTACTTACTACTATCATCATACCCAAGAAGGTATAGAAGTAGTCATAGCAAGCGGTCAACATAAATATTCACCGATCTGCTTTGCAATTGGGCTTGGTACGTCCCCTCTAGTTTCAGTTAACTATTTTGTTAAATTCTTTATCTTTGGTTTGGGGATTGTAGCGATTGAAGCTGGATTAATCTAATTTCAAGAATCGGTTATTTGACCGATCTGATTCCCCACTTCAAGAAGCTATGGTGGAGCTATAAATTATTTTAATATTGTAGATAGTGCTAAGAGAAGAAGCGGCTGAATATGTTGGGATTAGTGTCAAACAGTTGGATGGATACAGCAATCGTTATACATTAAGAACTATTTATCGATGGAATGGGTATAGTTGTACAAGCTATTTCCGCATCAAAGATCTAGACAAATTAAAGGTGCGAATTGAACAAAGACAGGCGAGACGCGACTTGCAGCATAGTGCTTCTACATTAATATCGCCAGTAGAAGATACGCTCAGATCGAATCTTCAAGAAATGGTCAGCCGATATTGCTACTAAGGTTGATTCTAATCAAAAAAGGGTGTGGCAATCGTTGCCACACCCTTTTTCAAAAGCTAAAGACAGATGTTAAAACACAGGTTTAGCTGAATCGTCAAAGAAGGCATCAGTTAATGCGATGGGAGAACCCACTTCAGTAGCTTCAGTGACTTCAATCTCAGGCACAACATCAGATTCAGCAACAACAGCCTCAGCAGCAGCTTGAGCCGCTTTTAAGGCAACTTCAGCTTCCGCCGCTTTCAGCGCAGCCTCTTCCTCAGCTTGAGCAATCAGAACTGCTTCAGGAATGTAATCGGGGTGGTAAGGAATTAAACCCGTACTCCAAAGAGCCAGACTCGCTTCTCTCAACCACTTTTTGAGCCGTCGATTGGTCGAAAATGGAATCCAGTTAGAATCGATCGCCTCACTAAAAGGAATATACTCACTCAGGATCTTGTTCTTGTCTTCTGGAGCAATCAACATCTCTGGAAAGAAAATGGACTGAAATCCATACTTATCTAACAGTGCCTGGATTCTGCCATCGGGATCGAAACCGCCCCGCTCCCAGCGGATGTTTGTGGGGGCACCCAAGTTTTTCACCAAGACGTGAGGAATCTTACCCTGAGTAGCCTCAACTGATTCCACGAACAGTTCCAGCGATTCCGGCGTACCGTTGGTGATGAAGAAAAATACAATATCGATCGTATTATCGGGATCTGCCAGCATTCCCACCACATCATTCTGTTCGATCCAGCGATTGAGGTAAGCAGCCACCTGAGAAGGCATCACAATTAGAACATCCTGCTGTTTGGCAATATCGAAAATTTGGTCAGCCAAAAAGTAATCATCAGCATTACCTGTAAAGGTAATTTGTTCTTGAAGGGTCAGAACTTCCTCTTTTTTCTTAGTGGTAGTCGAATTCTTCCGCGAAACAGTTTGAAGATCTAGATTCTCCGTTACAGTTGTACCATTCCTGAAGCCCTCATACATCGCCTTCCGATACGTCAGCCCCACATTCGGCGTAGAGGCATCCGCATCAATCAGGAAAAATGGATGGTTTGCCGCTGTCATTTGCTCTGCTGCTGTCAATGCCACGGTGGTTTTGCCCATCCCACCCTTCTCACTCAGCATAAATCCAATTGACGTTCTCTTGGGAGTCGTATCGATAACTAGATCTGGAGCTGGAGCTTTAACAGTTTTAATTGCCTTCTTAGTCATAATTATCCAGCTTTTGTCG
>JANOPX010000178.1:0-25667 GCA_031422115.1 Chamaesiphon sp. VAR_4_metabat_408 | reverse complement strand
GAGTCGCCAAGGTAATACTAAAGCTACCATCCAAAAAGAGCAACAAGGCATCGCCGGAACAGAAATTCCCGTCAAATTATTGGTACCTGGAGATATTGTATTTCTCTCAGCCGGAGATATGATTCCCGCCGATATTCGGCTGATTGTGGCAAAGGATTTATTTCTGGGACAATCCACACTCACAGGCGAATCTCTCCCTGTCGAAAAGCATGTAGATCTCACCGACAAGCAGGAGAAAAACCCCCTAGAACTGGTCAATCTTTGCTTTATGGGTACAACCGTAGTTAGTGGTTCGGGCACCGCTGTGGTCGCCGAAACTGGCAGTCATACTTATCTGGCATCACTGGCGAAGACCCTTGGTGGCGATCGAGTTCGCACCAGTTTTGATAAAGCTGTAAATAGTGTGACGACGCTGCTATTACGGTTCATGTTAGTTATGGCTCCGCTCGTATTTCTAATTAACGGCATCGTCAAACACAATTGGGTAGAAGCATTCACTTTCGCTTTGTCTGTGGCTGTCGGATTGGCTCCCGAAATGTTGCCTGTGATTGTGACGGCAAATTTGGCGAAGGGGGCGATCGCAATGTCTGACAAAAAGGTAATTGTCAAAAACATCGATGCAATTCAAGATTTTGGCTCGATGAATATCCTCTGTACCGATAAAACAGGAACTCTAACCCAGGATAAAATCGTCTTGCAAAGACATCTAGATCCTTATGGAAAAGAAAGTTTGGATGTACTCAAATATGCTTATCTCAATAGCTTCTACCAGACTGGATTAAAGAATCTATTGGATGTCGCGGTATTAGAGCGCAAACCAGAACTCGCATCTTTAGATATCGATCGAGACTACCACAAATTTGATGAGGTTCCATTTGACTTTGTGCGGCGGCGGATGTCGGTGATTATCGCCGAAACGGGAAAAGACCATGTGCTGATTTGCAAAGGTGCAGTTGAAGAAGTCCTCAAAGTTTGCACTCAGCTCAAAGTCGATGATAAGATTTTGCCGATCGATGAGTCAGTTCATACTAGGGTTGCCGATTTACAACAAAAGCTCAATTCCGATGGCTTACGGGTCATTGCAGTAGCCTATAAAACGATTCCAATCGAGCAAGCTCACTGCGCGATCGCTGATGAAAGTAACCTAATTCTACTAGGTAATATTGCCTTTCTCGATCCACCCAAAGATTCCGCCGCTCAAGCTCTCAAAGCTCTCAAGCGCAATGGAGTCGATGTCAAGATTTTAACAGGAGACAATGAGATTATTACGCAGAAAATCTGTCGAGATGTAGGTTTACCCGTTCAAAATGTTTTATTGGGTAGCGATATTGAATCCTTAGCAGATGATAGATTAGCTGAAGTTGCTAAAACCACCACTATTTTTGCTAAGTTCTCACCTACCCAAAAAGCTAAGGTGATTCAGGTATTACGCAAAGCAGGTAACATCGTTGGATATATGGGCGATGGCATTAATGATGCTGCTGCTTTGCGAGAGGCAGATGTCGGTATCTCAGTCGATACTGCTGCTGATGTTGCTAAAGAATCAGCAGATATCATTTTACTCGAAAAAAACTTATTAGTCCTGGAATCTGGAGTCACGATCGGTCGCCAGACTTTTTCAAATATAGTAAAGTACATCAGAATGGGTACTAGTTCTAATTTTGGGAATATGTTTAGTGTTCTGGGTGCGAGTGCGATTCTGCCATTTTTACCGATGCAGCCAGTCCAGATCCTCATCAATAATCTCCTCTATGATTTTTCGCAAACGGGTATTCCCTTCGATAATGTGGACAAAGAAGATCTAGTCAAGCCACCTAAATGGAAGATTGAGAATATTCAGCGATTTATGATTTTTATTGGCCCGATTAGCTCTATTTTTGACTATGCTACTTATGCCCTCATGTGGTTTGTGTTTGGAGCGACAACTGTAGAACATCAAGCTTTATTTCAAACAGGTTGGTTTGTCGAAAGCCTGATGACTCAAACTCTCATCGTCCACGTAATTCGGACAGCAAAGGTGCCTTTTTTCCAGAGTCGAGCTTCTTTACCGATGCTGCTGATTACCGCGACTGTGATGTGTATCGGGATGTATCTGCCATTTTCGCCGATCGCGTCTAGTTTGGGATTTGTGCCTTTACCAGCCGTTTATTTTCTCTGGTTAGCTGGCATTCTGACTTGCTATTGCGTTCTGACTCAATTTGTCAAAACTTGGTTCATCAAGAAATATGGATATACCTAATTCGATCTCTGTCTATAGATAGATGTACTAAGTTTTTGTTTCAATTATGTGTAACAAGATAAAGCTATAAAAGGCTAAAAAATAGCGAATTAAATATTAAATTAAATATTTTTTATAATGACAAATTTAACATATTTTCTTCACGAGATTCTCACAATTTTAGCTTAAAATATAAAGTTGATAGATTCGTATTGTAAATTTATCGAATAGTTATTTTGCTGGCGATTACCTTGCGGCGCGGCTTTGCCAACGAATATTCGGAGCGATCGATTGTAAAAGCTTCGATGCCAGATGGCAACTCAATAGCGTAATTTTACTGCGATGACTAGCTTTGTAAACTTAGTAGATGGCTTAAAACATCATGAGTACTGCGATAGACAACTTCACAAGTCAACTGCATGACAATTTAGAAGCAGTTGAAGAACGGGCGAAATCGCTCAATAAAAGTATCAAATCTGCCACGAAAAAAAACCAAGCGGAGATTCAATCGAAACTAGATGAAGCTAAAGCCAGCCTAGCAGCTAAGAAACAAGAATTCGACGATTACCGAGCCAAGCTCAAAACACAATTTGAGGACAAAGAAGCTGAGGTGCAACCTTTGCGTCGATGAGTGGAAAGCCAGTCGCCAAGTCAAAAAACTCGAACACCGCGCCGAAAAAGCTGAAGACTATGCGGCTACATCAGTCTAATTGGCAATGGCAATGATGGAAGAAGCTCAAAGCAGCAACCTTAACGGCAATTTGCGATTACCTACGGTAGGCTTCGCCAACGCATGGATGCCGAAGCTGCTAATGGAAAATCCAAAAAGCATTAGAGCGGTAACTGGCTAACTGATTTCAATATTCACCTGACATCGAGGAAATTAAAACATGACATATTCACATACAATCGTCGCGCATTTCCCCTCCCATACCGAGGCAGAAACAGGTGCATGTATTAAAAATAACTTTTCAAACACCCGCAGATCCTAGTCCGCGTAGGCGGACTTTGCATCATTAGCAGCGGTTTTAACCGCTGACTATTCCTGCTGCCGATCGTGATGAAGGTACGAGTGACTTATTGACGAGCGGTGTGTTGCGGACGAATGAATTGCAAGTCTGGTTTCTCGCCGAACATCTAGTCGATACGCCGTTAGTTCGCAGCTAAATAAAAAAAAGATCCCAAGCCGTATGATAGAAAGCCATGAAATCTAACCAACGTTCCGAGCCAGAAGATCGCGGGCGGCAGGTAATGACTCTCGCCGCCGTGCTGGGGAGTATTGCAATTAATACTTTATCCAATGTCTTTCCACTCAATGGGGTGAGCGTTGGCAATCTTTCTAATACTCTATTTGCCTCCGTCCAAATTATTCCCGCCAACTATGCGTTTGCAATTTGGGGATTGGTTTATATCGGTTTAATTGCTTTTGGGATTTATCAACTCCAACCGACTCAGCGAGAAAATCCTCGCTTGCGTCGGAGTGGGTATCTCCTGGCGATCGCCTGTATCGCTCAATGCGTCTGGATTTACCTGTTTCTCGATCGCCTATTCCCGTTATCTAATCTGGCAATGCTGGGGATTTTGGTACCGCTAATGGTGATGTACCAGCGGTTGGGAATTGGACGAGAGCGGGTTTCGCGGCAAGAACGCTGGTTTATTCACCTGCCGATTTCGATCTATCTCGGCTGGATTAGCGTTGCGACGATCGTCAACGTAGCGATCGGATTGTACAGCCTCAAGTGGGACGGTTGGGGGATTGCCCCGAGTGCGTGGACGGTGGTGATGATGGCGACAGCCAGTGTAATTGCGATTGTGGTTAGTATTCAACGCCATGATACTGCCTATGTGCTGGTAATTGTCTGGGCATTGGTGGCAATTTCTATTCGGCAAGCAAACACACCCCAAATTGCGATGACTGGCTGGGCACTGGCGATCGCCTTGACGGTACTAAATTTCGTCAATGAACTTAAATATCGATCGAAAATCACAACTAATAACTAACAGTAAATAACATGAATGACACGTTAGAAAAGACGATCGAGCTAGAAGGCGAGGTAAAAGGATGGCACCAGAAAACCCTAGCTGGAGACGTAGTACGGCACCTGTCGGGTGTCAAAGGTGTGTCTAATCGGCGTAGACCTTTACCCCCCCAACCCCCCCCTTGCCAAGGGGTAGCTCTTACTCCCTCCCCTTGGCAATGCGTGTGGCTGGGGAGGGGTAAAGGTCTACGCCGCAACTCAAACGGATTTGTCGGTACGCGGTAGCCCTTGGATGCGGGGTAGCTCTTGCTCCCTCCCCTTGGCAATGCGTGTGGCTGGGGTGGGGTCAAAGGACTACGCAGCAACTCGATCGGGCTTAGGCATATTATTAAATGCGATGCCTAGCTCCTCGATCTAGCTCCCCAACTTCTTGGAGAAGTTGGGAATCTAAAGAACTAAATATTACAAATCAATTAAAGGAGTCAAGATGAAAATATTAATGGTGCTAACTTCACACGACAAGCTTGGCAATACAGCTAAAAAAACTGGTTTCTGGCTGGAAGAATTCGCCGCCCCTTACTATACCTTTAAAGATGCAGGTGCGACTATTACCCTCGCCTCACCGCTTGGTGGTCAGCCGCCACTCGATCCCAAGAGCGACACCCCAGATACTCAAACTCAAGACACGCAACGCTTCAAGGCAGATCCTACCGCCCAAGCCGCGCTCGCGCACACACTCAAATTAGGCGAGGTTGCTGCTAGTGATTTTGATGCGGTATTTTATCCTGGCGGTCATGGCCCGCTCTGGGACTTGGCTGAAGACCCAGCCTCGATCGATCTGATTGAGTTCATGCTAGCCGCAGGTAAACCAGTCGCCCTAGTTTGTCATGCTCCAGGCGTACTCCGTGATGTCCAGACCCTCGATGGCACTCCCATCGTCCAAGGTAAAGCAGTCACAGGCTTTACCAATACCGAGGAGCAGGCAGCCGGATTGACCGAGATCGTCCCGTTTCTAGTCGAGGATATGCTCGTGGAAAACGGTGGGCATTATTCCAAGGTGGCCGATTGGCAGCCTTATGTTGTCAAAGATGGACTACTAATTACTGGGCAAAATCCCGCATCTTCTGCACCAGCCGCGAAGGAACTACTACAACAGCTCAGTCTGCTTGCTACTACATCTCACTAGGATGGACACAGATGAATCTCAAATATATCTACACTCGATTGCACGTTCAAAATTATCTAGATTGCAAGCTGTTTTACCAAGATGTTCTAGGCTTAAAGGTTTCTCTAGTCAACGATGCCGAGGAATATATTGAATTTGATGCAGGCGCAACTAAAATTACGATTCTCAATCGATCGCGGTTGAAAGACTACATCGATTCAATCGAGACATTAACCTACGGTCATCACGATGCCAAGATCATCTTGAGCTTTGCCGTGCCCGATCTGAATGACGCGATCGCTCAGTTGAAAGCCAAAGGCGTGGCGATCTTCAGCAGTCCTTGGCAATTCTCAGATGACGGGATAACGGGCGGGTTGCTCAGTGGTGGTATTCGAGATCCAGACGGTAATATTATCGAACTCCAACAAATTCTTAGCTAATCAGATCTAGGGCTTACACATCAAACATTCACCAACGATCGCAGTAAATAAAATGAAAAATTCAAATCGGACAATTCTCGTGACTGGTGCAACTGGACATCAAGGTAACGCGGTGGCTCATCATCTATTAAAACGCGGGAACTTTAATGTTCGTGCCCTAGTGCGGGACGAACATCAGCACTCGGCGATCGCCCTCAAACGATTGGGTGCCGAAATCTTCGTTGGCGATCTCGATCGGCGATCGTCACTCGAACACGCTCTGCAAGGTGTTTATGGCGTTTTTTCGATGCAGGGACTCAATGATGGCATCGAAGTCGAAATCCGTGAGGGCAAGGCTCTCGTAGACGTTGCCAAAGCGTTGGGGATTGGGCATTTTGTCTACAGTTCGGTGGGGAGTGCGGAACGCAAAACTGGCGTACCACATTTCGATAGCAAGTTTCAAATCGAAGAATATGTCCGCGCTAGTGGTTTGCCATACACGATTTTACGTCCGGTGTTCTTCTTTTTCAACTATAAAGGGATGAGATCGATCGTTGAAACCGGAACGCTATCCCAACCACTCAGTCCCGATACCAAATTGCAACAACTATCCGAAGAAGATTATGGCGAAATGGTCGCCGAGGTATTCGCTCGGTTCACAGATTTTGCCAATCGTGAAATCGAAGTCGCCAGCGGCGAGATGACGATGCCAGAAGTTGCGGCGGCATTTACCCGCGTTTTAGGCAAAAATGTCGCCTACCAACAAATTCCGTTTGAAGCGTTCGAGCAGCAAGCTGGTGCGGAAATGACCACGATGTATCGCTGGTTTGAGAACGTCGGTTACGGCGCAGATTTGGCCCAGTTGAAGCGCGATCTGCCCGCTCCGACTGACTTTGAATCTTATTTGCGCGAACATGACTGGGTAAAGCAAGCCGCTTGAGTTGAGTGGCTACTTCGAGGTTAGCTTCACTTCACTCTCTAGCCCAACTACTCTAGCATTATGAACACTCTCACCCGCCAAGCCGAGCTAATTTACACCGACTGGACACTAACCGAACCTGAATTTGACCCCACAAAATTACGCGCCAGAGAAACCGTATTTACGATCGGCAATGGTTATTTAGGCACGCGGGGCAGTTTTGAAGAAGGCTACCCCAAAGCATTACCAATTACCCTAATCAATGGGTTGTACGATGATATACCTGTTGCTTATACCGAGCTGGCAAATTGCCCCGACTGGCTGTTCTTGGTGGTCATCATCAACGGCGAGCAGTTTCGGCTCGATACTGGCGAAATCCTCACCTACGAGCGGCGACTGGACTTGCGACATGGGATTTTGAGTCGATCGATCCGCTGGCGCAGTCCGATCGGTCATACCGTAGATTTAAAGTTCGATCGGTTTGCAAGTTTAGCAGACGAACAGGTATTAGCACTGCGGTGTGAGATTACGCCGCTCGATTTTGATGGCACCATTGAAGTCCAGTCTAGTATTAATGGTTATCCCGAAAATCAAGGCTTCGACCACTGGGAGCATCTCGATCGCGGCAAGACAGAGCAAGGAGTCTGGCTCCACCTTCGCACCCGCAGTACTCAGATCGAACTGGGGATGGCTGCGAAAATGACCGCGATTGGTACTGAGGCAATCTCAGCAGTCATAAATACCCCCGACTGTCCCACCTTGACGACCACTTTTATCGCCACATCAGGACAGAGTATCAGCGTAGAGAAGCTAGTAACGGTGTTTACCTCTCGCGAATCCAAATCGCCAGTTCAGGCGGCTCAGACCAAATTAGCCACACTTCCAGCCTATGCGATCCTGCTTGCCGCCCATCAAGAGGCGTGGGATGCAGTTTGGGAGAGCAGCGATATCGAGATTGAGGGCGACCTTACCGCCCAATTAGCAGTCCGCTACAACTTGTTTCAACTTTTCATTGGTGGCTGCACTCCCCAAGGATCCCTAAATACCGACCCTGACAGCGTTCCCGCCAAAACCTTGTCGGGATTTGGTTATCGGGGGCATATCTTTTGGGATACCGAAATTTTTATCCTCCCCTTTTTCATCTGGACTCAACCTGCGATCGCCCGCAGCCTCCTCAATTATCGCTATGACACCCTGCCTGGAGCCAGACGCAAAGCCGCCCACGCTGGTTACAAAGGGGCGATGTTTGCCTGGGAGAGTGCGGCAACTGGCGATGAGATGACCCCCAAATGGTCGATGTCGAGCGATCCTTATGTGGAACCCGTGCGAATTTGGAATGGGGAGCGCGAAATTCATATTAGTGCTGACATTGCCTATGCCGTCTGGCAATACTGGCAAGCAACAGGCGATGATGTGTGGATGCGCGATCGCGGAGCCGAAATCATCCTCGATACTGCCCTCTTCTGGCTGAGTCGGGTGGAGTGGCATGAAAAGCAACAACGCTACGAACTATGCGGGGTCATCGGTACCGATGAATACCACGAACAAGTCAGAAATAATGCCTACACCAATCGGCTGGTGCAGTGGCATCTCGAAAAAGCTGTGGCTGTCTATGAGTGGCTACAAGAAACCTTTCCAGCGCGGGCAAATGAACTCAGCCAACAGCTCCAACTCACGCCAGTGCAGATCCTAGCTTTTCACTCGACGATCGCGCTGATGTATATCCCTTACAATCCTCAAACATTGCTAATCGAGCAATTCGAGGGCTTTTTCGCGCTCCAGGATCTCAACTTGAGCGACTATGAACCGCGTACTAAGTCGATTCAATCAGTCCTCGGTATGGCATTAACCGATCGGAGCCAAGTCATCAAGCAACCCGACGTATTGATGCTGCTCTACTTGCTGCTCAAAACGCCAGAATTCGCAGATCGTCATGACATCTTGCAGGAAAACTGGAACTACTACACTCCCCGCACCGATATTACTCAAGGCTCATCCCTCGGTTCGTCTATTCAAGCCATCCTCGCCGCTAACCTGAATAAATCGGCAGATGCTTACGAACACTTCATCCGAGCGGCTCTCATCGATCTGAGCAATACTTTCGGCAACACCGAAGACGGCATTCATGCGGCTTCGGCTGGTGGGATCTGGCAAGCAATAGTATTTGGTTTCGGCGGGATGCACCTGACGGAAAATGGCCCCGTCGCAACTCCCCATCTGCCACCAAATTGGACGCGGCTCAAATTCAAACTCAACTGGCGCGGCACTTGGCAGCATTTTGACCTCTCGCCCTCAGTTGTTTCAGCTACAGATATTCAGGGTTTTATCTTCGATGTCGATGGCGTGTTGACGGATACTGCCGAATATCATTACCTGGCTTGGCAACGATTGGCTGATGAAGAAAAACTACCCTTCGACAGGCAGGCAAATGAAGCCCTACGCGGTGTATCTCGCCGCGAATCGCTGATGAAGATCGTTGGCGATAAACATTATTCGGCAGTCGCACTTCAGGCGATGATGGTAAACAAAAATCGTTATTACGTGGAATCGATCGCCACAATAACCCCCCAAAATATCTTGCCAGGAGCTGTTGAACTATTAACAGAACTCCGACAAGCGGGCATCAAAATCGCGATCGGTTCTGCGAGTAAAAATGCCCGCACCGTCATCGATAAATTGGGGATTGGTAATCTCGTTGATGCGATCGCCGATGGGGATAGTGTGGAAGCTCCTAAGCCAGCCCCAGACATATTTCTGTACGCTGCCAAACAGATCGGACTCGAACCAGCTCAGTGTGTAGTGATAGAAGACTCCACCGTGGGCATTCAAGCGGCGATCTCAGGCGGAATGCGATCGATTCTCGTTTCGAGAGGCTTCGCCAACGGCATCGGCCCCACTAGTCGCGTTGGAGCCGCCGATATCGTCCTACCAAACCTAGTTGGCGTTAATCTCGTCGATCTTCAATCTCAATTAAAACTAGCTCTAGAAAAACCCCTCAAACCCATAGAAGCAGCCAAATTGACAGTAGCATCGAGCCTTTAACAAACCAAGATTATTCAGAGGAAAATCCAAATGAATCAACGGCAAAATGGTCGTGAAACTGGAGTAGACGATCCACCAAAACTCATTAATAAAACGTCTGAGGCTATTCGTACACAATAAATTCACAGGAGACAATGTATGTCAGACCCACGATTATCGAATTCACTCATAGGTGCAGATTCAGAAGACGACGCTGAAAATGATGCCTATCGAGCAGAAGTAAATGGTGATGAAGCTGTTGGCGGTAGCACCGCAGTTCCTAGTCAAAATGACACCGAAGATTTGGCGCAGGCGGCGGGAATTGTCGTAGATGATGACACACCCCTCGATACTGAAGAAATGCTCGACGAGCGCGATCGAGATCGCTGGGAATTAGATCCCGAATCGGCGGACGATCGTTAAGAGGCTGTTTGAAAAGTGCGTTTTGTTACCCATAACCCTAGAAGATCCCCCCGAGCAAGCCTTAAAAAGCTACCGTGTACACACAAGTCGGCTAGAGTTCAGTTGAGGTTAATTTACCCCCCCAACCCCCCTTGGAAAGGCTTGCTCTAACTCCCTCCCCGCATCCTCGGGGAGGGTTGGGGTGGGGTAAAAGGACCACGCAGCAACTCTAATAACTTGTGTATCCAGGGTATATTAAGGGGGGATTTTCTAGGGATTACGGGTATCCGTCACCGATCGATATTTAATTATGTTGAGAAAACAAATTAGATCGCGAGCAATAACTAAAGATTACCTCTATAGTTAGAGATACTTGAAACTAATCCCCATAGAATGACTGCTTTTAGCACCATCCAGCCGATTCTCCAACGCAAACAACACGCCTTGGATCTACAAGATCTTGAAGGACTGCTCCGGATCCACATTCAAATCAAAGACTTCAAACTATTTTCGAGTTTTTATACCCGCATCGACCAAGTTTTCATTTTGTGGGGTGTAATTACTGCGGTTATTTTTTCCACAGCGCAGTTTCTGACGATCGGTTGGGCAGCTCAGGCGATCGTCTGGTCGATTTTGACACTAATCGGTGCTTGGGGTACCTACTATCTGACTTGGTATTGGGTGACAGTAGAGCGATTGCGCTGGCTAGTATATGCCTGGGTAGGACTCACCATTGGTGGCGTGTTATTGACCGATTGGGGCATCCTTGGCGGCTGCTGGGCGGTATTGCCACATCTGTGCTCGATCTGGTTGGGAGTTAGTGCGATCGGTTATGCCATCACCGCTTGGGGTCTAAAATCCCGTGCATTTTTGGTTAGTAGTCTCATCCATCTCGGCGCGATTGCTTTATTGCAATATCTCCCCACTTGGCAATTCTTGTACACGGGGATTGTGACGGCGGGGAATCTATTCCTTTTGGCTGAAACTCAATGGGATATGCAATCCGATCGCGACCAATTGTTGAGTGTCGAGCAAAAGGAATTCAATCAACAACAGCAGCAGCTTCGAGAGCTAGAAACGCGGGCTTTCTCTCAGAAAGTCTCCAGCAAAGAGCGCAAGCTAATATTTAATTTTACCAAACTTAATTCGTAAAAAATCTCACCCTTTTGGATGATTTTATCTTGCACTCGGATTAGCTAATATTAATTTAAGGGACAAGTAACTCGGTTACAAAAGCTATTTTATTATCGATATCGATAATCTACTGGATGGGGGTTATATCGCTGTGACCTATTACTACCAACCGAAGGGGAGCGACGGTAAGTTGGTGGACAGTTCAAAAATAGTACCAAAATTGTCATTTCATTACATTCTTAAACCAATAGAATGACTAGCTAGTGTGGAGTTTTTGTCGCGTCCTCCACTTCGATACTACTGACGGGGAATTAAACTTCCTATCAGAGCGATCGGCAGTAGTTAATAGCTGGATTATTTTTTAGTCCCTAACAAGGGTTGACATATTGGCAAAGAGCACAAAATATCCCCAACTTCTCTAGATCGGCAGTTGGGGATACTTTGTCGATCGACGCTAGAGATCCCCCCCCAGCCAAGGGGTACCTCTTGCTCCCTCCCCTTGGCAAGGGGAGGGCTGGGGTGGGGTCAAGGGACTACGCAGCGACTCAAACAAAACTTGTGTTTTTTGAGGGGGTTTAGGGGGGATCTCTAAGGGTTACTGGTAACAAAACAGACTTGGAAAACAGTCTCTAAGGGTAGCGGATTTACCGATCTTAATGTTTTAGCCGAAGAGGGAGTTTCCAGACTACTATCTCTACTCAAAATAAAAAGTATCGAATCGAAAAATACAAGCCATTATCTTGCCATGAGGCTTTTTGTGTGGGATAATTAATTAACGGAATTCCCCAATCGATCCGCGCATTCAACCTGTCAGTTCGCCACTGTAATCCCACTCCAGTCGATAATAAGGTATTAGCATTAGAATTATTATTCCAGACGGTACCTACATCAATGAATGGTGCAAGTTGAAAGATATTATTTGTAGATTTATTCAGGGGTAATTGCCATTCTACTGAGGCGAAAGCACCGTTATCTGCAATAAGTGCATCTTGACGATAGCCGCGTACAGTATTTTGACCACCGATCGACAATTGTTCTAAGGATAGCAAAGATCGATCGGCTAATTGTACTCTTCCTTGCACGATTAGATCTGTATTATTTCCTAACTGTTTCAAATATCGCCCTTGTGCTTGCCAGGTAAAAAACCTACTATCGGGGGCGTTATTATTGATGGTAGAATTGAAGGCATTCAGCCCAAAGTTTAATTGATTTCGCAGTGTTAATACTGACTGGTTATCTCTATGGATATATTCCTGGGCAAAGCGCAATGCTGAGACACTAGTACGACCATTATCATCTGCGCCGCGACTCAATGGAAAGGGGATATCGCCAAATGCACTGGTGCTCTCTATTTTCGCGCCTGTTAGACTGACGGCAAATTCTTGGGTAGCATCCTGGTAAGCGCGACGGATGATGGGATGGCGGATATTGACTTCGTAGTAGCGGGATTTGGTATTAATATCTAGGGGTTGATATGGTGCTTCGATAATCTGGCTATTGCTTCCCCCCGCATTGAAGCTCAGAGTTGTCTGGAAGGCGTTTAGCGGTATGGTGTAGCTGGTGTCGATGCCATTGCTACCGTCGGTGTTATTGTAGGCGAGGATGAGATTGTCGCCTGCTCCGGTGAGGTTGGTTTGACTAATTTGGGCGCGGCGTTGTATTGTACCTATACTCGATGCACGGTTGTTATTTATCCCGATTTCAGTGGTGAGGGTATTTCGCTCGCGAACTCTGACTTCCAGCAGGTTGCTACCTGGTTGAATTCCGCCAGATATTTCGGCTGTGATATTCTCGATGAGGGGATCTTGTTGGAGCAGGCGCAATCCTTCGATGAGTCGCTCGTTATTTAAGGGCGGTTGGGTCGCTAATGCTAGGCGCGATCGAATATAATTAGGATCGAGTCTCTCGGTACCGACGATTTTGATTTGTTCGAGTTTACCTTCGACGATCTGAATTTTGACTACCGCACCATCGATCGATAGTCTTTGCCCAGTTGGAATATATGCTCCACTCGTGAGATAATTACGATCGATATAGTATTGTTCGATCGCCTTCTGCGCCGATTGCAGTCCGTCGAATGTTACTCTACCTATAAATGGTTTGACGACGGTAGCTAATTCTCGATCGCTAAATACCGTACTTCCCACTATCTCATACCGCAAGACGTTTATCTCTTCACTATTGACTGGCGGTTGCGGATTCGGCGATATATCGGGCGCAGATTTGAGCGGTACCGATCGGGGTGCTAAAATACTGGGGTTAACTTGCGGTAGTCGTTCTAATGGTGGACTAGTTTGAGCGGCTGTAGATAGAGGGATTAATAAATTAATGCCGATCGTCATCAGTATAGTCGGATATGGCACCCTCACACAATTAACCTGTAGGGGTACCCCTCGTGGGTACCCAAGTAGGGGTACCCCTCGTGGGTACCCAAGGGTTGAAGAATTAGCAATTCTCACAACTCTGAGTATGCTCGAACACCTACGGCGCATAACAATTCAAACCCGCAGGCTTATTTCCCGCATCCGCACTATTAGCCGCTTGACTAGTTAACACCACCGTGCGATTATTACCTACGATCCAACCTTGGGCGACTTCAATCGTCGGAGCTGCTGTCTGAGTATTTACAACTGTATCGCTCATTCGCCCATCCGTCCACAAATCTTCACTCCGCAAAACTTGCCTCATCCTCGGCGCGGCTCCACCATTACCACTATCCATGAGTGTACTCGCTAATGGGTTTCTCTCTCCAGGACAAACTTGTGAAAAATTGGGCACTCCGGGCGCGACTGGCTCTGGTTGAATACCTCGATTTGGCTCTGTTTCTAAGGTGGTAATCGTCACAATCCCTTGAGAGCCGAATGTAGAAGTGGCGGCGATATTACTAAATCTGTCGATAGATTGGTAACTAAATCCTAAGACGTTTTTTGCGTCTACTTTCACTATACCACCTTTACCCCCGATTGCGCTAGCTAAAATATCGCTATTTTCATTCGGTACTGCAAAGATGACTCCTTTAGGTGCGTTGATGGTAATATTACCACCATTTCCATTCGTCGCCGCACTTGCTGAAATCTCTGACTGATTTCGCAGCAATAGGAGCTGATTAAATCTTAGATCGATTTCACCACCATTCGCCGATCGAGTTTTTGCAGTTATCGAGCCGCTATTTAACTCGATCGATTCAGCTTTTGCGGTAATATTACCACCTCGTCCGGTACCATCGCTACTCGCCGTCATCGCCGCGCCATCTTTAATATTTATCGTCGGACTGATGACGGTAATATTGCCACCATTTCCGGTAGAATCTACTTGCGATCGACTTACGATACCGCTACTATTGCCCACATTCAGCAGGATATTATAGTCGGCGATCGATGATTGCTTGGCTGTATTAGTGAGAAAAGATTTTAGAGTTGCTCTCGCTGTCGGGTTATCTTGCAAGAAGGTAAAGTATCGACCTAATATTTGTCGATCTGGGATATTATTATTTAGCTGTTGCCAATAGTCGAATACTAACTGTTGGGAAGTACTATTCGGATTTTGGAGATAATCATTTAGAGCTTGTCTGGCGGCGGGTTGATTATTGACGACGGTAATTAAGCTCAGGAATGTTCGTTTTGCTTCAAAGGTTGAGTCGATGCTATTTAGATTTAGGGTGTTGTCGGCTCGCACATTAATTTTACCAGCTCCACCACTTCCGATCGTCGTCGATATTAATTGCCCACCATTAACCAATTCTACCGTCTGAGCTTGAATATCGATCGAGCCACCCTTACCACTACCCAAACTTCTCACATCAATTCTCGATCCACCTTGCAATGATACTCGATCGGCTTTAATATTTATACTGCCAGCATTCCCACTATCGCTAGTAATACTCCGAATCCGACTTCCATTACCCACCCCCGCAAAAGCCGCCACATTTTCAGTACCTAAAAATTGCCCCAAATTTGAGTTGCCAATTATCTCTACAGATTCCGCATTTCGTCCATTC
Organism: Chamaesiphon sp. VAR_4_metabat_408; assembly: GCA_031422115.1. Taxonomy (GTDB): domain Bacteria; phylum Cyanobacteriota; class Cyanobacteriia; order Cyanobacteriales; family Chamaesiphonaceae; genus Chamaesiphon. Next base: position 10,413 of record JANOPX010000178.1, on the reverse strand, counting down.
AATCCAGTAATAGATATCGTACCACCCAAACTTCGCTCGGTTCCGCCTGTAATTACAGCTCCATCTTTGAGTGCAAACTTAGGAGTTTGAATATCGATATTACCAGCATCTTGCTTACTTGTCGAAAAAGATGAGATCGACGTAGGTAAAGGAAATCCAAATAGAAAGGTAGTTGTCGCTACCCCACTTACTTCGACAGATTCACGGGCAACTATTTTAATACTTCCTAACTTACCTGTAGACTTAAAATTACTAGTGACGAGATTATCCGTAATAATTTGCGAGCCGTCGCGCTGGATTAGTTTACCTGTTTCGATCGATATATTACCACTATTGCCTGCACTATAAGAGCCTGTAATTATATCGCTCTCTTCACCATTAGTCGGCGCACCGAGCCTGACAGACTTAGTTGTAGAGATCGATATATCCCCCCCCTTACCCGAACTACCTCTATATGGACTAGTCTCTAAATACGCGCCATTCAGAATCATCAAATTCTCGCCGTTAATCTGAATAGTCCCTCCATTCATACTCCCCAAAGTACTGGTAGAAATTCCACTATTACTTCCAGATATCAGCACATCACCAGTAGCATTGAGCTTAATATTCCCCGACTGACTATTCTCATTACCATCCGATCGAGCATTGATAACCGATCGATTACTATTAGTCATTCCAGCTAGAGTAATATTAGCAGCGAGGATATCGATATTACCACTACTTGTCCCACTAGTTATCAGACTAGATTCATTTTGAATGACTATATCTGCTCTTTTTAGATCCGTAGGTATAGCGATGCTCGATGATTTCGGATCGGTTAGTTTATTTGGATCGACAGATACCAATCCCACATCATTAACCGCTACCAGCTCTATCTTACCATTGGGCAAAATCAATCTAGAACTCGTCAACGTAATATCCCCCCCAGCTAATAAAAAGCTAGAGCCACCATAATTAGTCAGTAAACTAGTAGATGTCGTAAAATCTATCTTTCCCGGTTGACTCCCAAATTGCAACCCTACCGGAATTGTCATCGTTAATAACGGTGCTTGAGGATTAACCGCACTATATATATTCCCATCCCCAAATTTCACCCCACTCGCAGTACTCCCAACAAAAGTACCCCCCATATCGAGCCGCGCATTCGCCCCAAATGAAATCCCATTCGGGTTAATAAAGAACAGGTTCGCACTACCCAACACCCCCAAAGTACCATTAATATTCGACGGTGTATCTGTCACCCGCGTGATGATATTCTTCACCCCCGTAGGATTGGCAAAATCGATTCTCTCACCCTTACCAATACTAAATTCCGTGAAGCTATGGAATAGACTACTACCTCGCTGCGCTCCACCCTGAATCAGATTATTATTGAGGGTAGATCGATCGATACCCAGAGTATTATCTGGTTTAATCTGCGCTTGTGCGATCGATGTTTCCAGCATCATCGAAAACATGCTCAGATATACAAGCGTGGAAAGTTTCATCTTGGGAGTAACGGGGGGCTAATGGTCTATTGTCTCATACTTCGATTACCTCCGCTTGGCTCGCGGGAACGAAGTGGGCAAATTGAATCACTTTAAATCATCCCCCTACATTTACGTGCATGTGTTAGAATAGAAAGTAGACGCTGTTTTATATAGTGGTTGGATGAGCGATCGTTTAAGCTGACACGAATGTCTGTAGGGGCGGGTTTAGCTAGAATCCTTGGGCGATAACTAAAATAGCCAAATCAAAACCCGCCCTCCTCACAAATAACGTCTCGCATTCGTTCCTCGCTGGAGCTAATTGCCTGCTGGATATTCTAGTGAGGAGGGTGGGTTTTGTTTGATATCTTTATAATTTATCGATATTAACTAGCATAAACCCACCCCTACAAGTTAATTGTGAATGATTTATCGTTGAGTGCCAAATGCGAGCTACTCCTCGACTGAATCAGGTAAATTGAGCCACTTTAAATTATCCTCCTACATTTACGTGCGTGTGTTATAATAGTAAGTAGACGCTATTTTATATAATGGCTCGATCGAGGATCGATTAAGCGTAACAGGAGTATCTGTAGGGGCGGGTTTAGCTAGAATTCTTGGGCGATAACTAAAATATCCAAATCAAAACCCGCCCTCCCCACAAATAACGTCTCGCATTCGTTCCTCGCTGGAGCTAATTGCCTGCTGGATATTCTAGTGAGGAGGGTGGGTTTTGTTTGATATCTTTATAATTTATCGATATTAACTAGCCTAAACCCACCCCTACAAGTTAATTGTGGGTGATTTATCGTTGAGTGCCAAATGCGAGCTACGCCACGAAGGAGACAGATTGAGCCACTTTAAATCATCCCCCTACATTTACGTGCATGTGTTATAATAGGAATTAGACGCTATTTTAAGGGCGATCGCCAAACCGACCTCAAAAAGAAGTCGGGCTGCTAATCTAATCAATTGCTACTCTCAAACTCTGACAGAACTGCTCGATCGCCTGTAGCCCTTCATTCGGCGTTCCTTCAGCCAAACGTTTGACCATCGCACTCCCGACAATTACCCCATCTGCGCCCCATTCCTGTACCTGTTTGGCATGTTCTGGAGCAGAGATGCCAAAACCGATGGCGATCGGTTTATCAGTTATACTGCGAATATTGGCGAGGATCCCCTTAACACGTTCATCCAAACCACCCGATCGGACACCCGTGACACCCGTAACACTAACTAGATAAATAAAGCCCTGAGACTTAGCAGCGATCGCGTTAATTCGTTCCTGAGAGCTAGTTGGTGCGACTAACAATATTACCTCTATCCCAATCTCCGCAGCAGGTACTAGTAGCTCTTCAGCCTCTTCTAGAGGCAGATCTGGAACTACCAAACCTTTGACTCCAGCCGCTGCAATCTGAGTGAGAAAATTCCGCACCCCCCGATTGAGGATGGGATTGTAATAGGTAAATAAAATAATCGGTGCTTTAATCTGAGGACTCACCTCAGCGACCATGTTTATCACATCATCCAATTTTACACCACGAGCTAACGCACGGGTAGCTGCTGCCTGAATTACTGGCCCATCAGCCAAAGGATCGGAATAAGGCACACCCAACTCAATCAAATCTGCACCCGCTGCATCTAACGTCTTGAGAGCCGCTGCTGTAGTCGCCAAATCAGGATCGCCAGCGGTAATAAATGGAATCAAAGCACACCGATGACGATCGCGAAGTGACTGAAAACAACTAGAAACAGAGAGCATATAAATGTTGGAGATGAGAGTTAAAGCAGCCTATTTAGAATAACCCAAAGCGTCTATGTTGGATCGATCGGCACATCATCGCTAACCGCTTTTTCGGCGGCGATTTCTGCCTCTAGGGCGGCTAGTTGCTCTGGGGTAAGTTCTTCATACCGTTTTTGGATGACGGCTTCTTCATAGTCTTTGATTTGCTGGGTATAAGTCATCTGTTTGGTGGATACCCGAAATAGATAGGTAGACAACCAGGCGAGAATTATCCCCACCAGGAGCAGTTGACTCCAAATTCCGGCGTTGATATCATCTATCCCCGCAAACTTCAAGCCCAAATAACCAGCACCACCAACGGCAAAGACGATGAAGCCGATGACAAATATGTCGATTCTCCGCATTAGTTATCTAAGCCTCGATTTCCCGACGTTTGGGGCGAAAATTGAGGAATGGTGCGAGTAGTAACATGCCAGGGAAGAAGAAGAATACTAGAAAGTACATAAAGCCACGTTCGATCGAACTAGCTATATACCATCGCTGTTTGAGATAGAAATACAATGCTCCAGGAATCACCAACAGGTAAGCTCCACTCAAAATTAGATAGACTAGCGCAACAATCATATGTGGGAATGAGGTAGATTTTAGGATCGGCAGGTTCGCGCCTCTATCTATTTTATCACTGTTGTTGGAGCCGGATCCGGTCTGGGGCGATCGATCCTCAGTTCCGAGTATCGCCGACATAATATAGTTGTAGAACCGTTGGCGAAGCCTCTCCACGGGAGAATCTTCTTAAATCTGAGTTAGCTGCTTGGCAACAAGAACGAAACCAAGAACATTCTAAGGTAAAATGGCATTTACTGCCGCAGATGCCCGCATTAAACTGCATCATCTTTACCCACAATTTTAAGCGTGTCGAGCCAGTAGGGTTGGCAATACCCACAGACTCAAATCGAGACGGAGCAAGCATTTTAAGTATTGAGCATTTCGATTGTGATATAATATTGGCACCCGCAAATCAATTGCCACAACCGTTAGGAGGCTTTATGACAATTGTTCAAAATCAGCTCGAGCCATCTCGACTCAAATATTTTGAGATTCAAAAGGCTTTATACGAAACAGCAAAGCCTCAACTTGTCGAACAGTACTTAGGTGAATTTGTCGCTTTTGAAGATGGTCGAGTTTTAGACCACGATTCTAGCGAACAAACATTAGTGCAACGGGTTTATCAACAATATGGTTATCGAGATTTATTGATTAAACAAGTTTGGCGAGAAGAACCACATCTATCGATAGCTGGGGTATTTCACTCGGTTGGGGAAGAGTAGGTGCAGAAATTCGATTATGTGAATGTAGGTAATGGTTTGCCTGTAGCACCAATTATCAATATTAGAGTAGCACCACCTGATTGGCTGAACAAAACAGGGGAATATCATTCCAGTAATTAATTTATGGACAGTGCCTATTTTACAAAAAAATACTGTTAGTCTTACTCCTCGTATTGTCGAATTTTAGACATGATTTCACTAAGATTGTGATAATTAGGAAATACATGTCTGGCACCAGTTGCTAGTAAATCCCCGACTCGATTGCCACTCCCAATGCCAATAAAATGATAATCTAACTCTTGTGATGCGACACCATCCCAAACACCATCGCCAATATATGTGACTGTTTCAAACTGTGGCTGTTGGTAAAATTCGATCGATCTTTGATAGGCACATTTCATAATTTTTACCCGCGATCGATCGTCGTCAGAGCAAGCTATTGGGATGATTATCTCATCTAATTTTGTCTGTTGTAGTTTAAATTTGGCTGTCTTTTTCCAAGCACCAGTCGCGATCGCCATTGCATAATTAGGCGCGGTTTCCAGGTAGTGTAAAATATTTTTAGCTCCAATAATTTCTTGAAGTGGCTGGTTGCCGATCGCAATATTTAATAAATTCAAAAATCGTTGTTGATAAGCTTTTATTTCCAGCGGGGTGGGATTGCGACCTAATTCTGTTTGACACAGAGTTTGCAAAATCCCCGCATCGGTAATATGCGGATAATTTCCCCAATTTCGATCGATCTTATCCAGATCGAACTCAAATACGTCAACTAAGGCTTGCAAATAGCAATCTGAATCGATATTCATACTATCGACTAACGTACCATCCAAGTCAAACATAATTAAGTGCATTTTGATTAATTTGTGGCAATTTTGCCAAAATTAGCTTTCAATCTTTTGGGTAGGCATGGAGTTCTTTCCATATAGTAGTCTAGCTCGATGTTGCGCTCTCAAGTCTTTTTCTATTAATGCGATCGCTTCATCTAGTTCTAAATTAAATAAATCTAATAATCGACTAGCTGCTTTCAAATTAGCGATCGATTTCGCTCTAGTTTCAGGATCGGGAATTCTAAATTGGTCGTTCATAATTAGTTCCAATTACGTTGAATTTCTTGCAAGCTAGCAATACTAGCATCTAAAGTGGCTTGACCAGTCTCAATCGAGCGATACAATAAATTTATCATATCCTTCGCCCCAATTGGCTGGGATTGAGCAATTCCGAGTAAAAGAGTATTCAGTCGGGAATATGAGGATAACAGCCGCTCTCTAATGTTTTGGAGTTCTTCAAGTTCGGGTAAGCTCTCGCTGGTTTCACCCATCCGCTCAAACAATCTAAACTCTGTTGAAGTGGTGGCATCGATACACTCAATTATTCTACGTTGGATGACGAAAATATTCGTGATGATGGGATCTGGTAATTTAGCCATTCGCTGCTCGATCTAATTACCACCCAAGTTTAGCAGCTAATCTGCCGAGGCAGATGTTGTTTATGTCTCCCTCTCTCCCCCTCTACTTAGCTTCCATCCAATTGGCCCCGCTGCCGATTTCTGCTATCATTGGGACGCTGAGATCGATCGCGTCTTCCATTGCAGTTTTGATTTTTAGTTGCAGCTCTTCCCATTCACCCTGGGGTACTTCCAAGACTAGTTCGTCGTGAACTTGGAGGAGTAGTTTAGCTTGATATGGCTGCAATAATGTGTCTACTTTTATCATTGCTAATTTGATGATATCTGCGCTGGAGCCTTGAATTGGGGCATTTGCCGCAGCGCGAAGATATCCGGCATCTAGTTGACCGAGGTTGCCGAGATCGTCTAAATTGACATCATCGGGATTAGTGCCTTTCAACCCACGCAGTCTGCCACTTTCAAAGTTGAAGTAACGTCGTCTCCCGCAGACTGTTTCGACATATCCTTGAGCTATAGCTTCGCGTTTGACGCGCTCTAAGTAGTCGAAGATGCCCGGATATCTGGCATAAAACTTGTCGATGAAGATTTTGGCTTCGCTGGTTTTTACATCTGCTTCTCGCCCAAATTTGGCGGCACCCATACCGTAGATTACGCCGAAGTTGATGATTTTTCCGAGTCGGCGTTGTTCGCTGCTGACTGTATCGGCTTCAAATAGGAGTTGGGCGGTGAGGGTGTGGATGTCTTGGTTTTGTTTGTAGGCGGCGATTAAGACGGGTTCTTGGCTCAGGTGGGCGAGGATGCGGAGTTCGATTTGGGAGTAGTCGGCGGCGGCGAGGAGCCAACCCTCGGCTGGGAGAAATGCTTTGCGAATTTGCCGACTAAATTCGGTGCGGATGGGGATATTTTGGAGGTTGGGATTTGAGGAGGAGAGTCTTCCGGTGCTGGTGACGGCTTGGTTAAAGTCGGTGTGTACTCGCCCAGTTTTGGGGTGGATGAGTGCGGGGAGTGCATCGACGTAGGTGGATTTGAGTTTGGCGAAGGTGCGGTGTTGGAGGATCAGATCTACGACTTGGTGTTTTCCCTGGAGTTTTTCGAGGGTGGTTACGTCGGTGGAGTAGCCTGTTTTGGTTTGACGGATGTTTTTGGTGTCTAAGCCGAGTTTCTCGAAGAGGATATGGGCGAGTTGTTTGGGTGAGCCGAGGTTGAAGGTTTCGCCTGCGAGTGCGTAGGTTTCGGTTTCGATATTTTGGATGTCTGCGGCGAGGATGTGGGAGAGTTGGGCTAGGTATTCGGCATCGATACGGATGCCGCGATCTTCCATTGCTGCGAGAATGGGTTCTAGGGGTTGCTCGATATTTTGGAGGAGGGGGAGGAGTTTGGGGGCTGCTGTTAATTCGGCGGTGAGGATATTGTGGAGGCGGTAGGTACCCCACACATCCATTCCGCAGTATTCGGCGACGCGGGGGATATCGACACTGGCGATCGATTTACCTTTGGCTACTAGATCGGTATAATTTTGGGGGACGATCGATAAGTAACGGCTCGATAAGTCGGTGAGGTTGTGGCTACTGTCGGGATTCAAGACGTAGCTGGCGAGCATGGTGTCGAAGACGACTCCGGCGAGGTTGATGCCCTGGTTTTTAAATACTAATCGATCGAATTTAGCATTCTGCAATACTTTTGGATATGCGGCACTTTCGAGGATTTGGCGCAAGTTTTCTAGGACTAATTCTAGTTCTAAATTGTCGCCTTGTTCGTGCGAAATCGGAATATATGCCATATCATTTATGCCTTCTCCCCAACAGCAACCAATCCCAACTAATTCGGCGTTGCGCGGTTCTAAATCGGTGGTTTCTGTATCCCATGCGACGGGATGATTTGGATCTATATGTTGTTTGAGTGTGATAATTAGTACGGCTAATTTTGCCGCACTATCGATAATTTGGGGTTCGATCGGACACTTTTTACCGAGTTGATATTTGTCGGTGTCTTCGGCACTAAAAAACCATAATCCTCGACTATCGTCATCTAGATCGATCGAGCCATCTTGCACATCTTCACTCTCTACGATAGGCTCTATTATCCCGCCAAATGTAGTCTGAAGTTGTTCGATATCTTTGTTAAATCGATGTAGCTCCAACGTCTGTAATAATGGCTTCACCTGTTGGAAATCAAAGCCAGTTAATCTAGTTTCCTGCAAATCCAAATCTAACGGAACATCGGTAATAATTCTCGCTAGATATTGAGAATGATAAGCCTCAGTTTTACCCGTCTTGAGTTTAGTTCCCGTCGCACCTGGAATCTCCTCAACCGCCGCATATACTCGATCGAGATCGTGATATTCTGTCAGCAATTTTACCGCCGTCTTATCCCCAATCCCCCGCACACCAGGGATGCTATCAGATTTATCCCCACATAAAGCCTTATAATCAACAATCTGTGCTGCGGTAACTCCCATCTTGTCAATTACCCCCTGCTCGTTCATTTCGAGCGTGCTAGGTTGACCACTTTTGGCATAAACTGAAGATAAATATAAAACACTAATCCGATCGATATCGCTCACCAGTTGAAAGATATCCTTATCTCCCGACAAAATCTTCACCTGATACCCAACTTTACTCGCACTTGTCGCCAGAGTACCCAAAACATCATCCGCCTCAAATCCGGGTGCGGTAATCGTCGGTAAATTGAGTGCAGTTAATAACCCATATAAATTCTGAATATCGATGAGAAAATCTGCGGGAGTTTCGACCCGATCGGCCTTATAATTGTCATCAGCCTCATGTCGAAACGTCGGTTGACGTAAATCGAACGCAATTGCTAGAGCATCAGGTTTCTGAGATTCGATCGTCTCAATCAAAGCCTTCACAAACCCAAAACAAATACTAGTCGGAATTCCCGCCGAAGTCTTCAATCCGCCATCCTTACCCTTGGCATAAGCATAGTAAGATCGATAGGCTAAAGAGTGTCCATCGACTAAAATTAGTAAAGGCGGTCGAGACATATAGCAATCCTAATGACAATAACGATCGTCGTTGGCGGAGCCTTCCCCTTCGGAAATCGTTCCTTGCTATTTTACAACAAGATCTAAACCACAGGTGAAGAAGGGAATACTCATATCTTGCACCAGAACTAAAATACTGATGAAAGCGGATAGTGGATAGTGGTCAGTTCTATCCCCTATCCCCTATCCCCTAGAACACTAGTAACTTTGTTTTGAGGCAAGATGTGAGAATATCTATATGAGTTAGGAGGGGCTCGAACCCCCGACCGTGTACTTAGAAGGTACATGCTCTATCCAACTGAGCTACTAACCCGTAGTTATTTTGATTGTATCAGAGTAATCAAGAAATATCTATCGGATTTAAGTCCCATATTACTTAACTCGTTCCCTGCTTTGCCTCCGCCTTGTGGAATCGACTTACTGGGGATTTTTTCGCCCACAATCGAATTGAATTATATCATACCTTGACGACTCCCGCGATTGTGTCAAGTGTTAAATATCTGAAAAGAGGGATTGACGATCGAGCTTGCAGCCAATAACTATCCGCTATATTACGCTAGATAATCTGGGACATTAAGTATTAAATATTACCAGGCACATACTTACTCAGTAAAGAAACTTAGCACAAGGCATGGCCGAGGCTCCCTCTATCCCCTATCCCCTAACCTAATGTCGATCGTCGAGCAGCAATTGGTGGACATTGAGATCGTTACTATTCCCGGCAAGAAAAGAGCGGATTTGAGACTCACTTATCAAGGCCAAAAATATTATCTACATCAAGCTTTTGCCGAAATAAAACTGGCTCAAGCTCAACAGCAATGGCAACAACTAAAGTTAATTCATGGCGATCGATATTTATTAGTGCGAGAAGTTGGCTACTACTCGCTCTGGGAGATAGATGAACTAGAAGCACAGATATATACTAGTCCGACTGATGTACCGAAAATAGGCATCCAGATTTCGAGCGAATTGGCATTGCAACAAGCTAGTCTGTGCTTTTTTCAGGAACTATGGTTGCGGCTAGAGGATCTAATTGGAGCCAGACAACTGCAATCTGTCGCCAATAACTTATGTACGGTAGTTCCCCATCTGCAATCGGTGCTCGATCTCGATCGATTATTGAAGTTAGATCCTTTGAGCGGCGACAGGTTGGAACCTTGGACAGAAGAAGACTTTATTGTATTCGATCGACAACTCGATCTACTCACCCAACAAAAACTCGGCAAACAATTTGGGGCTGAATTGGTACTAGATGTCATTGAGAGTATTCCTGAACCACTGCGGGGGAAATTGTCAGGGGTGAGGGGTGAGGGATGAGGGGACGGGGGGACGGGGGGACGGGGGGACGGGGAGTGATACATTCACCCTGCTACCCTGCTACCCTCACCCCTCACCCCACACCCCTCACCCCCAGCAAGCCAACCCCCCCACAAACCACCCAACCAGACAAAAATTTAAAAAAA
>JANOPX010000177.1:0-20548 GCA_031422115.1 Chamaesiphon sp. VAR_4_metabat_408 | reverse complement strand
AAACTTACCACCAGCTCCATTTTTGGGGTCGTACAATTCACCAATCTTGCGTCAATATCCCACCCTCTACGGCTTTAGCCAATCGGTAATTCCCCAACCAGCCGATTGGCACAATACCAACGTAACTGGTTATTGGTTCCTGGATGAAGACGACGATTGGACACCTCCCGCTACTCTATCCAAATTCCTCGCCAGCGGCGCACCGCCCGTCTATATCGGGTTTGGCAGCATGGGCAGCCGCAACCCAGCCGAAACAGCCGATTTAGTAGTGGCAGCTCTCGATCGAGCAGGGCAACGGGGCATCTTAGTTTCTGGCTGGGGCGGTATGAATCAGGCACATTTACCAGCTACAGTCCACATGATGGAATCAGTATCCCATTCCTGGCTATTCCCCCGTGTGGCGGCGGTGGTGCATCATGGCGGTGCGGGCACGACGGCGGCGGGTTTGAGAGCGGGTGTGCCCTCGATTATCGTTCCATTCTTTGGCGATCAATTATTTTGGGGGCAGCGAGTAGAGAAATTAGGTGTGGGGACGGCACCGATTCCTCGCAAGAAATTAACAGTTGAATTACTAGCACGGGCGATCGATCGAGCGGTGACAGATCCCGTCATGCGCCAGCAAGCAGCTAATTTGGGGGCAAAAATTCAGGCTGAAGATGGGATTGCTAATGCGGTGAGGATAATTGGATCGATCGGCAATTACCACCTTTGAGCCTTTCGCCCAATTATTGCCGATCTTGTAGCGTACATTCCGCACTTCAAGATAATCAGCGGTTAAAACCGCCGCTAATGCTGCAAAACCCGCCTACGCGGGTTGGAAATCTCAGTCCGCGTAGGCGGACTTTGCATCACTAGCGGCGGTTTCAACCGCTGATTTATTTGAAGTGCGGAATGTGAGTTGTAGCGTACCGGAGGCGATCGACAGTTGACGATCGAAGGCTGAAGCGCATCGCTTGACAATTAAGCAAATGCTAAAGTATTATTTAGTTAAGCATTTGCTTAATTATATCTATGAGTCGATCGACCAACAGTACCGATATTTTTCAAGCGATCGCCGATCCCACTCGGCGGGCGATTCTCGATCGGTTGCAGCATGGCGAGCAGCCTGTCAAGCACCTTGCCGAACCCTTCGCAATGTCTTTACCTGCCATCTCGCAACACTTACAAATCCTATCCGCAGCGGGACTAGTCATCCAGCACCGCCGTGGACGACAGCGCATCTACCGACTCAATCCAGCATCCCTCAAGCCAGTATCGGAGTGGATAAGCCAGTACGAAGAGTTTTGGACTGCAAAACTGGATGCTTTAGGAGAGTATCTGGAGGAACAACCATGAGCCAGGAGATGGAGCTGGAAACATTTTATCCCCATCCACCGGAGCGCGTTTGGCAGATGCTGACAAACCGCAGTGCTTTGAGTGTCTGGATGATGGACAACGATTTTGAACCTTGCTTGGGGCATCAGTTTCGGTTTCAAAGTTTTCCATTACCAGGGTTGAAAGTCACAATTTACTGCCAAGTGCTAGAACTGGAAGCACCAAAACGCTTAGTTTATAGCTGGAAAGAGCATCCCGCAGATCCAGCTTCACGAGTAATTTGGACATTAGCTCCAGTAGAAGGCGGCACCCAAGTCCGACTTCAGCATAGAGCTTCAAGTTCTGTGTCGATTCCTGTATTTGGGCAGCCAATCCCCAATAGATCGATGCGTAGGGAGATTGACTCTCAACTCACATCTATGACTGCGATCGTACAACCTTTACAGACAGCCTTTTCTACGTCAAAAGACGGCTTGCATCGATCTTTAGAATTCCTAAACTACCAAACCAACTGGCATTACTGGTTGCACCAAAAATTACCTGGAGTATTAACTATGAGTTCAGATCGGCAGTTGCTACAAAATTTATACGATGCTTTTAACAACCGCGAGCTGGAAACAATTATCGCGGTGATGCACCCAGATGTGAAATGGGCGAACGGGGTAGAAGGCGGTTTCGTCTATGGACGTAACGCGGTGCGCGAATACTGGACTAATCAATATCAGGTTATTCAAGTGCAGCTTGAGACTTTGAAATTTAAGACAGATGAAAATAATCGAAATATCGTTACCGTTCATCAAATCGTCAAAGATTTACAAGGCAATTTGCTCGCGGATATGACAGTCGAGCAAATCTTTACCATTGAGAATGGTTCGATTAGGCTCTATGAAATTGGCGAAACTGAAACAATCCAAGAGATGATTCAAAAGACGAGAACTCCCAATGAGTAATCGGGAATGCAGTTACATTTCGAGTCGTTGCTTTTACCGTTGGCGTATAGCCGCGCCGTAATGCCAAGGCAAGGCTTCGCCAACGCGGAGCGTCTGCCTAAGCAGAGAGGTAATCGCCAAGCGTATTCATAATTTTAGACACCACTACTCGATCGCTTAGCGTACCGGAGGCAACCTTCTCGCATCAGTCAATGCTGGGTTCTACAATGTGAATTGCTAGCCAGTAGGGTGGGCAATGCCTAGCATGTTTATTCTATGCCTTTTTGGGCGATCTATGTTCATGCAGAATATGTGCGAATATTTGGGTGAAAGCCGCTTTAGTAAAAGCTTTCCGCCAGTACAGACACAAAAACTGCACGAGTAAAAAAGGGTGAAATCCTATCAAAATGAACATGCTAGGCAATGCCCACCCTACTGGCTCTAATTGCAAGCCGGAAATTTAGAATTAAACTCTCGAATATGTTTTGGGGAAGGCCATAGATCAGAATCTACAGGCAGTCTAGATTTATCTAGCACCCCTGTATTTCTCTGAAAGTAATCTAAGTCAAAATTTTCTTTAATGGCCATATCTTTAACATGACTAGGAATTGATAGCGAATAGCTATTCGACTGACGATCGAAATCTAGTCTGAGTAAACCATTGTCAAAACCCCAATGGCATTGCTTACACAAGCAGATTCCATTTTCCACTGAGTTCAGTCCATGCGTAGACCATGGCAAAATATGCGCACCATCAACACCAGCCGAATCAAAAAGTGCTAACTTAGGGAAACGCTCTCCCGAAAAAAAGCAACGATAGTCATAAGCTTCCCGAACGGCCATGCTGAATTTGCGTGCCCCTGGGCCTCTATCAGCCTGCTTACGCCATTTTCTTATTCGTTCACGTAATGAATCATTAGGGGATATGTTGCTATCTTCCGATTCAGAGCCTGCGGTACTATCAGTGATTCCAGTATAGTCAGCACTTAAATAATCTGGTAATTTGAATTCATTTAAAATTGATGGCAGAACATCGGTCTCAACTCTAATTAGTTTTTGTATTTCTTTCGCCGTATCTCGAATGGTTAAATGGTCAGAGGCAATTATTGCAGATTGATGTTTCTGAACTAGCATACCTAATTCAGATTTAGTCTGACCTGCGGCATCCCATAAGGTGGCGATGACCGCCATTCGCTCTGCAAAGTCAACTTTGAGAATTCCGCATTGATTCTTTGCCCACATATTGGTCGGTGCAAAAACAACTTTAGTTAGATCATTTTCTATCAAGTCTACGTCAATCCCATAGAGAATATATTCTTTTGATGAGAGTTCTATTAGCGCAGATTTGGCTGTCTTAATTAATTCTCTTCTTGGAGGTGGCAGAAGGAGGATTGAATACATCACCATATATGGATGCAAACCATCTTTTTCTGGTCGAATTCGTGGTTTTCCGGAAAGTCTATGAACTTTTGACTTTCCATCAATTGTTAGACCTGGAGTGATTTGGTAATAAAACTGTTTGTCAAGTAATTCGGATGCATAGATTCCGTTATCGGAGCCAGCTAACTCATAATCTCCTCTGCCCCCGCTGGGTCTTAGGGCTATACGCATTCTAGCAACTCCGGTAAATAAAGTTCTTTTTTCAGTGAGGTGTTTAGCACCTCGATGCTTTTTTGTGAAACTCTTCCGCTTAATCTCTCTAATGCAATCCGAAGATAAGGAAACAAATGTCTATTCTGAGAATCCACTCTTCTTAAAATCCCTTCGGCAGCATTTTGACTCAAAAAATAACGTAAGTCCGGTTTTTCACGTTCAACAATATCTATTAAATCGGAATTAATAGGATCGCAAGGGGATGGGTAAATACTATTTGCAATAAACTCATCTTTCCACATAATCCCTGCATTCATCCAAACAATTTTTTTGCTATTTTGTAAGTTGCATAGGTTGTTTTTAATCATTTTAGAGCTATTCAATCCAGGCCACCTTTTCATTGATTCAGTCGTGAATTTATGTTCAGTGTCTTTAATATCATTTCTTATTTCTATACTATTTAGCTGGGCATGTATTTTTTTTCCAATCCACTTTACAACGGCAACTGAAACTGCATTTCCTAGAGCATGGTATCTGAGACTATCAGATTTTTCAGCATTGATATTTGACAAGTGTAACTTAGTCCAATGATCTGGAAATCCTTGCAGACGCTCACATTCGAGTGGGGTAAGCCTACGAACCTCATCTGTGTAAGGAATATATGTCCGGCTCCAGTCAGTACCTGTATGTCGTCCAGATGTAGCTGCCAAACAAAATGCAAGTTTAGGAGGAATAGGACTAATATCTCTCTGCCAAGAAGTAGTTAAAAATGCTGCACGCTCATTTTTCAAACGTAGCGGTAAACGATTTTCAAATAAAGTATTACCTGCGGCTATGGGACTATCCATCCAAGCACAAATATAAATACGTGGGCGAGATTGAGGTACTCCAAAATAACGGCTGTTTAATAGTCTCCATGAAACAGCATAGTTAAGGCTGCTCAATGTCTGAAGAAGCTCTGCAAAATCTTTTCCATTATTTGAACTAAGCAAACCATGCACATTCTCAATTAAGATTACGCGCGGCTTCTTAATCTGAGCCAGCTCTGACAATCGGAAGAATAGTCCCGATCTAGAGCCATTCAATCCGTGACGACCTTTAGAGCCGCTCGCTACAGATAAATCTTGACATGGAAATCCTCCACACCATACTTCCGCATCTGGTATGCTTTCTGGATCGATCGTCATAATGTCTGCCCCACACGGAATTTGCGGCCAGTGATGATTTAACACCGATCTACAAAAAGTTTGAATTTCGCATTGAAAATCAACGTCGAACCCTGCTTGTTCAAATCCAATATCAAAACCACCAATTCCCGTAAAAAAAGATGCGACCTTTGGCTTATTCATTATGCCCCATCCCATCTTTGCTCACACAAAACTGAAGTTAAATACATGTCTGTTTAAAAGATTGTTTGAGGAATACTTTCCTATCGACTGCGAATTTATCACATAGATAGAACCGAGTCTTGGAGTCATGCCGCTAGCTTAACTCAAAACTCTCCAGGCATCATAACATGAGGAGGAAACCCGATGTGTATTGCAAGCAGCCGCATTGCCAATTTGTACTACAAAATAATATTGTGAACAGAACGATGATTTATCCGATCTTGGAAAATATATCATAATCAAGGCCGCTATCGAGTTGTTGTTAAGGTAGATTGCTTGGCATAAGTTTAGAATAACTCACATTAAATGTATTAGAGTCACCTCCTGTTACTAAACATAACCACAGTAGGTTCAAATGCCACCTGACAAGTTCCGGTAGCCCCATTCCGATTCTTAGCCACATTAATCTCCATCAGCCCCCTAGCCGCCTTCTGAGCGTCATAGTTTATTAATAAGAGATCTCTTGTCGATCGCGGAAAAACTTCCCACTCAAACTAGATCCAGCTTCCGTTGCCAACCAGATCGCCGTATCCGCGCCTTGCTCTGGCGATCTATCTGCCGACGCGCCCCCCATATCCGTCCGCACCCAACCAGGGCACATTGCATACACATCAATTCCATTCGGCTTCAGAGCTGCTGCTAGCATCATAGTTGCACCATTGAGTGCGAGTTTCGATAAACAATAGCTGGGGGCATCGGCTGATAACCCAGCTAACGCACCATAGCCACTAGAAACATTGATGACACGAGCCGCCGCCGCCTTTTCTAAAAGTGGTAAAAAGGCTTGTGTCGTCCGAATTGCGCCAAAGGTATTGGTATTTATCGTCCGATCGAACAATTGACGATCGATTGTCAAGATATTTACCCCCTCGTCTGGATAAATACCTGCATTGTTGATTAAGACATCGAGACTATCGAACTCCTGAGCATAAGCAGCGACGGCGCAATCGATCGAATTGTCATCAGTGATGTCCAATATCAGGGCATGTACCCGATCGGATTTTAGTTGCTCAATCGCCGCTTGAGCTTTGTCGCTCGATCTGGCTGCCAAAGTCACCTCAAATCCGGCTGTAAGTAAACCTTGACAAATGGCAAACCCGATTCCTTTGTTGCCGCCTGTGACTAAAGCACGTTTGTTTTGATGGGGATTCACGTTCATATGAAGAATCTCAGCTAATGGTAGACTGTCGCGCGACCACCTTGGGGTGCGCTCGCGCGTTCGGGATTAAAATCTGGCGCGCTATCCAACCACAATTTTGAAGTTGTACGGCACATTACCCAACTTCCCAAAAGCCCGTAACCAGATTGGCATCATCATTTCTGTCCCACGGGCACTGGTAAGATCGCCTAGATCGAAAATATCAGTCCAACCAAAACTCTGGAGCAATACTGTCACCTTTGCCTTTGCATCAGCATCATTTCCACTGACAAACACCGTATGATTTCCATCAGCTATTTGCTGGGGATTCACCATCACCGCACAATTCATCGTATTGAGCGTTTTTACCACTTTGGTATTGGGGAATGCTGCTTGGATTTTCTCGCCCAATGACGTTGTATCTGCTGCTAGGGATTTTGGTGGCATACCCTGGGAAAAATCTAATTCATTAGCAACATCAATTAAAATCTTGCCCTGCAAATTCTCGGCACCAGCAGTTTGGAGTGCGGCTAGGGATGCCATGCCGTGAGTCGCATTGATGACGATCTCGCCCTGAGCAGCGGCGGCGGCAAAAGTCGCCACGGTTGCTTTATTCCCTACGGCATTGAGCCAATCGCCCAGACTACCAGCCCAGCCTTTGGCCTCATCTAGTTTATTCGGATCGCGGGTACCTACGATGACATCATGACCCAATTCTACTAGTTTTTTGCCGAGTGTTTGACCGACGATCCCAGAACCGATAATAGCGACTTTCATATTTACTCTCTCGCAGGAATTTAATGGGTTGCTACAATCCTACCAATCCTCAGTTTATAATTCAAATCAATAGTTCAAATAGAGTTTATTTGTTAAATGGATTTAAGGTCGTTCGATCTCAATTTGTTGGTTGTACTGCATACGCTAATTGCCGAGCGGAGTGTTTCCAACACGGCTAAGAAACTTCACCTGAGCCAACCAGCTACGAGTGCAGCTCTCAAACGATTGCGGGCAGCATTGGGAGATCGAATCTTAGTCCGCGATGGCTTACAGATGGTTTTAACCCCCAGAGCAATAGAATTATTGGCACCAATTGAAGCTATTTTGGGTGAAATAGAGCGAACTTTAACTTCGCCCGAACCGTTCGATCCTGCTAGTGTCGATCGCACAATGCGGATTGCCACGAATGATTATGGGACATTTATTCTGATTCCACCATTGATGAATCGGTTGCAATCGATCGCCCCAAATATTAATCTAGAAGTATGGGACATCGGCCGCGATCCGATCGCCGCACTCAAAGAAGGTAAGATAGATTTGGCGATCGCCGATGGTTGGACATTAAAACATTGTCAATGCACTGAAGTCCTTTTTACCGAAACATTTACCTGTCTCGCTCGTCAAAATCATCCCCGGATTCAGGCGGAATTGACACTAGAACGTTATTTAGCCGAAGAACATATTCTCGTATCCCCTCGCGGGCGAGTATTGGGACATGTGGATGCTAAATTGGCAAAACATGGCTGGGAGCGACGGGTAAGATTTACTTTACCTCATGTATTAGCAGTGCCAGCAGCCGTTGCCGCGACGGATGGAATTGTCACATTAGCATCCAGAATCGCCGAAAGATTAGCTCCAGAAGATCGGCTCCAAATTTTAGCACCACCGATTGATGTGGGTGATTTTCAAGTATCGATGGCTTGGCGATCTCTGCTCACAACCGATCCGGCAATTCAATGGTTGCAAGGTGAATTGCGATCGATCTGTGAGATAATATAATTAGGTTGTTTTTAATGATTACCAGTTTTTAATCTGTCAATAGCGAAGCCAATAGGGTTGACTGTTAGAGGAGCAAACTTTGACCATCGATAATTACGACTACCACGTTGATAGTAGTGACGACCAAGAGGGCGGAGACCCAACTACCTACGTCGCTTTTTTTCTAAACTGGGCGATAACTCGCTGTTTGCTATCCCCCGATCTTGAAAACAGCAGGGCTGAAGAACTAGCAGCAGTAAGAGCTGGCAGTGCAACAGCAAAAGATTTCTTGGAGCGAATATGTGACGGTAAATTGCTTGAAATTAACTTGCAAAAAGACGTAGCGCAGTTTGCAAAAGCACATTATCAAAAACATTATATCAACAACTTTAATGCTCACTTCTCACTTACCGATGAAAATTGCTACACGGTGCGCCAATCCACCGAAAACATGAATGCCATCGGGGAAATGTTAGATAAACACTTAGCAGAATATTTACTTCGGCAAGGTCTGACATTAATCCAAGTTCAAACGCCCCCAACCGAACAAAAACCTGGTTCGGCTACTTAACTAGTGAATTTTGACAGCGCAATGGGTTCAGATTATTACCCGCGCTCGCTATTCATTCCTTTCCTCAAGCGGAAAATATTTTGATTAGTTGTTAAGATAGTTGGGTATTCAATGGGTGCAAATAGCCCACACCTAACAGTCACTACGCTACTCTCTATGATGCAATATCGCCGTTTTGGTCGTACCGAGCTACAAATGCCTGTTTTTTCCTGTGGGGGAATGCGCTATCAGTACAAATGGCAAGATTTACCGCTGACGGAGATTCCTGATGAAAATCAGCAGAATTTGGAAGCTACTATCCGTCGATCGCTACAATTAGGCATAAATCATATTGAAACTGCCAGATTCTATGGTTCTTCGGAAATCCAACTCGGTCAAATCTTACCCAAATTAAATCGTCAAGACTATATCTTCCAAACGAAAGTAGCTCCAACTGCCGATCCTCAACAGTTTCGCCGCACCTTTGAAGTCTGTCTATCGCGGCTCAATTTGGAGTATGTGGATTTGTTGGGTATTCATGGGATTAATAACCAAGAAACCACTGACTATTCGCTGCGAGATGGGGGTTGTTGGGAAGTCGCCAAACAGTTGCAGGCTGAGGGCAAAGTCCGACATATTGGTTTCTCTACCCATGCACCGACGGATGTAATCATTAGAGCGATCGAATCTGATAAGTTCGATTATGTCAATCTCCACTGGTATTATATCAACCAGATGAATTGGTCGGCGATCGAAGCCGCTACTCGTCACGATATGGGCGTATTTATTATCAGCCCGACAAATAAAGGCGGCTTGCTCAATACCCCCTCAGCAAAACTAGTAGAACTCTGTCAGCCACTCAGCCCGATGGTGTTTAATAATCTCTTCTGTCTCAGCCATCCCCAAGTACATACCCTAAGTGTGGGAGCCGCTAAACCGAGTGATTTTGACGAACATATCAAGACATTAGCACTCCTAGATCGAGCCGAAGAAATCTTACCACCAATTATAGATCGACTCGAACGAGCAGCCGCCGATAAACTGGGCACAGAATGGGTCAAAACTTGGCGAGAAGGCTTACCAAAACTCGAAGAGACACCAGGGAACATAAATATAGCTACCATCCTCTGGCTGCGGAATTTGGCGATCGCCTATGACATGACCGAATATGGTACCATGCGTTACAATCTGCTCGAAAATGGCGGTCATTGGTTCCCAGGAGCCAAAGCCACAGATCTGGGCAACTTCGATCTCTCCGCCTGTCTCGCCAACAGCCCCCACAAAGCCACCATTCCCCATCTTCTCTCGGAAACCGACAAATTACTAGGTGGAGTAGCCGTTAAGCGGTTATCTCAATCATAGGGGATCGGCAGAGTTGATGAATTAATTATCAGTCAAGAAATTTATCCCACGCACAATCAACCTGTAGGGGTGCCTCTCGTGGGCACCCTCAACTAAAGAATTAGCAATTCTAATAACTTAGAACCGGATAGAGGTAGAGAGTTGTAGTAGTAAAAATGTAGGGTGGGCATTGCCCACCATCTAGTACTGGAGGCTGAAAGCTACTTTGAGTAACGAATTGAGCTTGTGGGCAGTGCCTACCCTACTGGCTTTAATCACCAGTTATTAGAATTACTAATTCCTCAACCCTTGGGTACCCACAAGAGGTACCCCTACAGGTTACTTGTGTGAAACTTATCGTTGAGTGCAAGATATGAGTAATCCAAAATCTCTTGACTCTTCTATTCGATCGTGGTAAGCTTACAAAGCACGTAAAAATGCACCTCAAAAAAAATTGACAAGCGGATGTGGCGGAATTGGTATACGCGCACGCTTGAGGTGCGTGTGGCATAGTCCTTGGGAGTTCGAGTCTCCCCATCCGCATATATCTAACTTTGTTCGCAGCACCCGTACTTGGTATTATTGCCAATCGGGTGCTGTTTCGTTTTGGGTTGTGACATCGATCGTACCCAATGCTTACTTACTGAGCAAAGATAGAATCTGATAAGGACGTTTACCCCAGTAAGTACCTTTTGCAAAGCTCGCTTCCTTCACCCCAGTACTACTTTGAGCACCGATAAACTTTTTCGATGCCACATCTGTGAGAATACCCACATGAGCCGACGCGCCATTAACACCAGGAAAGTAGATCGTATCGCCAACATGGGGTGATTGGGTGCGATTAAAATCAGCACTGCGGGGAAAATCTTCAGCAACGCGGTAACTAATCCCCTCAAACACCCGATTGTACACCGAGTAGACAAAATGGGAACAGTCAATCCCACTTTTATCCTTACCCCCATATCGATAGGGCGTACCTTTCCAAGTTTTCGCAGTAGCCACCACAGCATGGAGATCGTCGGTTGTTAGCTCACTATTATTACTCGCACTTGCAGGTAAAACCTGACTGCATAATAACAAAATAGCGATCGCAATTTTCTGATACATCATATAGATTCCCTTAATTGAATGCAACACAATTTGCTAGCCCTCAGATCCCAAGGGCGAGTAGTGAGAGTAGTCAATCTGGATTAATCTAGATCGACACACAAACATGCTTGTATAAAATATGTCCTCTCATATAGTTAAATTACCCACATTTACTGAAAAAGATATCTTTTTCAATACATTTGGCGATTATTTAATTGGGTACGGGCGTGCTAGCGGGGTGATACGGATCTCCAGTCGTAATCGTTGGCGACAGCCTACCGCTCGAGTAAGAGCGTCTTGTTTCGAGCACCAGATCGCCAATAGCTATAATGGGAGTTTTAAGACTAGACTGATAATATGGACATCAAAGCGATCGCTACATCACGCCTAGATTGGACTGGAGACCTTTTGGCGATAGGGTTCTACGAAGATGCAGTCGAACTTAGTGGCGATATGGGCGAACTCAATACCAAATTGCAAGGGGTAATTGAGGCACTAATTGCCGAAACTGAATTCAAAGGTAGCTCGAATAGTAGCGCGGTGACTCGCGTTGGTGTAAATACCCCAGTTAAGAAAATTATGCTGGTGGGTTTGGGCAAAGCTGATAAAGCCAAATTAGATACTTTTCGGCGGGTGGGAGCTACCATCGCGCGGGTAGCCAAACGTGAGAAAGCCACTACCCTGGGAATTAGTCTTCCTGTTTGGAATGGGGATAATGGGGGAACTGTACAGGTAGTTAGTGAAGGTTTGCTACTCGCATTGCATCAAGATCATCGCTTCAAGTCTGAAGGAGATGATAAGAAGCCGATTAAACTGACTGAGGTTCATCTATTAGACTCGGCGGGAAATGAGGCGGCGATTCTCAAAGCGCAGGCGATTTGTGATGGGGTGATTTTGGCGCGGGAATTGGTAACTGCACCTGCAAATGTGGTGACTCCCGCAAGTATGGCAGAAACCGCCGCCCAGATTGTCAAAGACTATGAGGGTTTTACACTCAAGGTGCTAGAGCAGGCTGAGTGTGAAGCTTTGGGTATGGGTGCATTTTTATGTGTGTCTCAGGCTTCGGAAATGCCACCGAAATTCATCCATCTTACTTATACACCTTCTGGGACACCGCGCCGTAAAGTTGCGATCGTCGGTAAGGGTGTGACGTTTGATTCTGGTGGTTTGAATATTAAGGGTGCTGGTAGCGGTATCGAAACCATGAAGATGGATATGGGTGGTGCGGCGGCTACTTTGGGTGCAGCCAAAGCCATCGGCAAACTCAAACCCGATGTAGAAGTTCACTTTATCAGTGCGGTAGCTGAAAACATGATTAGCGGACGCGCCATTCACCCTGGAGACGTGGTAACAGCCTCCAATGGCAAAACCATCGAAATCAATAATACCGACGCTGAGGGGCGATTGACCCTCGCTGATGCCTTGGTATATGCGGATAAATTGAAGTTGGATGCGATCGTCGATTTGGCAACTCTCACCGGAGCTTGTATCGTCGCTCTAGGTGACGATATCGCTGGGTTGTGGAGTCCAGAACAGGCTCTGGCTGACGCTATTTTAGCCGCCTCAGTACAGGCGGGTGAAAATTTCTGGCAAATGCCCTTGGCTGACAAGTACTTCAAAGGGATCGAATCACCCATCGCCGATCTCAAGAATACTGGCCCACGAGGTGGTGGTTCGATCACTGCCGCTCTTTTCCTCAAACAGTTTGTCAAAGACACCCCTTGGGCGCATCTAGACGTAGCTGGGCCAGTTTGGGCGGATAAGGAATATGGGGTAAATAATGCTGGTGCGACAGGTTATCCCGTGCGGACTTTGGTAAATTGGGTGTTGAGTTAGGATTATTTGTTCGGAGCATTTTTTAAAAGACACATCCCCGACTTCTTGTAGAAGTCGGGGATGTAGCGTAACTCCACTATTTCTGATTACTCTAAGTCAAAACCACAAACGATCGAGAGTGCTTCCTGAATTTGTTGCCAGTAAATATCTTCAAGAATTCCCACCAATCCCAAAACTCGTTGCCCGTCAATCGATCGAATTTGAGCAACATCTAAAAATCGATCTTTGTCTAGACGATTAGATTCGCTGGCTAAAACATTAACAACATAAGGGGCCTGTTTAACACCCGGTCGAAAAGGAATAGCGATCGTCAATTGACCGTACTGATTCATCGTATCATTTTGGAGAATCAAACAGGAACGAGTTTTTTCAATCTCAGCCCCAATAGTGGGATCGAGCTTTACCCATCTTATTTCACCTCGTCGATAAGTCAAGCTACCATTAGGCATTAATTCCATCTCCAGATAATCGATCCCATTCAGCAATTTCTGCCCGATACTCTGGATCTCGATTATCCTCCTCAAGAGCAGCAATGATTTCATCCGCCAAGATCTTTCGTCGCGCTTGAGTAAGTAGCAAATTCAGATATTCACTTCGATTACCTTGAGCTTGAGCATCCAAAAAAGAGAGTAGCTTACGATCGATAGTGATGGCTATTTTTTGCTTCATCATATTAATTAGTAGGTATGATATTATTATCATACCCTTTGACGGATCTCAAATTCCCCAGGATTCTAGTAGCATCACAACCTCGTCACCACCCCCACCCAGCTCACACCCTACCCCAATCCCCCGATTCCTGTCATGCTAGAGAGGTGTGGTTAAAAGCGCAGATTATACCAGCGACTAGTTATTAAAAATGTTTACAATCGGGAATACAACAACGATCGCATTATCCATCATTGCGATCGGTCTATTGGGTTGGAGTTATTATCGAAATAGAGACTTGGGGAAATTTGGCACCTTGTCGTGGATGCAGTCGGTGGTACTGATGGCTCCCTGGCTGTTGTCTTTTGGCGCAGCGTCATTCGGCGTATATATCAGTCTGGCGGGGACTTTGCTCCTGTTGGTAGCATCTACGGGTTTATATATTTGGTTGGGAACTCAGGCACGTTTGGCGGCGGCAGATCCAGAAGTTGCGGTCAAAATTCTAGAGCGGATGACCAAGACTCAGGCAAAACGTTTGTCTAAAACGGGTGAAATTGACCCGCAAGCCCTGCCAATGTTGCTGGAGATGCAAAATATCCCCGATGCAGATTTGAGCAGTGTTAAGAGCATTTTCGGCATCGATACTTTTTATGCGACGGAAACTATTCCTTACCAGCAGGGGGCGATTTTCAAAGGTAATTTGCGCGGTGAAGCGCAAGCGGTGCTCCATCGGCTGACGACGAAACTAGAGGATAAGCTGGGTGATAAGTACCGTCTATTTTTGATTCCCGATCCTGAAGAGCGTCCCGTAGTGGTGGTTTTACCCAGTACGAACGACCCACAACCTGCTACAGTGGGTCAGAAGGTGCTGGCTGCGGTGATGCTAGTTGCGACGATCGCCACTAGTTTGGAGACGATGGGTGTATTTCTCGGCTTCGACTTTTACG
Source organism: Chamaesiphon sp. VAR_4_metabat_408 (assembly GCA_031422115.1). Classification (GTDB taxonomy): domain Bacteria; phylum Cyanobacteriota; class Cyanobacteriia; order Cyanobacteriales; family Chamaesiphonaceae; genus Chamaesiphon. The sequence goes on along the minus strand of JANOPX010000177.1, from coordinate 6,020 downwards.
CCCATGTCGATCGATACAGGGAAATCTTACCACTCACATTAGGGATTTGGACAATTCTGATCGCCCACGAAATGGGGCATCAGGTACTGGCGGAGCTACGGGGAGTTAAGGTTAGTCTACCGTTCTTTTTACCGACTGGACAAATTGGTTCCTTTGGGGCGATTACCAAGTTTGAATCTTTGTTACCCGATCGGAGTGTACTCTTTGATGTGTCGATCGCGGGGCCGATCGCAGGTGGTTTAATTTCATTCGCCATGTTGGTTATTGGTTTATTCCTCTCCCATCCCAATACTGGTGTCGAGATTCCTTCGCAATTTTTCCAAGGCTCGATTTTAGTCGGTACTGTTGCTAGAATTGCCTTAGGTGACGAAATCAATGACCCTTCAGTGTGGATTAATCCCCTCGTCGTAGTTGGTTGGTTGGGTTTGGTTATCAATGCCCTAAATTTGATGCCAGTCGGACAGTTGGATGGTGGTAGAATCATCCAAGCTATCTATGGACGCAAAACAGCTCAACGCGCTACTCTCATCACGCTGATAATTTTGGGGACGATCGCATTTTTCAATCCAGCTAATTTGGTGATATTATACTGGCTTATCCTGGTCGGTTTCTTGCAAAGAGCATTAGAACGTCCGACTCTAGATGAAATTACCGAGCCAAACGATGCTCGCGCCGCACTAGGTTTACTCGCCCTATTTATAATGGTAATAACAGTGATTCCGTTTGGTTCGGCTTTGGCTGAAAAATTGGGAATCGGGTAGGATTTTGGATTTTGGATTAAAGTCAACGCTTTGCTCAGTTAGCTAGAGATTCCTTTCTGAGTGGAGTGGTTGGAGATAGTGGGTAAGATTCGGTTTTGCACATAGGGCGGTTAAAACATCATTAAATATTTGGGATAGTCTCGATCGATTCGATCGAGCTGCCCGTAGAATAGTCAAAGATCGGTTATCGTACTAATCAGGCAACGAAAATTATGGACATTAGTATTATCATCGCGGCGATAATTTCGGCATCGTTTATCAAATCGGGGATTAGAATCGATCGAGAGTATGAGCGCGGTGTCATCTTTAGATTGGGACGGTTTCAGAAGATTCAAGGTCCAGGTTTGTATTTTACAATACCAGTTATCGACCAAAAAAACCAAGTCGATATTCGTACTAAAACAGTCAATATTCCCCCACAGGAAGCTGTTACCGCCGATAGTGTGACCATCAAAATTAATGCTGTCCTCTATTATCGCATCATCGATCCCATGAAAGCGATCGTCCGAGTAGAGAACTATCAAGAGGCAGTATATCAGTCGGCGATGACAACTCTACGGGGTATTGTCGGGCAGCACTATCTAGATGAGCTACTCCAAAATCGTGATAAAATTAATGCCAAAGTTCAAGAAATCGTCGATGAAATTACCGAACCCTGGGGTGTAGCTGTCGAGCGCGTCGAATTAAAGGATGTGGAAATCCCTATTTCGATGCAAAGATCGATGGCTCAAGAAGCTGAGGCGACACGCGAAAAACGAGCGCGAATCATCAAGGCTCAAGCAGAACAAGAAGCCTCTAATCTGCTCACAGATGCCGCTCAGAAGATGATGGAAAATCCCGCAGCATTAGAACTGCGGCGGATGCAAATGTTGACTGAAATTGGTGCCGAAAATAACACTACTACTCTAGTCATGATGCCTTCTGATATCATCACGTTAGCGAAGGAATGGACTACCGCAATTCATAATGGCAATATGACGAATCAAGCAAATTTAGCCGCTCAACAACTCAGTCAAGCAAATACAGTTAGTCAAGTTAATGCAGGTACTTCACCAACTCCATTAAATTTACCTGCATCATTGGAAGAAACAACAAAAATTTAATTTAACCCATTCTATAGATCTGTAGGGGTTTTGTTTATGGGATAACCTTTGCCAAATCAAAAAAATGTCCAAATCAAAACCCACCCTCCTCACTAATAACTATCGCATATTATCCCCTTCGATTTTAGAGACAGGGATATGTATGGGTTTTGTTTATGGGATAACTTTTGCTCAACATAAACAATGTCCAAATCAAAACCCATCCTCCCCATGAATAACTCCTGAATTTGGATTAGATATGGTAGGTTTCACCAACGAGCTGGACATTCTAGAGGAGGGTGGGTTTTGTTTGAGGGTATTAGAATTTGTCGATAGTTGTTTGCATAAACCCACCCCTACAGTCCCTCCAAAATCGAAAATCCAAATGATCTCCCCCGACTTACCAAATAAGACTGATGCTACCTTATCTGACAATACCATTCCCACGACCATTTTATTTATCGACTATGAAAATATCACCCAAGTCAGACTATCAACCATCCAAAGGTCGAATCTAAAAATATATATCTTTGTTGGATGTACTCAAGCAAAGATTCCCTTCGAGCTAGTCAGAGAAGCTCATCAATTGGGTGCGTCGGTAGAATGGATTGGAGTAGAAGGAATCGGTCCAAATGCGTTAGATTTTCATATCGTTTTTTATCTCGGTCAAATTAGTCTCCAATCGCCTACTTCTAACTATGTTATTCTATCACGCGATCGCGGTTTCGATCCACTGATTCAACATCTCGACAAATTGGGTATATCTTGCAAAAGGATCGACAACTTAGAGATATTATCCCATCAATCCGATCTCACTCACTCTCAAGAATTTCTCGCCGATATTGTCTTCGCAAAACTGGAAACAACCGATCCAAAAAGTAGACCGAAAACCAAGCCAGCATTATATAAATATATCAGATCTCTATTAGCTAAATACCAACTGAGTGAGCCAGAGGTAGAACGATTGCTTGATACTTTATTCGAGAATGAAAATATCGACAAATCCAAAGGTAAAATTAGTTATAAATTTTCGCCCTCAGAATCGATCTCTCCCTTGAATTACCCGTGGTGAGGCAATCGACACAACTAAGGATCCACTCTTACTTGTACCACTAAAACCCGCCCACAAATTCAGGAGATTTTCAGCGGCTTTCATCCACCTTGCTCTTGCCTGTGTCGCAATATCGCCATTAATCGGAATTCCTGTCAAACTATTATATGCTCCTGAGAGGATACCCACGATCGCACAAGTCAGTCGATTGTCAGCATCGCTATGATAAGCACGCAGGATACTGAGATTGAAGTCTTCTATTGTAGAAAAGAAGCAATAAATCGCGATCGCCGTCGCTAAAATGCTATGGTGGATCTCTGGGGTCAATTGTTGTTTGAGTTGCTGGATACTAGTCGGTCGATTTAATGCCCATTCGATGATGCTAAGTTGTTGCAGTAGGCTGGGTTCGAGGTTAGTCATTTCTGCTGCGAGTTGGGCGAAAATCGATCTAGGAGTGAAGGTTTCGGTCATCGATCGAGATATAATATAGCCGATGGCGATCGCACTACTACAAGTTTCCCAATCTAGATGTAAACCTTGGCTGACACTGACAATAATTTCTCGCAGCTTGACTCGATCGGCATGAAAAAATAACATTAGTGGTGTCATCGCGAGGATGGCGATACTATTGCGCTCTTGGGAATGGGATTGCATCGCCCCAGAAGTGCTGGAAATCCAGTCAGCCTCATGAAAGTCACCGCAACGAATTAAGCTATCGATTCCCGCCATTATTGCGGGGGTAGCATCGATCGACAGTTGATTTGGCGCGATCTGTTGTGGGTTAATATAGATGGTGTTCCCGCCAATGAGTGTTCCTTGGAATCTAGCTAGTAATAGGTGTTTCATTACGCAGAGTAGGAGGAGATAGGGGAGAACGCGGAGAGTGGGCTAGAATTGGGTGGGGAAGTTATTAGTATTCTAGCTGGAGTTGCCAAATTGAGTACATCAATGTTGAATTCGGATTTAGCTTACTCGAATTTAGTCGCCGAGCCGATTACTGGATATGCTGTCGGTACAAAGTCGGCGGGATTGGTGGAGGTATTGGTAGATTGTCAGTGGACTCAAGATTTATTTACTTATAATGTACCCGATAGGTTGAGAGTTCAAGTTGGAGATATTTTAAGTGTTCCGTTTGGGAAGGAAATAGTTGGGGGAATTGCAATTCGGTTTATCGATCGCATTCCAGATAATATCACTATGGAGCAAGTCAAGGATATTGAGGATATAGTTGCTTCTGGATTATTTCGATCGGACTATTGGCAATGGTTGATTCAGATTGCCGAATACTATTATACGCCATTGCTTCAGGTAATTAAGATTGCTTTGCCGCCTGGATTGTTGACTCGATCGCAACGACGGATTAAATTAGTAAGTCTAGACATAAATTCAGAAATCTTTCTCAGCGATACAGCTAAACAGATAATAGCCTTATTGCTGCGATCGAAACCCGTCGGCGACTATACTTGGTTTTATATTCAGAAACAGATCCATCGGGCGAGAAAGGGTTTACAAGAACTGCTCAAACATAACTTAGTCGAGTCTTATTTAGAGACAACACCAACGCAGAAACCCAAATTGCAACTCGCGATAATTCTGCTAGCCGATTTATATGGGGTAGATTTAACCGATAAACAACGAGAAGTTATTGGCGTGCTAAAAGAGCATGGTGGCGAATTGTGGCAATCAGATTTACTCAAGCTAATTAAGACGAGTGGAGCAGCTCTGAAGAAGATTGAAGAGAAAGGTTATATTACGATCGTTAGTAAAGAGAAAATCAGAATCGAAGGTGGAGTAGATATAGCTCCCAGAGAAACAGCAAAAACATTAACACCAGATCAAAGAAATGCAGTCGATCGAATTAATACCATCTCAGGATTTGCTGAAGTCCTATTGCATGGAGTCACAGGTTCCGGTAAAACAGAAGTTTATTTACAGGTAATCGATCGGATCCTCAAGCAAAATAAATCCGCCCTAGTATTAGTACCAGAAATCGGCCTGACACCGCAACTAACCGATCGATTTAGAGCGCGATTTGGGGATAAAATATTTGTCTATCATAGTGCCCTCGGCGACGGCGAAAGGTATGATACCTGGCGAAAAATGTTGAGTGGAACCAGTCAAATCATCATCGGAACTCGATCGGCAATATTTGCCCCCCTGCCAAATCTCGGTATAATTATCCTCGACGAAGAACACGACTCCAGCTTCAAACAAGACTCACCCGCACCCACCTACCACGCCAGAGATATCGCTAGATGGCGAGCCTCCCTCGAAGCATGTCCCCTCATCCTCGGTTCCGCCACACCCTCCCTCGAAACATGGACGAGAACCACTCAAACCTCAACCCTTTTTAAAAACCAAAATATCTATTTATCGCTCCCCACCAGAGTCCAATCTCGCCCACTTCCACCCGTCGAAATCGTCGATTTGCGTCAAGAATTAAAAGCCGGAAATCGGAGCATCTTTAGCCTTTCACTCCAACAAGCATTGCGCCAAATGCAAGCCAATGGACATCAAGGAATCCTCTTCATCCATCGCCGAGGACATAGTACCTTCGTCTCCTGTCGTAGTTGCGGCTACGTCCCCGAATGTGCCAACTGCGATGTATCCCTCACCTATCATCAACCCAGCGGGGTCGAAAATGCCCTGCTCCGCTGTCATTACTGCAATCACTGTCAACCCCAACCCCGCAAGTGTCCAGAGTGCGAATCAGCCTATTTTAAGTTCTTTGGGAGCGGCACCCAAAAAATCGTCGAAGAACTAAACATCCAGTTCCCCGAATTGCGCTGTCTCCGCTTTGATAGCGACACCACCAGCACCAAAGGCTCCCACCGAGAAATCCTCGCCAAATTCACCCGTGGCGAAGCAGATTTACTCGTCGGTACCCAAATGCTCACCAAAGGATTAGACTTACCCCAAGTCACCCTTGTCGGTGTCATCGCCGCCGATGGATTATTGCATCTCTCCGATTATCGCGCCGCCGAGCGCACCTTCCAAACCCTCACCCAAGTAGCCGGAAGATCTGGGCGCGGCGAAGATGCGGGAAAAGTGATAATTCAGACATACAATCCAGATCATCCCGTCCTTCATGCAGTCACAAAACACGATTATGCCGCATTTATCGCC
>JANOPX010000176.1:0-11708 GCA_031422115.1 Chamaesiphon sp. VAR_4_metabat_408 | reverse complement strand
TTTTTAAAAATAGATAAAGACTAGTAAATTGTCATGCTCATTTTGCGAAACTTTTAATATTGCAGGTATCGCGGAGCTAATTCTCAATTAATTTTAGCCACGGACTTATTGTCGTAAAAGTTGAAGTGCGGAATGTGGGTTATAACATCCCTCCTTTGCAATAGTCAATATTATTGCAACACAAGCTTGAGAGATCCTATTTTATGTACCATTCAGTATTCCTCCTCCAAGAATTAGGAACCATCGCACAAGGTTTATCAGTCAGTCGATATCGGGATAGCAATGGCATATTTGAATCAATCGTGAATGTAAAGGATTTAGAGAATCTGTACATAGATCGTGAGGTAGAGAAGATAGAGCTAAGTAGCACAGCGAGTATCAAACAGCATCGACTTGAGAAAAATGATGTTATTATCGCGATTAGAGGCTCTCTACTCAAATCTTCAGTTGTGACAGAAGCTTCAGCAGGAAGTTTTGCAGGTCAGAATGTTGCAGTTTTTCGACCAATAAGTTTAGAGAAAGTTAACCCAGGATATATTGCTGTATTATTGCGTTCAAAGTGGATGGAGCAATCATTAAATGTACTGCAAAGAAGATCTAGTACAAATCTTCCCTCAATTAGAATTTCCGATCTACGGGATCTTAAGATCCCATTGCCAGAGATAATTGTTCAAAATTATGCTAGTCAGCTATTTTTGTTACTTGAGTCTCACAAAAAAATAACATTGGACACATTAAAAGCTCGTGAAGAGTTAACGGAAATGGCTCTAATTCAAGTACTTGGGAAATTAAAATGATTGATTCAGTACAAATAAAATATACAATCAAAAGAATCATCAGCTTGCTCCGCAAAGACAACTGCTTTTCAGGTAGTTATAGTAGCTATATTTTTCCACTTCTGTTATTAAAATGGCTGCCATACTTGCAGTTCGACATTGAGATTAGTGATGAAACAGCCGATTTTTTCAAAGAGAATAGTTGGACCATAATAGAAGAATTTAGTCAAGATATTGGGAAGAAATTAGCAGATATTTTTTCTTGGATACATCTAGAGAATTCAAATTTTGAGAAGGGATTCATTAATGGAGATGCTAATCAATGGATTATGATTAGCGATCGTACTTTGAGGGAAATTATCAAAAATATTTCTATTTTTGATTTTCCAGAAAGTAGCTTGCAACAATCAGATTTGATATGTGAGATATATGACACTATCATTATAGACACTGGATTGTATGAGTCAAAGTCGAATGTTAATTTATATACACCTCGTGATTTAGCTAAATTAGTAGTCGATCTTATTAATCCTAATTTAGGAATGAAAATTTATGACCCAGCTTTTGGTTTTGGCAGTATATTAATTGAATCTGTACGCCACCTTGTCAATCAAGGTAATAATCCCCATGAAATTCATGTGTGCGGACAAGAGAAAAATTATGAATTGAGATCGACAGTTTCTATAATTTTAGTTCTTCATGGTGTTTTAAATTTCAATATCTCACAAGGAAGAAATATTGAATCTAGAAGTGATAAGCAGGAATTTGATGTGGTCATCAGCAATCCTCCTTTTGGTGTGAAAAACTGGGAAGATTATGGGCAGGATGATTCTCTCTATCTTCAGTACAAATCTTCACCTAAAAATTCCGCAGATTATACATTTATCCTGAAAGTTTTGGCAGTACTCAACGAAAAAGGTAAATCTGCAATAATAGTCCCTTATGGAGTACTATTTCGTGAAGGTACTGAAGGAAAAATTCGCAAAAATATAATTGAGAATAACTTAATTGAGGCTATTATTAGTCTCCCTCAAAATTTGTTTTACAACACAAAAACTTCAACTGCAATTATTTTATTTAGCAAAGAAAAAAGTCATGATGAGCAGGGTATTTTGTTTGTCGATGCCAGTAATGAATATGGAGTAAGCCGAAAGCGCAATTTTCTAACAAATGAAAACATTGCAAGAATTTGCTCTGTATATTCTAGCTCACAAGAAGAGTGTGGATATTCCAGGATTGCATCCAAAGAAGAGATCCGTGATTTGGATTATAATCTAAATCCCAAGCTTTACGTGCAAAAAGAGCAAAAATCGATCGAACTAGATCTTGCTTCCCAAATTGAAAAAGTGAATATCTTAGAATCACAAAGAGCGGAGACTGAATTCCAAATGAATATCATCTTAAATGCACTTAATATAAAAAAATAAAATTTTTTTAAACATTTCTGTTTCCAATTTAATTTTTAGAGTTAATTTTGCTCCAAAGTTAAATTTTGAGGCGAGTGGGGATTTCTAATCGATCGATCCGATCGACTATAATTTGCTGTAATGCTGGCTCGATTCTCGGAACGAGAGGCTTCGCCAACGAAGCTGTCAATTTAGCACCGAGACAGAGATCGACTTCTAATGCGAGATTAACGATCCTCAATGTCAAATCTGGATCGGTTATCTGAGTTAAGAGACTGGCAACTTCGGCGGTTCGATTCTCCAAAGGAGAGGCTCCGCCAACGAGATGATTGAGATAATTAGATTGCAGTTCGCGGTTAGTTAGTCGATCGAGCAGTGAAATTGTGAGCGCGGGATAGGTATTCATGCGACATTTAGGAATTCTCCATGAGTAACGACAATTTCAATATAACACCTGTTTGCGATCGATCGCTAATGAGTGGGTGAAAGGCTGCCGATTTCAGTCTTTCAGAATGGGCAACAATATGGGTTAAATCGATCGATTAATTACCACTAATTTCGACGAGTGGTTCGCCTGAATTTAATAGATCTAATGCTTCTGATAATTTAGAACTCAAGATTTCTTTTAGACGACCGTTATCATCAAATGTCGGTATCTCCTAAAAGAAAATGTCGCAATCGATTACGTGGCGGCTCGAATAGTGGATGAGATCGATCGCTAAAATCAGGATTATACAATCCTTCTCGTTCTTGAATGGTTGCGATAAGTTCAGATCCTCGATATGAATGAACTTGACGTTCTGCCGACCATAGGAGAGGTATCAGACCCAATTTCCCCAAGTTATGAAATTGAATGGCAATCCAACCATAGAAGATATCTAGATCGGGAAGAAAGCTCAAAAGAATCGACATCGCTTGTTCTGTACCAATATTGGCTAGCGTAGGGATTGACTGATCTACATCAGCATAGCTGTCATCAGCTATGAGAATTTCTTGGAGAGCTGTAATAGCGAGATCGCCACCGATTTCCTGCAAGGCAAAAACCTCTCCATTGACATGATGAGTTTTATTTCGGATATTCTCTACAATCGTTTGTTCTGCTGTTTCTATAAATTTTAGAGTAACAGACTTGTCTAGATGAAACTCCTCAAATATCGCGGCTTGCGGCTTTTCCTGCTCTAAATTTCCCAATTCATTAATTAAAATTGCCACTAGTTCGGGATTATTAGCTAGTTCTAGTATAGTAGGGAATATTGCTGCAATTCCCAGAGCAACTAGGCTTATTACCGCTGCTTCTCTAATTTTGAGTTCTGCATCATGAATTAGCTCTAATAAAATGGGAACAATCGAATCATCTCCAGCCTGCCCAATATTTCTGGCAACGCCAGCTCTTAGCTCAATTGAATCATACTTTAGATATGTCAATAAAATTGGTAAATCTTTATGCTCGATCGGGACAGACCTAATACCATACAAAATTCCGCCATATGACGAACTTACATCGCCTAATAATTTGATAATTAACTCCCGCTCATCAGGTTCTGACCCTAATAATATATGGATAACTCGATCGCGAATTTTACGTTCGGGATGGCTTGCTCATTTGATGAGAATTGGTTTTGTTTCTAAGATAGCTCGATCGAGTAATTCTGGAGTGATATTCGCTTCACAGCCAATTACATAAAAGACTTGGCTGATGATATCTCTTATTGAACAAACAACTTCTCGCCGAACATCTAAATCGATGTCATTAATTGCACTTAATAGAATTGTTAGATTTCGATCGCAGATAGGAACATCCCACAAAACTAAAGCCATAGCAGTCCGCTTTCGGACTATCGGATCGTAGCTTTCAATGGCACCTTCGAGGGCTGTTAAGATACGATCTTTATCCAGCTTAAATAAAGCCTTAACAATCTTGTGAAAAGGACTACGAAACTCATCAACATTTGATATCCAATACAGTGACTGATGCAACCAATCAAACACATTCACATTTTCTTGACCAATGCGTTCTAATGCTTCGATCGCTTCACAGCATAATTCATCAGATTGCCCTAAGTACAGCGAGTTGATTAAATACTCTACCATTGCCGGAGCTGCCACAATTGCCAATCCCTGAAGCCAATAGCTATCTGACCAGCGATCTTTATTATTCTCTAGAGCCTCTCGGATTTTATTAATTGCTTCATCAGTACCAATTTCCTCCAATGCTGACATTGCTAGGTGCTTACCGTCCCATTCACTGGTAAGATGCGCCTCACTCAGTAACGGGACTAAATGTTCGATCGCTTCGACAGGAGCTAATCTCGATAAATGTTTTGCTGCATTGTGATGCCATCGAGAATCGGATAAATCTTCAATTAGTAGAGCTATACCTAAATCTCGATCGATACAACTAATCGTTGCTATTGCTGATGAAATCGTTCGTTCCCCATTTCGATCTTCAGGCTGTCGATGCTTGAAGATGAAAATATCTTGCAAATACGGTACAGCAGCTTTAGACTTGGTTTTATACCAGAGGTCGATTTTGAGAGTAATAGGGATTTCTAATCGGTCGATCCCATCAACGACGATCTTTTGTAATTCTGGAGCGAGGGAGCTAGTTAAACTAGCACCTAGATTGAGATCTACTTCTAATGCCAGATTGACGATTCTCAGTGCCAAATCTGGATCGGTTATCTGAGTTAAGAGATTAGCAATTTCAGAGGTTCGATCGAGGTGATTGAGATAATTAGATTGCAGTTCGCGGTTAGTTAGTCGATCGAGCAGTGAAATTGTGAGCGCGGGATAGGTATTCATATGACATTTAGGAATTCTCTATGAGTAACGCCAATTTCAATATAACACTCGATCGCGATCGATCCAATTCAGCTTAGGTTAGGTTGGAAAATATTTACACGGCTCTGAGTGTTTCTTTGGCAAAGTCTAAAGCCGCCGAAATAGCGGCTGAAGTGAGGCGGGGATGGGCTGCTAAAATCTGCGCGCTGGTTTCACCTGCGGCTAATTTTTCTAGAATCAACTCTACTGTGATGCGCGTACCAGCAACGATCGGTTTGCCCATCATTACTTGCGGGTCGGAAATTATTAACACTCGATCTTCCATAAGTGAATTATTATTGTATTGTATTTCAATTATAACTTGCTAACATCGGAAAGCTCTCTCATTTCATACCCTGAGTATCTGCCGTTATACTCAATAGTCCGGTCGCAAACGCCTGAGCGAGTGCCTGGGCGTTGGCATTAGAATTGACGACTGGGTTGAAAAGATTTGGCATCATCAAAGCTGCGGCGGTTGCCAGCGAAGCACAGGCAACTAGGGCAGCACGACGATGACGATTCAATGGCAAGACAAAAAAAATTCATGGGATTTGTTCCTTGTGCTGTTTGAGGTGAGTTGGCGGAATGAGTTTGGCGTAATTGAGCTTCGAGCGCGAAGTCTAAGAGGCTGTTTGAAAAGTCAAATTTGTTACCTTCACACCTAGAGAATCCCCCCCAACCCCCTATTTGAATTGCTGCGTAGGTTGTTTACCCCTCCCCAGCCCTCCCCTTGCCAAGGGGAGGGAGCAAAGCCCCCCCTTGGCAAGGGGGGGGTTGGGGGGGTCTTCTAGGGTATGCGTATTAAAAATAACTTTTAAAACAACCTCTTAGGGCGGGGTGGGTAGATCTCCGCAACACCACCACAAATATTATTTAACTCTTAATTTCTAACTAAATGTGGATCGATAATTTTCATACTCAGCAACCCAAATGGGTTAGATGGACAGCACTATTTCTCGTCGGAATTAGCCTGCAATTCCTGTTGCAATTTTTCCCACCCGAACCAGTCATGGCGCAAAATCCAGCCGCAAAAACCAGTATGTGTGCTGCACTTATCGATCCACTCACACCCGAAGAACAAAGTTATGCCCGAACTGCTTGGCAGTATTTCAAAGCCAACTATCAACAATCGACTGGATTTGTGAACTCCACTGGGGGTTATCCATCTGGTACGCTGTGGGATTTGGGCAACTACTTGATGGCACTTAATTCAGCCCGCTGGCTGAATATTATTCCCCAATCAGAATTTGACCAAAAAATGAATAAATTTTTGGAAAATATTGGGAAATTAGAATTATTTGATGGAGTTTTACCCAATAAAGTTTACAACTCTAAAACCGCTCAAATGGTGGACTATGGGAATAAACCTACCCCGCGTGGGATTGGTTGGTCAGCATTAGATATCGGCCGGATGTTGGCAGCATTTCACGTTATTCGCACTTGCCATCCTCAATATAATGATTGGCTGAAAGGAACTGTCTCCAAATGGCAAGTAGCCAAATCGGTCAAAGACGAGCAACTTTATGGGGCAATGGTGAAGCCAGATGGTAAAACCCTGTTAGTCCAAGAAGGACGACTCGGATATGAAGAATATGCAGTTAGAGGATATGAATTATGGGGCTTTAAAGCACCTAAAGCTTTATCCTTTCAACCATTTAAGTTTGTCGATATTTATGGGATAAAAATACCCGTAGATACCCGTGATTATCAAACCACCAATGCGAATAATTATGTTGTCAGTGAGTCCTATATTCTCGATGGGCTGGAATTTGGCTTGCAAGGAGAAATTGGTGATTATGCCGCCAGAGTATTAGAAGTTCAAAAACGCCGCTTTCAAGATACCAAACAACTGACGGCGGTATCTGAAGATAATCTGGATGCAGCACCTTACTTTATCTACAATACGGTCTACTCAAATGGTGTTCCCTGGGCAGCAATTACCGACGAGAATAAACCCATTCCTCAGTTTCGGAGTATTAGTACCAAAGCTGCTTTTGGCTGGCGATATCTGTACCCTAATAGTGAATATGCCAAACAGATTTTTGCTGCTGTCAAAGACCTCAAAGATCCGGCGAATAATGGCTTCTACGCTGGACTATATGAAGCCACCCAGCAGCCAAATAAATCGCTCACAGGTAACACTAATGGACTAATCTTAGAGATTCTCTATTACAAAGCCAGAGCCAACCGCCCCTTGATTAGTGGTATTGCTCCTGTCACCGCACCAGCCTCAATTGGAGTAGTCGCAACTGCTCCCGCTCCAGCCTCAGTCCCAACTGCTCCCGCTCCAGTCGTACCTGCTGCCCCTGCGACCTTAATTCCATCGGTAGGTAATCTGCGGGCAACTACTTGTCCCTATCCAGGTAAGTCCCTGAGTGTGGCCGAAAAACGCTATGCTCAAGCCGCTTGGCGATACTTTGAGGTGAATATGGAGGCGACAGGGCTACCGAATGACCGCAATTTCCTCAAAGGATCGACGCTATGGGGATTGGGTGATTATATTGCCGCGCTCCAATCCGCACGGCTGCTGGATGTCTTGACGGATAACCAATTCGACACTCGGATGCGGAAGGTGTTGGGGATGCTGCCCAAAATCGCTTTATTTACAGGCGAATTACCCAATCGCAGCTACAATAGCCAGTCGATGCAACTGGTAGATTATGGCAATAATCCCACACCAGAGGGTACGGGTTGGTCATCTTTGGATGTGGGGCGACTGCTGACGGCTCTCTATGGTGCCAAAACTTGTTATCCCCAATATACCAGTGCGATCGAACAAATTGTCCTCGATTGGTCGTATTTACGGGTGGTACGGGATGGTTCGCTGTATAGTTCGATCGTTACCAGGGATAAAAATGGTCGGATGCTGACGCGGGTAGAACCTGAAACGCGCCTAGGTTATGAAGAGTATGCGGCGCGCGGATTTCAGATGTGGGGATTCGATGTCAGTAAATCGGCTGTTGGCGGACAATATCAAACGGCAGCTCTAGAAGGATTTCAGGTACCAGTTCAACGGGTCAAATCGAAGGCAACTTCCCTCGAAAACACCAAAACTGTCACCAATCCGTTCTTTCTATATGGCTTGGAGTATGGATTAGATCCGCAAATGCGGGCATTGATTATGCCCATGCTCAAAGCTCAAGCCGAACGCTATCGCCGCACGAATATCTTGACGACTTCTACTAGCAATGCGATCGAAACCAAACCCTATATCCTCCATAGTACCGCGATCGGTAAAGGTCGATCGTGGGAAACCCTCAGCGACGATGGTAAATCCTATCCCGAAGCCCGATTGGTTAGCACTGCTGCCGCAATTGCCGCCTATGCCCTCTTCCCCGAAGACCCCTACGCCCTAGAACTCTGGCGAACCACCCTAGATCTCTACGATCCTTACAACGGCTATTACGAGGGTTTCTATGACAAAACGGAGAAAACGGTCACAACCTATACCAGTAGCACCAATAGCATGATTCTTGAAGCTCTACTATTCAAAGCAACCGATCGAAAATCTCTCATCCGTCCCAACCCTAACCTAAAATCCCCCTGGTGGCAAGCCATTACTGCTGGCACTGGACAAGGTTTACCCCGCCAAGCCAGTCAAACAGCCGAATTTGTCGCCGAACTCGGCGGTAGCTATTGGAAATCGACAACACCTACCATTGCAACTGCGGTTGAGGTGTCATTGATGCCACCACCAGCACCAACGCCACCAGCAACACCACCACCACTTGTCGAGCAGGCGAAACCCTTATCCCCACCAAAAATCGACCCCCCGCCACCAATAATTATCGTCAAATCTCCCCCAGCTCCGGCATCTCCACAACAAACCGAATTAGATCGAATAGCAGCTAAAAATGCCTGGAAATACTTCGAGCGCAACATCGTCAAACAAACGGGGCTAGTCAATTCCAGCGACCAATACAACTGGACAACTTGGTGGGATCAAGGCAGTGCCATTCTGGGTATCCACGCTGCTAGACAATTGGGCTTAATGTCCTCAGACAGTTTCAACCAGTGGGCGAGAACGTTCCTCACCACCCTGGAAAAAATGCCCTTACCCAGCACCAAATTACCCAATAAAGCCTATCGGACAACCACAGCTCAGATGCGGAAGCTCAATAATACCCCCGACCCTCAAGGGCGCAGTGGTTGGTCTGGGCTAGATGTAAGTAGGTTCCTGGTGGGACTGCATATATTAAGGACTAAGTATCCAGAATACACCGATCGAGTCAATCAAATAGTCGCCCGCTGGGATCTCCAAAAACTCGTCAGAAATGGTCTAATTTACGGTGGGATTCCCGCCCAAAAGGGTGTGGTTAATTACTTTCAGGAGGGACGCTTGGGCTACGAGCAATACGCCGCCAGGAGCCTACAGTTGTGGAATCTACAAGCAACAGAAGCATTGGAGCGACCGCCTGTAGAAACAGTTTCGATCGATGGAATTCCCTTCCAAATCGATCGCCGCAATCTCAAAAATTCTGGAGCTAGTAATTACCTCACCAGCGATCCTTATCTATTCTGGGGACTAGAACTTGGCTGGACAGATGCAGTAAAACCCCAAGCTCAAAACCTCCTAAAAGTTCAAGCACAACGATTTCAACGCACTGGAATTTTGACAGCAGTGAATGAAGATTCTATCCAAAAGTCACCATTTTTTCTCTATTACAGTGTCAATGTCAACGGTAAAAATTGGGAAGCCATAGCTAATGGGAGCAAGTCTTATCCAAACTTGAAATTTGCCAGTACCAAAGCTGGGTTTGGCTGGAGCTTTCTGATGCCGGATGATGCTTATGCTCGAAAGTTGCGTCTGGCTTTTCAAAACTTAAATGATTCCAAGCGTGGTTACTATTCAGGACTATATGAAAATCCAAAGTTGGGCAAAAATAAGGCGATCGATCTCAATACTAATGCAGCTATCTTGGAAGGCTTACTATATCGATCTAGAGGAAATCGACCGATCGTTTTATAGGGGGAAATATAAGTTTTTTGAGTTGCTGCATAGCCCTTTTACCCCACCCCAGCCCTCCCCTTGCCAAGGGGAGGGAGCAAAGCCCCCCCTTTCCAAGGGGGGGTTGGGGGGGGTAAATCAACCTACGCAGCAACTCAAACAGACTTTAAGCCCTCAAATCGTTGGCGTTCGCGTAGCGTCTGCCTGCGCAGAAGCCTACCGTAGGTAATCGTCAAAACTAAACATTATTTAAGGGTGAAAAATTATGACTACATCTACGATCGATCTAGAACCAAACTTCAAGGGAAACTCCCAATCTCGCCTCAGCAAACGCGCACTATGGTTCCGATATCTCGCCGAAATCAATCTAATTTTTGGAGCTTGGTACCTATACTGGCGAATCTTTCATTCCCTCGATTTTCAAGCATTATGGTTATCGATTCCTCTATTATGTGCAGAAATCTATAGTTATATCGGTGGAGCCATGTTTACGATCGGATTATGGCGACCACTAGAACGACAAACCAAGTCATTACCCTATCTCAGTCCACCGCTACCAGCGGCAGAATGGCCCACAGTAGACGTATTTATCACCTGTTATAACGAACCAGCAGAAATGGTCGAAGAGACCGCTAGAGCCGCCCTCGCCATCGATTATCCCGCCACTAAATTGCGGGTATATATTTTGGATGATGGCAACTCACTAGAAATGCGGACTCTCGCCCAGAAACTTTGTCTGGAAGATCTACAATCGGCGACACTTAAAGCTGAGGCACAGCGGATTAAATTAGAGCGATTGGAACTACGAGAACGGCTCAAGCAGATCCGCGAATTGACAACTGATACTCACGCTGCCGAAATTTTTGTTGCCACCCTCCCAGAGCAAAGTGAGCCGAATACAGCCAATCGCTTTTTGCAAGTTTTTAGCCAAGTTATGAGTGTTACCCACGGGGAACATCTGAGTATTCAAGACCTACTAATCGCCGAAGAACAGAAACTAATTGCAGCAATTAAACAAAAAGAGATTGATTCTACTGAAATTAATCGCTGTCGCTATATCGCTCGACCTAAACCAAAAGGAAAAGCACACTATGCCAAAGCTGGCAATATTAACTATGCTATCTTCTCTGGTGAAACAGCCGGACAGTTTATTCTAACTCTTGATGCCGATCATATCCCCAAACCGCAGTTTCTCAAGCGAATTTTACCATACTTTTTTAGTTACAATATTTGGACTGGTCAGTATGATGACAATCGAATTGCCCTAGTTCAAACACCTCAAGATTTTTATAATATTCCACATGGAGATCCTTATGGACATCGCGCACATCTTTTTTATGGGCCGATTCAACAGGGTAAAGACGGTTTAAATTCAGCTTTTTATACTGGTACTAATGCCGTATTGCGCCGCGAAGCTTTAGTTAATGTGGGGCTAAAATATTTTACCAAAGCAGTCGCTCAAAATAAAGAGCGGCTCAATGAATTTACTCTAATTGGCGGGATGTCTAGTGATAGCATCACTGAAGATATGAATACCGCCATGCGTCTCCATGCAGCGGGGTGGAAGACAGCCTACCATCACGAATTGTTAGCGGAAGGGTTGGCACCTGATGACCTCGCGTCTACGCTCCAACAACGTCTACGCTGGGCACAGGGGACGATTCAGGTATTAGTTCAAGAAAATCCTTGGACAAAACCAGGACTAAGTTTTTGGCAACGGCTCCAGTATTTTCAGACGATGTACAGTTATTTTTCGGG
>JANOPX010000175.1:0-12812 GCA_031422115.1 Chamaesiphon sp. VAR_4_metabat_408 | reverse complement strand
TTTTTAAAAATAGATAAAGACTAGTAAATTGTCATGCTCATTTTGCGAAACTTTTAATATTGCAGGTATCGCGGAGCTAATTCTCAATTAATTTTAGCCACGGACTTATTGTCGTAAAAGTTGAAGTGCGGAATGTGGGTTTTAATATTGCAGGTATCGCGGAGCTAATTCTCAATTAATTTTAGCCACGGACTTATTGTCGTAAAAGTTGAAGTGCGGAATGTGGGCTATAATGTCAACAAATTAGACGCTCTACCCGCTCGTGCTGCGACTGATATTTCAATGGGGTTTGCAGCCAATAAGTACATCGGAAAATCCCTATTAAACAGCCCATCGCGGACGGATCTTTATCAAGATGGGTACGCTGAAAATGCGAACACTGACCGCTATCAGACTAGTGACGTGGTGATGGTGAGTGGGAATAGGTTCGATGGCAAATCGGTAATTCGATCGACCTTAGAACCGTTTTTCGACCAGAACTATCTACCCCTACTCAAAGCCGCCCGTCAAGCCAAAGCAACGATCGTATTCGGCGATGGCAATAGCGTTGATGCTTTGGCTAAAAACTACTTAGAGCAGTCTGGATATACAGTGCTAGAACATCCTCACGGCTACAACGAAGCCGTACCCCAGGAACGGGCGAACGAGCGACAGCAGGAATTAGCGGGCGTTATTGCTCGATCACCGTTTCAGCCAGACATACCTACATCTGAGTCGATTGAACCTCCAGAGTTAGAGATTCCAGTTTATACGCGGAAAAAGAAGACAGAACCCACTCCAGCTTTAGCACTTTAAACAAGTAATAAGTAAGGCAGAGGGCAGAGGCTAAAAGGTCGTTTTTGTAACGGGATTTTATACCCAGATCCAAAAAACTTGTCACATTAAAAGGCAAGATTTACGGGCGCGATTGTGAGATAAGCAATAAGCTATTCGACATCTAAATTGCACTATTCGATTCGGCTTCTGCCCTCTGCATCCTATTTACTTATTCCTTATTCCTTATTCCTTCTGCCTTCTGCCCTCTGCCCTCTGCCTTCTGCCTTCCTTCTCCCCCACTTAACCTAAATGATTCACTTTATTGGCAGCGATCGCGGACAAGCTGGAAAATCGTGGTTTATCCGCGCTCCGGTTGAGGTTTTAGCACGAACAGACGATCGAATTATCGTCGTCGATGCCTCGATGGATAAACGGATTGGGATGACTTATTCCCCTGCTTTTAATCAGGCATTCAATCTTCAGTTTTCAGATCGAAATCCTTATGAGATCGATCGACTGCTCGACTTTGGCACGGAACATACTCTCATAGTTAAACTTCCCGCCAGTGACCATCAAGCCTTCTTAGAGTGGGCACAGGAGATAGACATCAATTCTTTGGGTTTTCCTTGCTTCTACTGGTTTGTTAGTACCGGAAAAGAGGACTATCCTCCAGAAATCATCGATTTATTCGGTCAACAGGCATTTTTAGTCGAAAATCATCATTTCCGCGAGAACTTCAAAAGCTTTGAACAGCCCATTTTTGATGACACGAAACGGGTAATCCTCTTGGGGCTGATTAATAATCCGATCGAGATTTATCAAATTGAAAATAGTCAACAGCCCCTTTCCTGCTTTGTGAGCAATCCCCAAGTGCCGCTATTGACCAGAAGTAGGATCTATCGGCTGATTAATACTGTCGCAGAGGGGGTTTTGATAAGTAATAAGTAAAAAGTAATAAGTAATAAGTTAGGAGGAGTGATTAGAATTCGATCGCCACTTACTACCCCTCTTAATTCACTTATTACTTATTACTTCCTACTTATTACTTCATTCATAATCCGATCGCCACTTATTACCCCTCTTAATTCATTTATTACTTATTACTTATTACTTTTTACTTATTACTTCATTCATAGTTCTCGTCAGGATCGAATGTCCCATTATGCAGCGCATTCTGCATAGTTCTAGGAATACTCCGCTGGCGTTGCTGTAGCTCTACTTGTTGCTCTGCCCAATTTTTCCCATTTACTAATGGTCGTTCGGCATTCATCCGGTGGAAGGTGGCAATTTCTGCCCGTACTTCGGTTTCCATCTCGGCGATCCTAAGTGGACTAACTCCCGTTGCCATCAACCTACTGCGGTGTGGCTCCTGAAGCTCTCCAGTTTCATCATTGTGCCAATCGCGTTTGAATGGTGCCCATAAGTCTGATGGTCTTGTCATTTCGATCTGTTTTCCAACATGTACTAATTAATTCTATGGCTCGGAAATCAACTAATTCCAAAATTAGGCATAAACACCCGAATTTTTATCCAATTGTGCTGTTACCTGTCTTGATTCAAGAGCATCTACCCAGACAGACAATCGTGAAGAAATTCGTACCGATTGAGAATCGCTCTGTTCCTATTCGATCTTCGGCTCCAGCGCATGGCTACTCTCTCAAGGTTAAATACCTAGCTCTAACATTTCTAGGGGCTTTGATGGCGATCGTCCTGCGGTTTCTCAATGTTTATACTCACAATGGGATTGCGGTAGCAAGTGTGATGGTAATGGCACTCGCTTTAGTCTTTCTGGGGAAACAGATGGATAGCGAAGAAGCTGCCATTGTCGCCAGACAGCGCAAGACTGCACCTGCTGCACCTCAGTTTCAAACGATCGAAGTCAAGAAGTGGCAGGTAGCCGATTGGCAACCGATTTTAATCGATCGAGTCAAACCACATATCGGTGTCTCTACGGCTCAAGTTGGAGCTTCAGAGGCAGATTTTGCCAAGTATCTCCAGAAATACTTTGGAGCTACGCTCAAACCCAGCTACACCTTTAGTATTCCCAATAGCGAGAAGGTTTATAGTGCCGATTTTTGTCTGGTTTTACCATCGGGTTTGAGCTTCTGTCTAGAGATTGACGAACCCTACGTCTATAAGACAGGGGAACCTCATCACTGCATTGACCAGGGGAAGGATGAGCAACGGGATAAGTTCTTCTTGGCAGGGAACTGGGTGACAATTCGGTTTTCAGAGAAACAGGTAGTTCTTCAACCAGTAGCCTGTTGTTTCCTGATTGCCAAAACTGTCGCTCAATTAACTGGGGATATGGGGTTCGTCAAGCAGTTTGATGACGGGACTAAAACTCCTAATTTAGAGCCACAGTGGACGATTGCTGAGGCAGCAGCGATGGCAAAAGCTAATTATCGCGATTGCTATCTAAATGTTAAGCCGCAGGTGCAGAAATCAGCTAGAGAGGGTGTTAAGTTAGAGATTGGCTGATTAACTTTTGTTGTAGGTTTGCAAACTTCCCTGCCCGAAAAGCGTGGCGCAAGCCTCTCCCTTTAGCTATATTGTCCTGTTGTGGTATCTTGCTTTATCTACAGATATGTAGCAATATGTAATTCTAACTATGCTTATTCTCAGCCCGCATTTCCTTTGCCAGCTCGATCGGATCGCTAGTTTTGAGTTAAGATTATGAAATGTAATTGATAAGATTATGACTCATCCAAACATCGACGATTTAGAAATTTCTCGACGGGGAGAGGCTCTTTATAATGAAGTTATTCGAGATCGAGTGGAAGTAACCGCTAATATTGGCAAGATTATCAGCATCGATATAGAAACGGGTCATTATGAAATTGGGGACGATTTGCTAGAGTCGAGTGGTCGTCTTCAAAATAAGTATCCTAATGCAAATATATGGGCTGAACGAATTGGTTTTAATGCTGTTTATGCAGTAGGTGGTACGCTAATTCAGGTAGACTCGCAATGATTGGTGTAGTTCTTGGGCGGCAAGCACAGATTAAAATAGTGTTACGGATATCTGGCTATCCAGATCTAGAAATTGGCTGTGTTATCGATACGGGTTTTGAAGGTGCTTTGACTTTACCTGCGGCGGTTGTTACTAAGCTCCAATTACCTTATGTTGCTCGAATTAATGCCAATTTAGCTAATGATGATAACTTTGTCACTCCAGTACATCGAGGGACAATTGTTTGGGATGGTGTCGAAATTGAGGTGCCAGTACTAGCGATGGATCGTCGTCCCCTAGTAGGCACTTTGTTGTTGGATAAATGCAATTTGAATATAGATTTCTATGATGGTGGAGCTGTAAATATTAATCCAATTTAACTTGTCCTATTCTCAAAAAAATCTAGTGGCAAGATGCAAGTAAAATGTTAGCTAGAAAATTTATAGTTTGCCGATCGAAATCTTGAGTCCACTATAATTGCAGCGATCGCCTCAAAATCCGATAAAATATAGAGTCCTCGCTCCATACTGAGACTCTAAGACTTTGACTCCAGCCGAACTGAAAAAATTAGAAGCGAATCTGTGGCAGAGTGCCGACACGCTGATATCTACGATCGATCCATCACAGATTTTACCGATCGAAAAGGGCATAATGTCAGTATTTCCCTAATTATGCTTTAAAAAAATGTTGGCAGCAAATCGCCAATGTACAATGTAATCTAATTTCAAAGTGATGTGACCCCCATGCCCAAAACTAAGCTCCGCGATATTGTCGTCATCCTCCCTGGAATTACTGGTAGCGTCCTCCAAAAAGATGGACGA
Organism: Chamaesiphon sp. VAR_4_metabat_408; assembly: GCA_031422115.1. Lineage (GTDB taxonomy): Bacteria > Cyanobacteriota > Cyanobacteriia > Cyanobacteriales > Chamaesiphonaceae > Chamaesiphon. Next base: position 8,282 of record JANOPX010000175.1, on the reverse strand, counting down.
GATATTTGGAACTACTCTAGTCAGTCCGTCTGGCAACTCATCCAAACCTTTGGTCATTCGTTCGATCGACTGAAACTACCAAGCGATGTCCCCAGCACTGAAGACTTCGACGATGGCATCAGAGCAACGAGCCTAGTTAGAGGTGCCCATATTATCCCTAAACTCGAAAAAGTCCTCAGCGGCTATCACCTCACCTCACAGCTTATTAAAGATAATTTCGAGCTAATCGAAGGCAATATCTCTGAAAATAAACCTGCCAACTTTTATGAGTTTCCCTACGATTGGCGAATCGACAACCGGATCAATGCCCAACGACTCAAGACATTCTTGGATCGGCAGTTGCCAATCTGGAGAGAATATACTGGATTGAAAGATGCCAAGGTAATTTTACTTGCCCACAGCATGGGTGGTTTAATCTCTCGCTATTACCTGGAAGTCCTCGAAGGTTGGGTAGATTGCAAAGCTCTATTCACCTTTGGCACTCCCTATCGCGGCTCGATTAACGCGATCGATTTCCTGGCAAACAGTCAAAAGTTGCTCAAAGTAGTCGATCTGACTGATATATTACGCTCCTTTCCCTCGGTTTATCAGCTTTTACCCAGACAACCCGTACTCAAGATTGGTGATGGCTACCAATCGATCGCTGAAGCCACCATCCCGCTGCCCAACATCAACCCCAACATGGCACTCGACGCTAAGAAATTTCACGACGAGATCGAAGCCGCCGTCAAGGGACACCTCGACGATGCCAAATATTTGAAATCTTACAAAACTATCCCAATCGTTGGCATCAAGCAAACCACCAAGCAATCTGCCCTGCTTGCAGATGGCAAAATTACCATCAGCGCAACCGAACTGCCCCAGGGGATCGATCGCATTTACGGCGATGGCGATGGTACCGTGCCTTATTGGTCGGCAATTCCCCAAGAGTTATCTGATGAATATCGGGAAACCTATATTGCCGAGCAACATGGAGCGATTCAGAGCAATCCTGAAGTATTGAGACAGGTACGCGATCGAATTCGCGGTATGCAGGCTCAAGGCTTAGGAGCTGTCCGAGGCCCCGAAATCCTGCCAGACATGGCTGACAAGGCTGCAATTAGCCTCTCCGTGGACGATCTTTACCAGTCAGATGAAGCCATTACCATCCGCGCTCAACTCAAGGACACCCAACGGGATTTTGGCGGCATTCAAGCCGAGATTCGATCTCTCACTGGTCAAAGCTCCCCACAACCTTTACAGTTAAAGCAGACAGGCGATCTCTGGAGCGTTGAGACAGGCGATCTAGCTCCTGGCGTTTATCAGGTCACAGTTCAAACCGTCAAAACTTCAGCAGGTTCTCCAACCGCCGTTCGAGATGTCTTCGAGGTCATCTAACCACTTTCAATTCAAACAACTCATATGCAACAGTGGAGATGGTCGAAAGCGAACGAAAAAGACCTCGCAAAATTCGTCAATAGGGATGCGATCGACCTACTCGGCAAGCTTGATGTCAATTCATTCGATCTCAACCACTATCCCAACGGGCGGAAAGAACTGGTTAGAGCTATCTACAATGCTCTGGTAGCGAAAAATATCCGCTACGCCCACGAGAAATATCAACCAGAAGGAGCAACCCAAATTATTCGCACTCCTCGCGAAATTCTCGTTAGTCCAGGTGAAGGCACCTGTCTCGATTTGGCGGTACTATTTTGTGGGTTATGTCTGGGCTATAAATTGCTGCCACTGCTCATCATCACAGAGGGACATGCCTTTGCTGCGGTTTCCCTCAACTACCCCCTGGATCGATGGAATCAGAGCTTTGATAAAGAACGCAATCTCTTCATCACGAATGAATTATTTACAGGTGAGAAGAATCTGACAGCATTAAAAAAACTCATTGATGAAGGGGCTTACATTGCGATCGAGTGTACGGGTTTTGCCCATACTCAAAGTTTCAAAAACTCATCTCAACCCGAAGCCAAACACCGCAAAGATGATGGCACATTGTCTTTTGATAATGCCTTGAATGCTGGTCGCGAACAGTTGGAAAATCCAGATCGATCGTTCGAGTTTGCGATCGATATTGCTGTTGCTCATCACCATTGGGAAATCGAATGTTGGACAATTAAAGATGACTTGGAGTATATTGCATGGCGCATCAATGATGATGCCAATACTCCTGCCCACCTGTTGGAGCAGTTTCGAGAAATAATAGCGGCGAGAGGAAACAGATCCGTCGCGATAAATCGAGATGCCAATGGAGCGTTCATTATTACGGGCGATAATAATGTAATTCTCAATATTCCGTCTCAGGGGGATGTATTTCAGGCGGGGGATTTTAGATACTCGCGTGGAGCTGAAGTATTGCGATCGCTCCTGTGGCAGAATGGCAGCCGCACCCTTTTGGCAGAACAATTGCAACAACTGACTACTAACCCATTAACTCAGCGGCAAGGTATCAGCTATGAGGTGAAGGATGTTTATGTACCCCTGGGATTATTAGAGCGGAAGAAACAGCCAATCCAGACGAAGGATATCACCCCAGAGCAAGGATCGGATTCGGGGCGGGAGATGGGAATCGATCGATCTAGCGGTAAAACCGATGACGTAGTTACCGAAGATAATCGAGAAGCACAGGTAGAAATTACCAAACGGTTTGAACATGATGAATTTTTGAACGAGGTGTTTCTCCAGGGGCAAAGTCCCAAAAGTCAGGGGAAACGAATTGCGATTATTGGCGAACCAGGGGCGGGAAAAACGACATTACTACAGCAGATTGCCCGATGGATCGAGAGCACTTTTCCATCAGCGATCGTCATTTGGGTATCCTTGGCAGATTTAGAGCAAGGTGACAACCTAAAGAATTATCTCAAAAAACAATGGTTGGAAAACCTGTTGCATCAAGCAGGCGGGGGAGATGTGTCAACTGGTATGAAGGAAATTTTTGGCACTCACTTACAGAAGGGGCAGGTGTGGTTGCTGCTGGATGGCTTGGATGAAATGCAAGCGAATAATCCATTAAGTGCGATTCAGCGGCAGATTCAGGCGGGTGGATGGCTACAACAGATGCGAATCGTCATGACTTGTCGGTTGAATCTGTGGGATGGAAATCGGAATGGATTGGAGACATTCGATACCTATCGCACCTTGGAATTTGCCTATCCTCAACAGGTGGAGATGTTCATCGAGAAATGGTTTGCACCACGGGGAGTAGGGTCGAGCGAGAAGGGAAAGAAGCTCTGTATGGTACTCAAAGAGCCAGGGAACGAACGAATTCGCGATTTAATGATGAATCCGTTGCGATTGAGTTTGATGTGCTTTAGCTGGTTTTTAAAGGACGCAGAGCTACCCAAAACTCAGGCGGAATTGTACCAACGCTTTGTCGATCGAATCTACGACTGGAAGCATGAAAATTTCCCGACGACACCAGAACACAGAAAACAATTAAATCAGAAATTAGCAGAATTATCAAAGGCGGCGATCGATGATGCCGATAAGCAAGGGAAAGGTCGATTTCGGTTGCGTGAGGATTTTGTCAAACGCTTCTTGGATAAGGATATCCCCTATTTTGATTTGGCATTGCGATTGGGGTGGTTGAATAATGTGGGTTTGGATGCTGACGATCGAGAGCGATCGATATATGCTTTTTTCCACCCGACATTTGAGGAATATTTTGCTGCATTAGGTATTGATGACGATAAATTTTTCCTCACCTTAGTACCGAAAAATCCCCTCGATCCTAGTGCCAGCTACCGAGTGTTTGAACCCCAGTGGCGGCAGGTGTTTCTACTGTGGTTGGGACGTAAGGATCTGGATAATTCGCGTAAAGAAGCACTGATTCAAACACTGTTGAAATTTAAGTGTCGGTGCGGCGAGATTTATACAGATCGAGCTTTTTTGTTAGCAGCGGTAGGGATCGCCGAGTTCAAAACTTGTAGCCGTGCTGATGCGATCGTTAATACACTCGTAAAATGGAAATTTCCTAGTCCCGATTGCTTCTCATCATGGGCAAGATTTAAAAAGCGCGGTAGAGAGGCAGCTAGGGGAGAATGGGCTACTAATACCTTCAGCCGCACCGATTCTCAACGAGTGATTCGATCGATTTTGCGGGTGCTGGCAACAACCCAGGATGATGATACCCGTCGGAGTGCAGCAGCAAGTTTAGTCAAAATTGGTAGTGGCAAACAGACAGCGATTCAGGCACTAGTAGGGGTGTTGAAAACACCCCAGGATGAATCCACCCGTTTGATGGCAGCAGAAAGTTTGGGCAAAATCGCCATTAGCAACGAGACAGCGATTCAGGCACTAGTAGGGGTGCTGGCAACAACCCAGGATAAATCCACCCGTTTGACGACAGCAGAAAGTTTGGGCAAAATTGACCCTGGCAATCAGACCGCGATTAAGTTACTAGTAGGGGTGCTGGCAACAACCCAGGATAGATTCACCCGTTTGACGGCAGCAGAAAGTTTGGGCAAAATTGACCCTGGCAATCAGACCGCGATTCAGGCACTATTAAAGGTGCTGACAACCCAGGATTATCTTACCCGTTGGAGTGCCGCAGAAAGTTTGGGCAAAATTGGCACTGGCAACGAGACAACGATTCAGGTACTAGTAGGGGTGCTGACGACAACCCAGGATGATTATACCCGTCGGGGTATAGCAGAAAGTTTGGGCAAAATCGATCCTGGCAATCAGACAGCGATTCAGGCACTATTAAAGGTGCTGGCAACAACCCAGGATCAATCCACCCGTTTGACGGCAGCAGAAAGTTTGGGCAAAATTGACCCTGGCAATCAGACAGCGATTCAGGCACTAGTAAGGGTGCTGGCAACAACCCAGGATGATTATACCCGTTTGACGGCAGGGTCAATTTTGGGCAAAATTGACCCTGGCAACGAGACAGCGATTCAGGCACAAGTAGGGGTGTTGAAAACAACCCAGGATTATTTTATCCGTTGGTGTGCAGTAGCAAGTTTGGGCAAAATCGGCATTAGCAACGAGATAACGATGAAGGTACTGGTTCGACCTCTCCGTAGGAATTTAAGGGATAAAGAAGGCAATATACTTATGATGAAATGCGCTGAGTCACTATCCTACAGAGATTTCTATCAAGCATTTCACAATAAGTGATGCCGTACGATTTCAATCGTAGCTAGCGATCCAAAAGAAGCCTTACGCGAACTTTGCTTCATGTACAACGACACCCTTCTGGGTTGGCATATTATGCGGCTGGAGCAACTGAACCCAAAGGTTTACCATTTAAAGTCAAACCAGAAATAGAATCCACACCTGGTGAATTTAATCGCCAAATAATTAACCATACAGAAGTTGTAGCATCAGGCGATCGATCTGTGGCAATTGGTGGTAATGCTCAAGGTGCAGCGATCGTTACTGGCGATGGTAATGTTATTAGGGGCAATTAAATATAAATGGATACTTTAATTAATCCAAGTTGCTAACGATGCAGTTGGGCATGAAGTTGAGCCATTACTTTGTCGAGCGGGATGCCTTCACCTCGTTGGCGTAGCCTACCGGAGGTAATCGATCTGTGCTTGAGCTTCATCTATTTTTGCTCTAGGTTCTTCTACCCAAGTATCGTATTCAAGGTACTGAGATGATAAAAGTTGCAATGCTTTATCTAAAACTTCTTCTTCAGATGCAAACCGCCCCAAGGCAATTTGTTTCTGAATAAACTGTTGCTGTTCTGGTTTGAGTGCGACTGACATTGCAACTTTTCTCCTATTTACCTCTAATTTTACCCGTTGGTGTAGCTTTTGTGTTGAGAGCATTATCGATCGAATCCCGATCTCAGTCTAGCTGATACTTACTCGATCGATCGGCTTGGATCTTTCGTTTATGTACCGTGTATGGAGAATATTATCAGTTATTGTACCCTTATTAGCGATAGCGAGTTCCCAATCTAGACTAAAATCTCAAAATGAGATATAATATTGGGATTAATGAATCTAAACGCAAATGCACATAATCAGCCGAAAAAGACTGGTGCTATTCGTCAAGGTTCATGCAAACTCGGAAACCTCACTAGATACTTGGTACAGAACCTCCAAAGCCGCCGAATGGCAAAATCTGGTCGAGCTTAGAGAAGCTTATCCTTCAGCCGATTTAGTGGGTATTTATACGGTTTTCAACATCAAGGGTAATCATTATCGACTGATAGCTGAAATCAACTACCGAAGCGGCACTATTTTTGTCCGAGACATTTTAACCCATGCAGAATACGACAAGGAGCAATGGAAATCATGACTGCTATATTAGATCGAGAATATGCAGAATTACTAGCAGCAACACAACCGAAGACGATCGAAACAGAAGAAGAAAATGAGTTTTACTTAGCCGAAGTTACTAAATTAATGCAGCTAGGCGAGACACTTTCTCTCGCACAAGAGCGGTTACTCAAACTTTTGGTAACTTTGATTGAAAGCTTTGAAGAGCGGCACTATCAACTGAAAGCTGCTACTCCCTTAGAAATTTTAACCGAATTGGTGAGCGATCGAGGACTCAAGCAAAAAGACCTCATCCCAGTATTTGGTTCTCAAGGAGTAGCTTCTGAGGTACTCAATGGGAAGCGAGGAATTAGTAAAACTCAGGCTAAAGCATTAGGCGAGTTTTTTAAGGTTTCCCCGACGCTATTTTTCGATTAATAAGCTTAAAGAATTGATTCAAGAAAATGAGCTATGCCGTTGATTTGCCTCAACTAATCGACCAGTGACATATTTATGAATAACACTGGAAATGAGCGTTTGATAGGGGATACCTTCTTCGATAGCTCTAGCTTGAATACCTGCTAAATCTGCTGAAGATAGACGTAATGTGATGCGCTTATCTTTAGCAATTGCTGCTTTTGCATAACTTTGCAATTCTAGTAGGCGATTTGGCTCTTGTACCGATTGCCATTCCCCCGCCTCAAATGTGGCTAAAAGTTCTTGTTCTTCACGATCGAGTTCATTCATTACTGTTACTTCCACTAAGATACTGTTTTGTTGCTTTCCGTGATGGAATAATAGTCTTCAAGAAAATCTCTGTATCTGTTTCTACATAAGGAACTAAATAAGCATATTCCTTGATTTTGACTACTAATAAACGTTGATTGGGATATTTTTCTGGGTTGGGATGGATTAGATCGTCAAGGGTGTTTCCTTGCTGAATTGCCACCAAAACGGCTTCAAATGACACGTCACGCTCAGACTTGAGCTTTTCATTCTTTAACCCGTCCCATCGAATATTTTTCATTTGTCTAATATACTGCTATTGTACATACAATGACAACAAATAGAGGGCATCGCGGAGGGTAATAATTCAAATTTTGCTGTCAATACCTCAACTACAGGGCAAAATAGATAAAGCAGATTTCACCGTGCGGCACAGATCGCGGTTTCCCAATGCCCAATTTCATCTCCGAAGACGACATCGAACAGGCGGTTCTGTAGATATTCCGCATAGGGGGTTAAATACGCCCCCAGGCAATTTAATTACTGCATCGAGCGAACCCAAGCTTCCGCAGGTCTTTATGCGCCTTAGAAGGTCAAATAACACCCCATCAGGTACGATTACTCCTGCCTATCCGCAGAAACGGGAACACGCGATCGCGTTAACTACATCAAACATCTCCCGCGCTTCCAGATGCTTGAATCGCGATCGTCGTAATTGCTTCGTTTTTTTAGGATGTAAATTACATCCTAAAATTTTGGCTAGAACTGTTACAGAGCAATAGTTAGAGCCGTTTATTCTTCTGCTAATCGACTCAAACCTTATCCCCGTCTGATTTTGAGCGATTTTTTTAGGATGTAATTTACATCCTAAAATTTTGGCTGAAACTGTTACAGAGCAATAGTTAGAGGCGTTTATTGCTCTATAAATCGACTCAAACCTTATCCCCGTCTGATTTTGAGCAATTTTTTTAGGATGTAATTTACATCCTAAAATTTTGGCTGAAACTGCTATGGAGTAATAGTTAGAGCAATTCTAAGATTCGATCGATATCTTCCCCTTTCAAGATCTGATTTTTGACTGCTGCTACCTTTGGAGATGGAATCTTGCGGCAACGGGTGCGCCATTTACCGTCCACTTTTTCCTTCCAACTAATTTGCCACCGCCAGTGCTTGGCATTGTTGGGATTGCGAGTACCGTTCACTTTCGGATATTCGACAACTTCTCCACGTTTGTTGGTTACTTTCTGGGTAAATTGATGGAGCGAACCACTAACTCCTCTGGCTGCTAATCGCATCGCTGCTCCGATTGCGATGGAGAAGCAGTCATTGATGGTTGAGTATCAATGTTTG
>JANOPX010000174.1:0-14680 GCA_031422115.1 Chamaesiphon sp. VAR_4_metabat_408 | reverse complement strand
CACCTAGAGCATCGTAAATTATTATATAGTTCTATGCTTTGGGATAAGCATTTTACTTCACTCACATCTTGCAGCAGTGATGAGAATTACTAATTTTTTAACCCTTGGGTACCCACAAGGGGCACCCCTACAGGTTAACTTGCGTAGGGGTGCCCCTTGTGGGTACCCAAGGGTTAAAAAATTAGTAATTCTCATCACTGCTGCAAGATGTGAGTGAAGTAAAATGCTTATCCCAAAGCATAGAACTATATAATAATTTACGATGCTCTAGGTGCTGACGATGAACTTCCCCGATTTAGATCGATTATCCCTCGCCCAACAAGTCGCCCAAATGGTAGTGGTGAGAGCCTCAAGCCATTTATTCGACCACCAGATCCAGTATCCTGAATTTGGAGAATGCGATCGAGCCACCCTGAAACACTGGATTACCGATCTCGGTGTGGGTGGAGTCATATTTTGGGGTGGGAATGCAGGCGAATTGAGTCTCCGCATCCAGCAATTACAAGCGTGGGCAAAATATCCTCTCCTCATCGCCGCAGATATCGAAGAAGGAGTCGGGCAAAGGTTTGCGGGTGCGACATGGTTTCCACCCCCAATGGCATTAAATGCGATCGCTCAGACAGATTTGCCCAAAGCGATCGAGTATGCTCGTCAGATGGGCGAAATTACCGCGATCGAATCGATCTCTCTCGGTATCAACTGGATTTTAGCACCCGTTGTCGATGTCAATAATAACCCCGCCAATCCAGTCATCAATATTCGCGCCTTCGGGGAAACACCCGAAATCGTCTCTCAGTTGGCAACAGCATATATCCAAGGCACCGCCAAATATCCCGTTCTCACCTGTGCAAAACACTTTCCGGGGCATGGAGACACTGACACCGATTCACACTGGTCACTGCCCATTTTAAACCACGATCGAGCGAGATTGGAATCGATTGAGTTGCCCCCATTTAGAGCCGCAATTCAGGCGGGGGTAGATAGTGTTATGAGTGCCCATCTGATGATTCCTGCTCTCGATAAGGATTTACCAGGCACCCTATCATACCGAATCATGACCGAAGAATTGCGGCAGAATTTGGGCTTTGATGGCTTAGTTAGCACCGACGCGCTGGTAATGGGGGCAATTGCCGATCGATATGGCAAAGACGAAGCCCCAGTCATGGCTGTAGCAGCGGGTTCGGATATTATTCTCATGCCTGTAGATCCAGCAGTTGCCATCAAAGCCGTGTGTAATGCGGTAGAATCGGGACGCATTAATGCCGAACGAATCAAAGCTAGCGTCGGGCGAATTTGGCGATCGAAACAAAAAGTATTTAAAAACTGGGATGGAATTACTTTGACTCAATCTCCAGTCAATAGTCAACCAGAAACTTTGACTAGTTTAGCCAAAGTCGAAACAATGGTTATTAGTGAAAATATCCTCAAAGACTCCCTAACTACCCAAGGAAACTTTCCGCTCAAACCTCTCCCAGGTAGAAACATCGTCGTACTAGAAGAAATTCTCGACACCACCTTTTTGAGTCGCAGCACTCCAGCCATTACCATCCCCGCCAAACTCGGCTACAAACTCCAACTACTCAACCGCCATAGCCCCGTAATGGCAATTCCACCAGACGAACCCGCCATCTTGCAACTCTTCATTCGTACCAGTCCATTCTCCGGCGGATTGGGCATTACCGATATCGCCAAACAACTATTTCAACACCTATTAACTAACAACCAATTACAGGCATTGATCGTCTACGGTAGCCCCTACCTAATGGCAGACTTCGCCCCACATCTCCCCCCAGAAATCCCTTGCATATTCTGCTATGGACAAATGCCAGCAGCTCAAAAAATCGCCCTCGATCGACTGTTCTGATTTTGAATTTTGGATTAATAAGCTGTAGGGTGGGCACTGCCCACATACTCTATTTACCTCTCCTCATGACACAACTGTAAATTAGTAATAACTAATTCCTCAGTGTTCCTCAGTGCAACCTCAGTGTTCCTCTGTGTTAAAACACCAATCCCGATTTAGCACTATATATTTAGAAATGAGCGAAGAAATAATCACACCACAACTAATCGTCGGACTAGGTAATCCCGGCACCAAATACGATCGAACCAGACATAACGTAGGCTTCGACTTATTAGATATCCTCGCCAAAAGATGGCAAATTAGTTTGAGCGATCGCAAACAATTTCAAGGCATCTACGGCGAAGGATTCGGCTCTCACAATGCCAAAATCAGACTACTAAAACCGCAGACATTCATGAACCTATCGGGGCAATCCGTACGCGCCGCGATCGATTGGTTCAAACTACCACCCGAATCAGTCATGGTAGTCTACGACGATCTAGATTTACCCCTGGGAAAACTCCGCCTCCGTCTATCTGGATCTGCTGGCGGACACAATGGAATGAAATCAATTATATCCCACCTCGGTACCCAAAACTTCCCCAGAGTGCGAATCGGTATCGGTAAAAGTTTCGGTGAAAAAGACACCATCTCCCACGTCTTGGGCAAATTTTCTGGAGAAGAAACCCCCATCGTCAAAGAAGTAATCGAACTCACAAACGACTCGATCGAATTTAGCCTCAAACAAGGCGTAGAAAAAGCCATGAGCCTCTACAATAATCGATCGGTACCTATCCCAGAAGGCAATAGAGACTAGGCAGATTAGAAATCTCAGATATTGCCCCAAAATACATCCGACAAAGGTTCACCTGTAGGGGTGCCCCTTGTGGCATTCGTGTCAACTTAAGGAAATTATAAGTGCTGAAAGCCTTATTCTCTCGTAGTAATGACGATCGTGACAGTAGCCATAATGACGTAATCTGGTTGTCAATATCGTTAAGTTGACACGAATGCCCTTGTGGGTACCCAAAGATTGAAGAATTAGTACTTCTAACAACTGCTGCAATACATGAGAAATTTAAGATAGATTTCAAGTCGGAAAGGTTTTTTCCGGGTTGGTGGGGTATTGTGAGTGTAGTAAATTCACTCATTCATGAAATCAACTACACCGATTAAACTCGAACGTTTGATTCGACTCGACGAACTATTCCGCCAGCAAGCGGCAAAAAGACATACAGCGACTAGTTTAGGCAAGGAATTAGAAGTTACCGAGCGCACGGTGCGTAACGATCTAGACTTTTTGATCGATCGCTATCATGCCCCGATCGAGTATACCAAAACTAGGGGCTGGCACTATACCGATCTAAATTGGCATCTTCCGACTATTCCCCTTGGCGAGGGCGAATTATTTGCGCTGACATTGGGTGCGCGGATGCTTGAAGGCTGTGCGGGTGCTGCTTATAGTATTCAACTGCGATCGGCGATTCAACGGCTAGGAGAGCGTCTACCAGAGACTACTTGGGTAAATTTGCAGCAGGTGGCAGAAGATCGGATTTTATTTCGCACTGGAGCCAAGATCGATCTCGATCCGCAGATTTGGCAGAGCTTAGAAACCGCTTGTCAGCAAGGTTATTCGACCCGGATGACCTATTATACCGCCAGTCGGGACAGTGTGGGCGATCGAACATTCGATCCATATTTACTCTATATCTATCGCGGTACGAATCCCTATGTTATTGGATACTGTCATACTCGACAGGCGATTCGGTGGTTTCGAGTGGATCGGATTCGCAAGCTAGTAGTATTAGCGCAAAGTTTCACCCGCGATCCTAATTTTGATGCCCATCAACACTTTGAGGATATTTTTCAGGCGGAGGTAGGCGGGGAACTCAGATCGATCGAAATTTGGTTCGACGCAAAGACTGCACCCTATATCCGCGAACGAATCTGGCTTCCCAGTCAGGAGATTATCGAGCATGGAGAGGGTGAGATAACGCTGAAATTTGTAGCGAAAGGGTTACAAGAGCTGAAGCGGTGGGTACTATCTTATGGGCGAGGTGCTATTGTGCTGCAACCACCGGAGCTGGTAGCGATGATGCGAGAGGAGATCGAGGCGATGAAAAGTAGTTATCAAAATTTGAACATATAGAGGTGTATTCAGATGTCAAGAGTGTTATCCTGGGCTTATTCCTTGATGCCGCAAGGCGTTGAGCACGATATCGTATGTGCTGTTCTTCGGTGTTTCAACACTGTTTATTCCATTGATGCCATCAGGCGATACAGCTCATACTATACCCATTTGCAAAAAATACGTGTTGGTGTTATCCTCATAACATCAGGTATTTTGCAGTGGATTATTTTGCATGGATGATATGTCTCTTGATTTTATTCGCTCTGAACTGAGACTGATGAGAGCCAACGCTGATGCTGACAGAGAAAAGTTGGATGAGTTGGAATCTAAAGTCAGAAATATACAGGATTGGAATGAGGAGCGTCAATGTTTACTCAGTCTAGTAAATCCATATTCTGATAGTGGAGATGCTCTAGCTAACTGGCATTAAAAGTAAGTAATGTGAATTAATAATCATATCTAGTGTTCGATTGAACATTTTTCACATTGAATATCACAAACCATTTGCAGCAGATATGAGCGCGAGCAAATTGCATAAAATTCAGCTCTACAGAGAATTGTAGGCTGATTCATATTGACCACACAAAGGATAATTGTAAATGATGAACTATTTAGAGATTCAATACAAATTAGTCGGCAAAACCTTACCCGCCGATCATGGTTATGCTCTATATTCGGCTACGAAGAAGTTAGTTTTAGAGCGACAGGATAATTATGGTGAATTGCTAATCGATCGATCTTTACCGCCAGAGATTTTGATATCGAGTATTCCAGGGGTACCCGATCGAGATGGTACTATTTATCTCGATCGACATTCACGATTTAGATTACGGTGTCCGAGCGATCGAGTTCAACTTTGGTATCGGTTATTGCAGGAGCAAGTATTAGATATTCAGGGGCATCTAATTCGATTAGTTCAACCACAGCTTACCTTACCAGAGCCAAGCGAAAATCTTAAATCTAGATTGGTTACTTTCAAACTAAAAGAGTGGAATCAACAGGAAGCACCAACCCAATTTTTAATATCTTGTCAACGGGCATTAGATAAATTAGAAATAGAAGCTAAACCCTTTATCGACAGCGATTATCGTGGCGATCTAGCAAAGCGATCGCTCTATATTCATGGTAAACATGTGATGGGTTATGGAGTAGTAATTGAAGGATTAAAGCCTGAAGATTCGATTAAACTTCAGTGCTTAGGTATGGGAGGGCGCAAACATTTTGGATGTGGTTGGTTTTATCCGACTCAGGAGTTAGCTAATGCAGCCTAAATTATCACCAGATCTTCTACTCGCAAAATCAGTAGATAAATCTAAATGGCGCGGTTCTTATGGCTTCATTGGACACACATCTGATGTGGTTAATGCCGTTACTAGTATTGTAGACTTTTTGGGTGAATCTCTCATCACTCAATTTGGTTTAGAGTGCGATTTAGTTACCTTGCGATCGACTGTTAGATTAGCTGCTTATCTCCATGATTGGGGCAAAGCTAACCATCATTTTCAAGATGTGGTGAGACACAATCGAAATCCACTCAAGGAGCCACAAATGTTTCGCCATGAGGTGATTTCTCTGCTCCTGGCTTGGGAATATCGCGACTGGCTCGAACAATGCCCTAATAGCGATCTGATGACGGCTCTAGCGGCTGCTGGCGGACATCATTTGAAGTTAGGTGGCAAAGCTGGTAAACGCACTGATGAGCTGGGAGAAGAGCGAATTAGTGGAGATGATCGCTTATATTTGTACCTCAACCACAGAAATTTTCGCGGGCTACTCAAATATGGAGTCAAACAATTAGGTTTACCGAAAAAGTTACCCGATAGTCTCAAAGCCTATCTGAAGAATCCGCCTACCTACTGGATGACATCGGAGATTAAACAACGCCGAAATAAATTACTAGATACTTTTATAGATTGGCAACCGGATTCAGTATTTTTAGGTGTAATTAAAGCTTTATTAATTGCTGGAGATGCGGCGGGATCTGGATTGCCACAAGCTGGAGAAAATATCGATCGATGGATCGCACAGGAGTTAGCAGAGACACTTAGTTTAGCTGACTTAGAAAAAGTAATTGATGCTCGTCGGGGTAATAATAAACTGCGAGAATTTCAAACATCTTTAGGCGAAACTACCAGTCGAGTTACCTTGGCGCGGGCGGGTTGCGGTACTGGTAAAACTTTGGGAGCTTATGTATGGGGTAAAAAGTATGCTGTGGGGCGAAAATTATGGTTTTGTTATCCAACAACGGGCACGAGCACCGAGGGATTTATTGACTATGTACATGGGCAAGTTGAAGGGGTACTGCTACATTCACGGGCTGATGTCGATCTAGATCGAATTAAACTAGAATCGATCGCGAGTACAGGGGAAGAAACTGATAGTGGTGGAGAGTTATTCGTAGATGAGAAAGGTAAGCTAATCCAGTCTTTTGAGGATGAGACAGATAAAAAACTGACATCTTTTAAAGCTTGGGGTAAAAAAGTCATCGTCTGTACTGTCGATACAGTTTTAGGTTTGTTTCAGTGCAATCGTCGTCCACTATATTGCTTTCCAGCAATTGCCCAAGGTGCATTCGTCTTCGATGAGGTGCATTGTTATGATGATGCACTATTTGGGGCATTACTCAGGTTTTTAAATACCGTCAAGGCTCCGATCTTATTGATGTCGGCATCTTTTTTACCTTGGCAAATCGAAGCGATCGAACAAGCTGTCGGCGAACCCGTTAATATTATTTTGGGGCCAAAAGAGATTGAAACTCAACCGCGTTATAACTTTCATTCTGTCGATACTCCTGATTGGGCACGAGTAGAAACTGAGCTAAATAATGACGGTAAAGTTCTGTGGGTATGCAATCAGGTAAATACGGCGATCGATATTTATCGAGAAGCTAAACGACGAAACCTCAATGCAGTTTTATATCACAGTCGGTATATTTATCGCGATCGAGTCGAACATCATCGCTCGGTTGTTGATGGCTTCAAACAGGATCAACCAATTCTGGCGATCGCGACTCAAGTTGCAGAGATGTCTCTCGATTTATCCGCCACTCTCCTAGTATCCCAAATTGCCGATCCTGCGGGGTTAATTCAACGTTTAGGACGATTGAATCGGAAATATTGCGGACACGCCTTAGATGCCATTTTCTATACCGATGAGAAGAAAGGTTTTCCTTATAGCGAAGAAGACTTAGACAATGGTAAAACTCTAATTAATTCCTTCATTCGAGATGTAAATCAAGCTGAATTAGCAACATGGTTAGAGAATTCAGCCGCGAGAGGGAATCCTAAGTTAGAGACAATTCTCCTCGATGGTAAATGGCGTACTTATCCAGCCCCATTAAGAGAAGCAGGGCATAATATTACCGCCTTGCTAGAAAAAGATGCCAAACAATCTCACAATTTACCGAGTTATACAGTGCCTTTACCCGCGAGAAATATCAAAGATTGGCAACGTCATAAAAAAGGATACCCGATCGCACCAGCAAATCAATGGGGCTATTCATCAGAGGAAGGAGCTTATGAAATTAAATAAGCTGTCAAATATCTAAATCACATATTCCACTTCGCTCAACCCAGTTGGTTGAGCGGAGTCGAAACCAACGGCGGATGTACTTTAAATGTCGAACAGCTTAGGATCGATCGGTTATGACTGAATTAACTTTATCTATTTACGATCCAAACACCTTATTACCCCATCGGGCGGGGATTGCTGGCTTGGCTTTGGCTCTAGCTAGTATGTCAAAAGATGAAACCCGACTGACTTGGGAAATTACCGAGGATGAGGTGCGCTTAAAATGGGCATGTACCGACAAAGAAGCTATTCAATGGTTAGTAGGAAATACTTACAAAATTGCCGATGGTGGTTATCTTGATGTAGCAGCATTAAGGCTCGATCGACAGGGTTTGTATAGCTTTACGGAGGGAGTTGTATCTACATTTCTTCAGCATAGTCAACAACGAAAGCGAGATAATAATGCTGTATCGCTAGCATTTCAAATCGATGAAGGACAGCCAGAAATTAGGATTGACTTTCGCCCATTATTGGGATGTTATTATACTGGAGACTTAAAGGATGCCTTTAATAATAAAGGATCATTTAAACCAGAAATTACCCTCAAAGGGCACCATTTACCTGGATTAGTAGAATGCTTTGTGAATGGAGCCTATCAGGAGTCACCACAGAATTTTCTCGCTTTGCTGTTTACACCACTAGCTTGCAGTTATCACAAATTACCTGAAGCTAGATCCGCGCTAGTAATTCCAGAGGTGCAAAATCTCAAACAATGGATTAACCGCAAACAGGAATTATCTGGGCGCACCTATCGCAATTTTCGTAGTAGTAGTGCGGGAGAATCTGGACTGCAATTCCTCTGGCAAGAAACCTTGATGGAAGATGCAGACAAATATAAGGTTGAATACTGCGAGGTTTATCAATTAGGTAAACAGACATGGGATGGTAATCAAAGTTATCTCAAGCAGGCTGTACATCGAGTAAATATCAAACCAATAATAATCCAAACATATGATTCAGCTAGACAATTCTTTCCACCCCAAGTTAAGACTAATGATAAAAATGAACCTTGGTTGGCTGTATCCAAGACTCTACCTTGGATCTGTGATAACCTAATCGCCGATAAGCCTTGGTATTCAGGATTTTATGAATTTCGCAAACGTAATGTATTGTATGAACGTATAGGATTGGTAAAGATGACGACAAACTATTTAAACGATCGAGAACAGATTTTATTCGATGCTGTACAGGGAGCATTTAAAAAATATCGGGGTAAACAAATTCAACAAGCCAATAATCAGGGACGACCACCAGATTGGGAGCAAATCACTAATAAAGTAATTTATCGATTTCAACGCCCTAGTACTCAACAAGAATTTGCTAGTGCGCTGGTAGATTTCTTGAGTCAATTTCGGAGTAAATCGGCGAGTGGAATGGGCGCAGAAATCTATGCTTGGATTCATGGGGAATCTCAATGGAAACAGGCGAGAGATCTGACTTTGTTAGCTGTGGCTACTTATCAGGGTAAAAAGGGCGAGGTTGTGAATGGGGAGAATGTTCCACTTGAGTCTAGTCTAGAAATAGAACCGGAGGAGGATGGGAATGAAGATATTTAGTCAGAGAGTGTCTAAAAATTTCATTGTGCTATCTCTAAACCCTAGAAATCCCCCTAAATCCCCCTTGGAAAGGGGGACTTTGAAAGCCCCCTTTCCAAGGGGGTTGGGGGATTCACACCAACCACGAGTGTTAAAGATAGCCTTTCATTCATTTCATAATTAATCACCATTCAATCATTAAGAACTAATCATGTCTCAACATCTATTCATCAATATCGTCACACCTACCGCTGTCGCCGCAAATAACCGAGGTGAAGGCGACGGAAGTACTCTATCCACCTTGCAGAAAATCACCTGCGGACACGACCAATATACCACCGTTTCTGCGGAAGCAATTCGTTGGGGACTGCGGGAATATCTGCAAAATAGTAATGACAAAGATACCAATCGTACCTTTAATCCAGACACCGACCAATATGTATTTAAAGCTGATGGTCAATTCAATGCGAACACTTACATCGATGACGATCTATTTGGATACATGGATGCAAAGAAAAATAAAGATAATGAAAATGCTACTACCAAACGGCGAGGAGCTTTAGAAGTCAGTCGGGCAATTAGTTTAGATCCTTATTGGGGTGATATTGCTTTTGGTTCTAAAGGTGGCGAGAAAAACAAAACTTCGATCCATTCTACCGAAATGCACCATACCGCTTATCAATACGCGATCGCACTCACTCCCGATAGTTTGAAAGACAAAGATCGCGCTCAAATTGCTCTTGATGCGATCGCGTCAGTGCGTCACGTCGGTGGAAATCATGCCCGTTTCTTATACGATTTTCGACCAGAATCGATCGTGATTCGGATTACCGAAGATCCCTCACCTTGGATTATCAATTGTTTTGAACGAGTGGGTAATAGTATCGGATGTCCAAAATTAGTCCGATTGGTAGAAGTAAAAGATGTCCCTGCAAATGAAATAATCGTAGCGGGAGAGATTGCTGATACGCCGTATGGTAAGCAGTTAGAAGCTCTCGGCGTAAAAGTATATCGCGGTGTAAAAGAAGCAGTAACCACCGCTAAAAATACACTCAAGGAAGGAGTAAAAGTCTAATGCAACTTTATTTAGAATGCCCCTGTACGAGTTTTCCTCGCAGTTTTGCGCGGGATTTTAAAGAAACTTATCTATATCCGCCACCTTCAACGGTTTATGGAATGCTGCTCTCTTTGGTGGGAGAAGTAGATCTAAATGCTCATATCGGCGTAAGAATTGCGATCGGTATTATCGGCGCAGATTCACCAATTTCGCGGATCGTTCGCAAGCAGCGACACCATAAGTTTAGCAAAAGTCACGCGGGAACCTACCCCACTAGTCAATTCTCCAAACCCAATCATCAAGAGTTACTAACAGATCTCAAAATTGTGGTTCAAATTGACTCTAGTTCGGAAACTGCAACGGTTAAACTCGCGGAAAGAATAGCGATTGCCCTATCTACTCCGAGTCAAATTAGCCGCTTTGGTGGTTTGAGCTTGGGTGAATCTTGGGCGTTGGTAAATGGGGTGAGAGCTTATCGGGAGTCTGATGGTGATGTACGCTGGTTGGTAAAAGATAATCGTGGCTTAATCGGTTTGCCTGTATGGATAGACAGATCTACCACTCAAGGTACTTTTGCTAGATTTAGTTTGGGAGAATTTAGCGAAGATTGCCTGGTGACAATCGCACCACCTGTTTCCTTAATTCCTGCGAAACCACCAAAAGCTACCCGCAAAAAGAAGTCTGAGTGAGATTTTACAAGCATCTCTGGCTGTGGAAGATCGATCGACCCCACAATCCTCTAGATCTACTTCTGGGCAATCGATTCAGCGATTTTTATCTATCGGGAGGTGCTTGCAAAAGTCTGAAGCCTTTGCTAAATATCGATTCTAGAGTTTACGTTCGATCGCTTTTGGGTATATTATAGATGTCAAATGAATTTTCCTCGATCGTCCTTGAATATCTCCCTAGGAGCTTTTACTCAGCATAGGTTTCAGGGGTCGCTGTGAAAATACCATTGATGCCGTAAGGCGTTGAGCACAATGACATCAGATGGACAGGGATTGTCGCCAACATGTGAAAATACCATTGATGCCGTAAGGCGTTGAGCACGGTAAGTTCCGGCGCATGTCGTACGACCGAAACCACTGGTGAAAATACCATTGATGCCGTAAGGCGTTGAGCACTCTAATTCAGCTTTTGTATTGGATTTTACAGACTCCGTGAAAATACCATTGATGCCGTAAGGCGTTGAGCACGTTCTTCCCCATTAGCTCAAATCTCCATCGATTGTGTGAAAATACCATTGATGCCGTAAGGCGTTGAGCACGGTCGAGCAATGGTGACAGGCAATATTCCGGCACGTGAAAATACCATTGATGCCATAAGGCGTTGAGCACGCGCACTTATATGTTGTTCCAACATGTGCGCCTTGCGTGAAAATATCATCGATACCATAAAACAATCATTCCTCGATCGCTAATTGCCACACATTAAGTTATCATATACAATCAAGGTATCGACAAAACAATTTTACTCGTAAAAACTATTATGACCCAATCGAGAGAACCAAATGACCGCGATCTCTTTACCCGCATCGCGCAAGTCGAATACCGACTGATGAAGATCAAAATACCCAAGCAGAACTAGAAAATACCATGACTCCTGGTGGTTATATTACCGAAGCATTCGATCGAGTGCTACCAGAAATCGACGAGGTAAAGGCACAAAACAAAGCTCAATATGAAGAGCTAAAAGCAGCGATTGGCGAACAGAATGGAAAGATCGATATTATCTTGAGAAGCGTTACGGGGATTGGTAACTCTTAGATGTTATCGGCTGGTAGCTTGTGACTACCAGCCAAGTCATCCAAGTATCCGTACTGAAAATCGAATATCGACAAACAACTTCTCGTACAAATCTATGTCAACTATATCGATAAACTGTCCGCACTGCCACTTGACATCCACTCGCAGCAAGGGAAAGACTAGCAGCGGCACCCAACGCTATCGCTGCAATGCTTGTAGCAAGTCATTTACTTTTACCCCTGTCGATCGCCCCTGCATTGGCGATACACCACTGACCAATTATGAAAAGGTCAAGCGATATCGACAAAAATTGAGTAGCTAAGACATTTTACGGATCTTTCAAAACTAAATCGAAGTAGGAACATTTTTTTCCGGGTTGGTTTGTCATAGTGGGTGTATCCAACAGACATCAACCAGCAAATTAATGGTAAATACCCACCCAGAACTAGATCTCGAATCCTGCATCAATTCCCAGACATCTTTGAGAGTTTCCGCACTCCATGCCCTCGCCTATTGTCCTCGGTTATTTTACCTCGAAGAAGTCGAAGAACTCTATACCCAAAATGCTGCCGTATTTGCAGGGCGTAGACTGCATTTAGAACTAGAAGAACAAACCGAAGGCGAATGGGAAGAATTATTTCTCGAAAGTGCCGAACTCGGTTTAAAAGGTAAATTAGATGCGCTTCGTACCCGTGATGGCGTGGTAATTCCTTACGAACACAAACGAGGGCGCAGTCGTCGCGATGAAAATGATAAACCCCAAGCATGGGAAAGCGACAAACTCCAGATTCTTTGCTACACCTATCTATTAGAACTTACCCTGGGGATACCGATTCCCGAAGGCAGAATTCGCTATCACGCCGATAATGTCCTCCTCCGAGTGCCCCTAGATGACGAGGGCAAAGCGATAGTCATCGCCGCGATAAAACAGGCGCGAACACTCCAACTCTCCATCCACCGCCCCCCAGTCACCGATAACGAGCGATTGTGCGCCGCTTGCTCCCTCGCCCCCGTCTGTCTACCCGAAGAAGCCCGACTCGCCCATGACAAATCTTGGCAACCCATCCGCCTATTTCCCGAAGATGATACCCGCCAGATTTTACACATTCTCGAACCTGGTACGCGGGTGGGAAAAACTGGCGAACAGATTAAAATCACCCCCAAAAAAGATCCAGTTATTACCGTTCCCGCCCAACAAGTCGGACAACTAGTATTGCATAGCTTTTCCCAAATTTCTACCCAAGCTTTGCATTTTTGTACCCAACAGGAAATCGGCGTACATTTTGTTTCTGGTGGCGGTAGATATCTCGGTAGTTTCGATCCGCGCAACGGCAGCATTCAGCGGCGAATTAGGCAATATCAAGCTCTATCAAATCCTGAATCTTGCCTAGATTTAGCCAAAAAACTTGTCACTTGTCGAGCACAGAGTCAAAGACAATTATTGATGCGAGCCAAACGCGGTAAATCTCAGCACAAGGAGGAGTTAACTACTGCTGTAAAAGATATAAAAGTATTAATCGATCGCATCGACAGAGTAGCATCGATCGAATCACTATTAGGCTTTGAGGGTAACATCGCCAAAACTTACTTTAATTCGATCCCATGCCTGCAACTAGAAAATATTCCCCCAGAATTGCGATTCAACCATCGCAATCGTCGCCCGCCCAAAGACAGGTTTAATGCTTTATTAGGATTTGGTTATGCTCTCTTGCTCAAAGATGTGATGAATGCAATCTTGACAGTTGGTTTAGAGCCAGCCTTGGGATTTTATCACCAACCTCGCACCCAAGCATCACCCCTAGCTTTAGATTTAATGGAAATTTTCCGCGTTCCCCTGGTAGATTTACCCATTATCAACTCCATCAATCGTCAGCAGTGGGATATCGAGGCAGACTTTGAAATTCGCGGAGTCAGAGTCACCAAGACCAATGCTAAAACACCGGAAGTAAATCAAGTTTGGCTAAGTAATAGTGGTAGAAAGAAATTTATCAATCTCTACGAACAGCGTAAATCAGAAACATGGAAACATCCCGCGATCGGCTATTCCCTCAGTTATAGCCGCCTACTAGAGTTGGAAGTCCGACTATTGGAAAAAGAATGGTCGGGTGAAGCTGGATTGTTTGGCAAACTAATTTTGAGGTAATTATCAATGAAACACTGGTATTTGATCTGTTATGATATCCGCTGTCCCAAACGGTGGCGCAAAGCTCACAAACTCTTGAAATCATCTGGCGAATCCATGCAGCTATCAATTTTTC
Organism: Chamaesiphon sp. VAR_4_metabat_408; assembly: GCA_031422115.1. Classification (GTDB taxonomy): domain Bacteria; phylum Cyanobacteriota; class Cyanobacteriia; order Cyanobacteriales; family Chamaesiphonaceae; genus Chamaesiphon. The sequence goes on along the minus strand of JANOPX010000174.1, from coordinate 541 downwards.
GCTGTCGCTTGTCTCAAACAGATCGCGAGAAACTTAGATGGAAATTGGAGCAAATTCTCACCCTTGAAGATAATCTACTATTAATTGGAATGTGCGATCGCTGTCAATGCCGTATCCCTCAATATAATCGCGATAATGTATGGATACCAACGATCGATCGATTTCAGATAATTGGCTAAGAAAAAAGTGTCATTGTTTCGGTGAATAAATCTCTTCCTAACAGGACATTCGATCGTACTCACATCTTGGATTAGTTTAAATATGCTATTGCTTGGCGTAAATCCAGGGTACCCACAAGGGGCAACCCTACAGGTTAATTGTGTAGGGGTGCCCCTTGTGGGTACCCTGGATCTACGCGGTTACTAGTCTTTATAGAACCCATTTGAGATCTTTTTAGATTCTAGTGGAGGAGGGTAGGTTTTGTTTAAAATCGAACATAGCATCGACAATTACTAGCATAAACCTACCCCTACAGATCTATTGACGAATCAATGACGCATTTTTTCAACCAACCGTAGGGGCGGGTTTATGCTAAAAATCC
>JANOPX010000173.1:0-15190 GCA_031422115.1 Chamaesiphon sp. VAR_4_metabat_408 | reverse complement strand
CGTCCCCCCGTCCCCCCGTCCCCCTCTCCCCTCATGCCCTTCTACAATCCTGAAGATAAATTAAAACACTTAGCAGAAGATGTCCTCAATGATACCTGGAGAGAATTTCCCACTTTAGATCGCGAACAAATTGCCCTAACCTGGATTGTGTACGATCGACCGATTCCCGTCAATACAGGCGGTGCAATTACAGCAGATGAACTGTGGAAATACTCCGTACGCGGCTACAACTATCGGGGTGGAGAGCGGATTTATCCAGCCAGTATCGTCAAATTATTTTATCTAGTCGCCATGCACGAGTGGCTAGAACAGGGAATGGCGACGGGTTCTAGGGAACTCGATCGAGCGATCCGCGATATGGTGGTAGACTCCAGTAATGATGCCACTAGCCTAGTCATCGATACCCTTACCGGAACTACTAGCGGTGGAGAATTACCCCCTGGGCCATTTATCACCTGGAAAGCACAGCGAAATCTTGTCAACCGTTATTATCAATCCCTTGGCTGGCAAGAACTAGAGCCGATTAACGTCAACCAAAAACCTTGGAATGAAGGGCCATATGGACGAGAACGCGCCTTTGTCGGCGAAATGCGCGAAAATCGGAATATGTTGACCACCGATGCGATCGCTAGGCTATTCCATAGTATCGTTGGTGGAGCTGCGGTGACTGGAGATCGATCCGGGCAAATGATGGAACTACTCCATCGCGATTTTGCCCTAGCCGAAGTAGTGCCCAATCCAGGCGAGGAAAACCAGGTAAATGGCTTCTTGGGCGCAGGTTTACCCCCAGAGAGTCAAATCTGGTCGAAAGCAGGTTGGACATCCCAGGTGCGACATGACGCTGCTTATATCGAACTTGCAGGTTATCAACCATATTTACTCACTGTCTTTACAGAAGGGATGGATAATAGCCAAAATCGGCAGATCCTCCCATTTATCTCGGCTCGATTCGTCGCAGCAATGGCTGAAATCGCCACCCTAGAAATCGCGACATCTGATGGAGGTCGTGGGAGCTAAGGGAACTATATAATTGGTTATGACTCTAGATCCTTATAGATACGATCGTTTCAGCCGATACTGACCTGTAATAAATAAATAAATTAACTAATTTCAACCATTAATAACTAATAACCACTATGTTCCCACCCGTAGCTGTAGTAGCTCCACAACTAAATACCCCAACACCAATCGATCTAAAATTGGGTACAGTCAAAACTAATAGCCGCACCCCAATCTCAAATTGGAAAGCAGGAGCACCATTAACTAGTCCAGATCTCAAGTCTACACCAGCACTCCCCAAACTCATCGCCCAAGAACTACCTGGCGGTAACACTCCAAGTGAGGGAAACCCAAAACGACAAAAGAGTATCCCAGATAAGGGTCAAGGATATCCTAGCCGACTTCCCGCCAATTATTTTGGCCCTGCGTTGAGTTTTGGGAATGGTGCAAGTTCATTTGGTGTCGTCAGCAAATTTCCCCTCGGTGATAAGTTTTCGATTCGTCCATCAGCAACATTTGGCTCAAGAGGAACCATTTTGCGAGTTCCAGTCACATATGATTTTGCCCTTGGAGATCCCGAACCATTTGAACCTAATCCTCTCGTCACATTTCATGCTGGTGGCGGAATAGAGTTTAGTTCTGGTGGCGGTACTGTCAATGGTGATAAATTTAGTCTTCTAGGTAATCTTGGTGTGGATGTTTCTCTATTCGACAATATCGCCCTATTAGCTGACTTTAATACCAATTTTGGCAACAATAGTGGCATTACAATTGGGGTTGGGTTTGAGTTCTAGAGATTTTGGATTGACATAGAAACAGGTTATGAGCCGCTTCTTTTCACGATACTCAATCTCCTCTCGACCTATGAATATAGGGGCTTTTGCCCCGCTTTTCCGTCAATCCAAAATCCAAAATCTATTCGGTTCCCATCGGTAACTTAACCGCAAACTCCATCCAACCATTATTACTGGTGACATCAATCTCTCCATTCAACTGGATGACCAACTTTTGAACTAAAGATAATCCCAATCCACTTCCGCTTTGTTGAGATCTATCTGCTCCCGGAACTCGATAAAATTGATCGAAGATATGTGGTAGATATTTTTGTTCTATTTCTGCTTGATTTTTGATAACAATCTTTAGCCAGCTAGAATCTAAAGCTGGATCGACTGAAATGATAATGCTTCCATTAGTATGGGTATATTTACAAGCATTGTTGAGCAGTTCGGTAATAATTTTGGTCAGGTAAAATCGATCTGTGCTAATAATAGGTAGCTGTTCTGGTAAAGAAACAGTTAATTTTTGACTCCTGGTATCAGTACGTCGCACAAAAGGTTCGATCGTCCGCGACAACCAGCTAGATAGCTCTATCGGCTCGATATTGACTCGATCGATCGCCAGTTCCAATCGTTGTAGATCTAGAATATCATTAATTAGTTCTACCTCTCGATCGCATTCCAGATCTAGTACTCTCAAATATTTTTCAGCTTGATGTCCCAATAATAAATGAGAAATATTTGGGTCTGTAGCCAAACTAATTTTTAGCATCCTCACAGCCATTTTAATATTCATCAATGGTGCGCGTAGATCGTGAGATATATTATTAATAAAGTCATTTTTACGCTGGCATAAAGACTCTAGTTCGCCAATCTGTTCGATCAATTCTGCCAAGTCAGATAATGGTGATGAAGCACTGGGATAAACAACAGAAGCTGGTGTCATACCCATCATCATATTCATCGCTGTCAACAACTGTTGTCCCAAGGCTTGTACCCAGGATATATCTTGAGCTGTCCACACACTACTCGGATTACCAACTAAACAAATTCTCCCCCACAATTCACTCCGATTTAGCAGAGGAATAAATACATATCGATCGCAAATATTCAGATTCATTACTGTCATCATCGCCGTGAATTCGACAATCTCTTGACGATGTAGTCGTAGATCGATGTCCAGCACCTTATCTGGTTCTAGATTCAAGATTGATTGACCTGTATCTGGTAGTTGAGCGAGTGTTAGCCATCGATGGGATTGTGATTGATATTGTTGAATTAATACACCATTTAGTACCAAAATCTCCTGAATTTGGGCAGCCGTCATCTGACAGAGGTGAGTTGAATCGAGGGAACTGAGCATGACTTTATCAGTTATTGGAAATCGGGGTAAGGGGTGGGGGGTGGGAGGGTGGGAGGGTAGGAGGGTGGGAGGGTGGGAGAGAGGGGGGAGGGGGAGGGAAATGTATGATTTCCTCAATCTTTAAATCCAAAATCCAAAATCCCACCCACTACCCTACTACCCTACTACCCTACTACCCTCCCACCCCCATCCCTGACCTCTGTTAATCTTTGTTAAGATGTGTAAATGGAAAGCACAATTAAAAGTATATGAGCAATTTTCTAGAAGAAACGCCTCAACCAGGAAACACAATGTCAGTAGCCGAACTGAGTCAACAGTTGGATAGTGCCAATTTACGCGATCGCATGGTAGCATTAGCTGCGCTTCGAGATTTTCCTGCTGATGTTGCTCTACCACTGATAGAGAAAGTGCTCAATGATGAGAGTCTCCAATTGCGATCGATGGCAATATTTGCTTTAGGTGTCAAAGTCACACCAAAATCTTACTCGATTTTGATCGACATTCTTGCGAATGACCCCGATTATGGGATTCGTGCTGATGCAGCAGGCGCGCTCGGCTACCTGGAGGATGTTCGTGCTTTTGAAGGTTTGGTTAGAGCATTTTATGAAGATACCGATTGGCTAGTGCGTTTTAGTGCGGCTGTCTCCTTGGGCAATCTCAAAGATCCTCGTGCTACTGATGTTTTGATTAAGGCTCTAGATTCCCCCGAAGTCGTCCTCCAGCAAGCGGCAATTGCCGCATTAGGGGAAATTAAGGCTGTAGGTGCGATCGATCGATTACTGACCTTTGTAGAAGCCGAAGACTGGCTAGTACGCCAACGCTTGGCAGAAGCATTGGGACAACTACCCACTCCCAAAAGTATTGCTGCTCTCAAGTATCTCACCAAAGACAGTCATCCCCATGTTTCTGCTGCTGCAACTATTTGTCTCCAACGACTAGAAGGCTAGAGACGAGTGACGTTACCTTTGAATTTGAGTAAAAAACCCGTCCTTCTTACCGGGCTATTGCACTTCTAGGACAGCTTTCTAGTAGACTAGTAACAGTCGCCATAGGGCATTGGGAGACTTTAAACGGATGTGGAGAGAAGGTAAGACTATTTCGGTAGCACATTTCGGTGAAGCGTCAAGGAATCCTCTCTGCTTTAGGAAGAGGAGGTATGTCAAACTGTTTAATGGTTTCAAAATAGATTAAAGATCCATTATGGATGTCCAAGAATTTTTTGAGTTGAGTGCTGGCAACTGGTTTTCCCAAAAGACTAGCCACCATCTAACTTTAAAACAATCAGAACAGGGTAAGTCAGATCTATCGATCGAAATTTTACCCAACGATGACCCCCAAATGCGCCAATTGTGCCAACAAGCTGGTGTCGATCCTAGCTTAACTTGGGGTGGTGCTAAGTATACATGGAAAGGTACAACTCATTGGGATACCCAACAACAGAGTCCAGCAAATCAGCAGGGTTCGAGTGTTGTGGTGACTATTCCTGACAAACCTGTCGGCAACACTGGTAGGCTATTTCAAGCGACTAATCTCGCGAGCAGCTCTCCCGTCATCGCTCAGTATACTCTTGGTGATGATGATGCGCTCACCCTGACGATCGACCATAACGGCACCCACTCCGAAGAACGAATTTGGTTCGAGAGTCCCAATGTCAGAGTCCGCACCACCATCGTCACCAGACCGAATGGCGACAATATTGCCACCTTCTACTCCGAAATTCGCCGCATGGGATAGGGGAGTTTGGAGTTTGGAGTTTGGAGTTTGGAGTTTGGAGTTTGGAGTTTGGAGTTTGGAGTTTGGAGTTCAGGAATAATTAATCCCCCCGTCTCCCAGTCCCCCAGTCTCCCAGTCCCCCCCTATCCCCTATCCCAAATCCTTGCCAAAATCCTGCCACAGTGTAAGAATGCGGTTGGTATATTATTTCAAGTAAATTTTAAAAATACGTGCAATCTAATCTAGTCGATCTCGATGACCGCAATGGTTCTATGCTTGACAGGGAGACTCTCCCCTTTACGCTCCAAGATGTCCGTGAAGCGATACCCAAACATTGCTTTGAGTCGAACGCCTGGAAATCCTTATCCTATTTCGCTCGTGACATTGCCATTGTCATTGGATTGTATGCGCTCGCTTATAAGCTAGATTCTTGGTACTTCTATCCAATCTTTTGGTTGATGCAGGGTACGATGTTCTGGGCATTTTTCGTTGTCGGACATGACTGTGGACATGGTTCATTCTCCAAATACAAATGGCTCAACAGCCTCGTCGGACACCTTTCCCACGCGCCAATTTTGGTACCTTACCACGGCTGGCGGATTAGTCACCGCACGCATCACAAAAATACTGGCAGCATCGAAAACGATGAAAGTTGGTACCCTGTCTCTGAAGGCAAATATGATGATATGAAAGGGTGGGAGAAATTTCTCCGGTTTGATATTACCCTACTGCTAGCTTATCCGCTATACTTATTTCGTCGTTCTCCCGAACGTCCGGCTGGTTCTCACTTCCATCCAGCAAGTCCCCTCTTTCGCCCATCTGAAAAGTGGGATGTCATTACCAGCAGTATCTCTTGTGCTCTGGTAGTAGCTTTGGTTGCTGCGGGTGCTTATACTTGGGGTTGGTTATGGGCTGTCAAATTTTATGTGATGCCTTATCTGGTATTCGTTGTCTGGTTGGATTTGGTCACATTCCTACACCACACAGATGATAGTATTCCTTGGTACCGTGGTGAAGATTGGTATTTTCTCAAAGGTGCTATTTCGACGATCGATCATGACTATGGATTTATCAATGATATCCACCATAATATCGGTACCCATGTCGCTCACCACATCTTCTTATCAATCCCTCACTATCACCTAAAAGAGGCTACAGAGGCGATAGTTCCAGTTTTGGGCACTCACTATCGCAAGTCCGATCGATCGCTGTGGTCAGCCTTCTGGGACGCTAAGAAGAGCTGTCATTATGTCTCGAATACTGGTAGCAAGATCTACTATCAATCGAAACCTTAGTAGTTGGGAGTTGGGGGTTGGGAGTTTGGAGCATCATGCTTGTCCTAAATCTACTCCAACTATGAGCTAAAAAATCCCCGACTTCTTGGAGAAGTCGGGGATTTCGTTTGAGTATAGGCACAAAAAAAGGAGAGAATCACGATTCTCTCCTTTCTTGTCTCGGCCGTTGCCGTTATCATTTTTGTTGTCTTTGCTTTGCTCTTTGAGTTTGTTTCGGAGCATTTGATTGCGTTTCTTGATTTGGCGTTGACGTGCCGAGCCACCTTTGCCTTTGTCGTTTCTCCCTTCGTTGCGGGGGGATTCCCAGCTTTTTAGTCGCTGTGCCATTTTGGGTCGATCGATTGGGAACTATACAAATATGATATCAAGCTATTTTGGCGATCGCAAGTAGGGTCAACTCATCAATTGCCCCTACTGGAGACTATCCTTATGCAGTTTCTGAGCTGGTAGAATTTTTGCCAAGTTGGGTCGCGATCGCCGCAGTCACCAAATGAGATAATAAACCTATGGGGCCAAAAAATAAACACAAGACGATCGAATGAACTGTAAATACTCCCGTACGTTGCCCTTCTAAATAAATATATCGTCCGACAAATAAATCCATCACGAGGAAATGTACCCAGCCAACAGCGGCGGCTCCTTCATCAGCAAAAAAGCGGGCGATATCTGCGAGTTTGGGATTGGCTAGAGCTGCTGCTGATTCGGGATTGACAGCGACAACTAGAAGATAAATATATAGTCCCGCGAGGGTGATGAAGGGAAGAGGTGAAGAAATTACTCGGCGAGTGATATCCCATTTGGGCAAGAAAACCATCAGCGTCCAGAATGGGAGGACGAATAAATTGGCACCATCAAATAATTGACTCAGCATTGGGTAATCGGCAAATTAATAAATGGTCGATTGCAGTATCTACTTCTATTATCACACAAACGATCGTGTCAAATCTCAAATCTTCTCGACATAGTTTGACGAAATTAGTCAGCTATTCAATTGCTTGGATTGGTAGTCTGTATTTGAGCCTGGGCTGGGAATTTACCGCCCTAGCCCAACCAAAAGCCGATCCTACTCTGCCAGATCTGTGTGAAGTCGATCTGAGTTTATTAAAATCCGATTCAAAAAGTATTCCAGCTAATATTGTTACTGCGGATAAAGTTTCACTCATCAAAATGACTCTGCCTAGTTTATGGTGGGCGAGCGAACAGTCACCCCCAAATCTGATCTCAAATTGGATTGCCGATCGCACTCAGAATCAGGTATATTTGGTAGTCAATCCTCAGTATTGGAATATCCTCGATTATGTCGATCGATATGCCTTTGTAGACAGGTTTGGTCGAGTATCGCGGGGTTATGGCTATAATCTGCGACTATGTACCGATCGCAAAATCGTCTTAGCTGAATATCAATGCGATAAGATTGCGAATTCTACCACTTGCAGAATTTTGATGAATGCTGCCGGACAAGCTGCATCAAGGATTCAAAATTAGGGCAAGCGGCGGTTGTATTCAGTCTCGATTTGAATTCTCTTTTTAAGATCGCCCCAAGATGTCGTAAAATAAAAAAAATTTATTCTTGCCAACTATGTCAGAACAAGCTGCCGTAAAATCTTTGTACGAACGTCTAGGTGGAGTATATGCGATCGCCACAGTTGTTGATGACTTTATCGATCGGATTATGGTAGATCCCCGTCTCAATGCTAATCCCCTCGTCGATGCCGCACACCACCATGTGTCCCCTGCTGGCTTCAAGTATCTAGTCACAGAGATGTCTTGTTGGGCGACTGGTGGCCCTCAACAGTATAGCGGTCGATCTATGTACGATTCTCATGCTCACCTCAAAATTACTGCTGAGGAATGGGTGGTATTTATGGAAGATCTGGATGATACCTTCGACAAGTTTAGCTTACCCACAGCAGAGCGAGATGAATTTATCGCCATCATCGAAAGCACCAAGCCAGACATCGTTTTGCCTACAAGTTCTCCATCGGTTTAAATATTTTATTGCTGAGAAAGTTGCTGAATTAAATTTATTACTCGATCGGACAAAGCTATATTATTCTGTGCTTTGAATATTTTAGCCGCAATCTGGTAGTCAGCTATGGCACCTTTTTTATCGCCTAATGTTAATTTAGCAAGACCCCGATTGTAATAAGATAAGGCATCTTCAGGATCGAGCCGAATGACTGTATCAAAGTCACCCATAGCACCTTTTTTATCACCTAATGCCGATCTAGTAATCCCCCGACTATAATAAGCTACGGTATCTTGAGGATTGATGCCAATAGCTTTATCGTAGTCAGCTATGGCACCTTTTTTATCGTCTAAATCCGATTTAGTACTACCCCGATTTACATAGGCTTGGGCAGATTGAGGATTGATACTGTTCGCGGAGCGTTCCTGTAGGGAAATGGCTTTATCGTAGTCAGTTATGGCACCTTTTTTATCGCCTAATGCCGATTTACTAATACCCCGATTATAATAAGCTATGGCAAGTTGAGGATTGATGCTGTTCGCGGAGCGTTCCTGTAGGGAAATGGCTTTATCATAGTCAGCTATGGCACCTTCTTTATCATCTAAATCAGATTTAGCAATACCCCGATTTACATAAGGTTGGGCATCTTGAGGATTGATGCGGATGGCTTTATCATAGTCAGCTATGGCACCTTTGCTGTCACCAGAATTCGATCTAGCAACACCCCGATTGTAATAAGATTGAGCAGATTGAGGATTGATGCGGATGGCTGTATCATAGTCAGCAATCGCACCTTTTTTATCGCCTAAATCCGATCGATCGTTACCGCGATTGTAATAAGCTTCGGCAAATAGAGGATTGATGCGGATTGCTGTATCATAGTCAGCTATGGCTCCTTTCTTATTGCCCAATTCAGATTTATTAACACCCCGATTGTAATAAGCCCAAGCTTTTCCTCCTTTGGCAATGATGAGATCGTAGATAGCGATCGCACCTTTTTTGTCACCTAATTCAGATAATAAATTAGCCTTTTCATTCAAAAGAATAACATCTTCTGGCTCCAGTCTAATCGCTTCTGAAGTAGCTATTAATGCTCTTTTGCGTTGGCGTAGCCTCTCCTGTGGAGAATCGCCTAATTTCTGGAGCGCAATACTGCGATATTTCCAGAGATAATAAAACTTGGACTGACTATTTGAAGGTACTAGATCGATCGCTATATTAAAAGCTGCGAGCGGGGCAGAACCATTCCCACTATACAGCAGAGCTAACCCTTTCCCATAGTAAGCATCAAGAGACTTTGGTTGTAGAGTAATCGCCTGGTTGAAAGCTATTACTGCCTTTGGATATTCACCCAGTCGATAGAGTTGATTTCCATACTCGACCCATTGTTGGGCAGAACTCGCATTATTTGGAACAGGAATATTCGTTCTTACCCGATTTACCGAGTTTAATTTTTCAGCATTTAGTGCAACTGGAATATTAGTTTCCACTTTCAAGCTTCGCTGATTTACACCCAATTGCTGGGCAAAACTCAAGAAAGTTTGAGTTGAGATGCCAACGCTATTTCCCAATACGCTATCACTACTAGCCTTATTTCCCTCACCTTTGCCATGAATGCCAATTACTCGTCCTAATGAATCAAAGATTGGCCCGCCACTCATGCCGCCATAAGTAATACTATTATGCAGAAGGTCGTATGCCTCACTAAAAGACTTCTTGTCTTGAGTGCCTAATTCTCCGCGTTCTTTGTCCCTAATCTGTCCGGGATTTAGTTGCCATTGCCACTGTTGACTATTGATAAATTTTGGTGATGGCCATCCTCCAGAGAATACTAATGATTTGTCTGAAATCCGATAATTTGCGAGGGTTGCCACTCGATATGTTTGAGTACTAGTAAATTTGACTATTGCCAAATCCGTTCCCGCCGATTTCTCGATCTCGCTGGGACTAATTTTATATGTCCGTTGCTCGTGGGTAGTTAGCTTCAATTCATTAGTATTTTTGACCACATGGTCGGCAGTCAGCACATAATAACTATTGCCATCCCTAGCCACAATGACCCCAGAACCATTCCCATCGGCATTTTCGATTCTTACTGTGACCAGCCGCGATTGGCGGTCTAGTTGCGCCATATAGCCTGTAGGTGTGACCGCTCGTTGCAGTTTGGGCAACTGTTTGTAGCTAGACAAAATATCGGGATTAAGGCTAGTCAGCAGATTATAAATCGGGACGCTCCAATTCGCCTGTCGGTATTCGGCGATTTTATCTGGGGGTGCTTTGGTACCATCGGCGTAGGTATATGAGTTAATTACTGGACGTGCTAAGGTGCTATTGATACCCACCAAGTTACCAAAACTATCCAAAATCGGCCCGCCGCTCATTCCCTGCTTGATATCACCTTTTGTGACATACCCAATCTGGGTACCATTGACGAATGGTTCTTGGGGTAGTTGGGTTACTTCTGCTGTGACTACTCTGAGGGCATTGGAGTCATAGGGAAATCCAGCGGCAAATACTTCTCTACCTTCATTTAGGGCGGCTTGTCCACTACTAGCAAAGTTATTGAATTGTGCCAATTGATAATTACGAGAACTAGTAAATTCGAGTAGTGCCACATCGAAGTTACCGACTTGGGTATTTTTGACTCTTGTAGCTCTATATTTTTGTCCGTCGGGTGTTTTGATATTCGGCGCAGCTTGCTCTCTAACGACATGAGCATTTGTTAATACTAGATAGGTATTGCCTTTCTTGCCGATGATTACTCCCGAACCACCACTTTGTCCGACTTCAATGCGGACGGTGATTTTTGCGGCGATTTGTTGGGCGGTGGTGATGGTGAGAGTTTCGGTTTCTTCTGTTTGATTTGGTTGGGCGATAATTGGATTCTGGGGAATATTTGCGATCGTGAATGTACTGATACTAAGCGCGATGAGTAAGTTTCGGATTTTCATGAATTTATATTTAGTTAAATAGACCGATTCAAAGATTTAAAATATTAACAATTAACCTGTAGGGGCGCGGTCTCGTGCCCGCCCCGCACCATCCCGGCATCCCCCTAACCCGTAAGGGCATGGTCTTCTGCCCACACCATATTATCATCGAAAATTACGATCGATTCAATCGTGCTAATACCCCATTAATTGAGTGATTTGTTGTGATGTCTATGATGGTGCGGGGCGGGCACGAGACAACTGGGCGGGGAACCCGACCAGACGCGCCCCTATAGTCCCTGGATATGGGCTTAATATTTATATTGGGTCAAGTCTGACAAATAATGCGCTAAGAGCTTCAGAATAGTATAAATCACAATATCTAGATAAATTTGAGATCAATATCTCAAGTCACCGTCATGATTTGGCGGCTGAGGATCGGGATCTACTTCTGCGACTTTGAGGGGTCTTTCTACTGGTTCGTTATACCTTAGTGGCAATTGAATTACTTTATTTGGTGGTGGTTTAATATTACCTTCATCTGGCGATTCACCTCTTCTTCTGGCTGAAGTTCGTTCTTCTAAAGTACCTTCACTAATTACTTCATATAAGATGGCTTGTTTATTTATTTTTCCCTTTCGCAAGATTCGCCCCAATCTTTGAATATATTCTCGTGGTGAAGCAGTACCGGATAAAATGACGGCAATACTTGCGGCGGGTACATCTACACCTTCGTTTAATACTTGAGATGCCACGAGAGTTTTATATGTGCCTTCGCGAAAGTGGGTCAATATTTCGTGACGTTCTTTGACTGGGGTATGATGGGTAATGGCGGGAATTAATAGAGTTTGGGCGACACGATAAACTGTGGCATTATCGCTGGTAAATATCAGGGTGGATTCGGGATAATGTCGATCGAGTATTTCAGCCAGTATTCGCAGCTTACCATTGGTCGCGATCGCGATTTCTTTGGCTTCTCGATGCGCTAACATGGCTCGTCTACCTTCGGTCGATCGACAACTCGCCCGAACGAATTTTTGCCATCCATCCAAACCCCCAAAGGAGATTTTCTGACTGCGTAAAAATCGATCGCGCTCTTGAATCAACTCATGATAGCGATTATATTCTTCATCACTCAATTTGACTTTAATCTGCTCGACTCGATAGGGAGCTAAAGCAGTTCCCGCCAAATCTGCCGCAGTTTGTCGATAGACTTCTTCACCAAGTAAGGTTTTTAAATCCTCATGTTTGCCATCACTCCGCTCTGGGGTAGCACTCAAACCCAATCGATAAGGCGCGATCGAATATTCCGCAATTACCCGAAAGAAGTCCGTCGGCAAATGATGGCATTCATCACAGATCAATAACCCATATAAATCCCCCAAAGATTCGATATGAATTGCCGCACTATCATAAGTCGAAATCAGGATTTGCGATCGATCGCGAGAACCCCCACCAAGCAACCCGATTTCCGTACCTGGAAAGGATATTAATAATTGCGCGTACCACTGGTGCATCAGATCGATCGTCGGTACCAAAATCAACGTGCTGCGGGGGGTAGAAGCTATCGCAAGCTGGGCAACTAGTGTTTTACCTGCACCAGTAGGTAATACCACAACACCGCGCCTTCCTGCCAGTTTCCAAGCCATCAATGCTTCGGCTTGATGGGGATATGGCTCGACACTGAGTTGGGAGTCTAATTCTAGATTGATAAAGGCTTTAGCTTTGTCGAGAAAATTGGTTTCTTCTTTTTGAAGAGCTTCGACTAGCTCCCGATAATTGATACCCGGAATCCGAAATTTCTCCACTCGATCGTCCCATGTGGCATAATCCATCCAACCCCTACCTTTTGGTGGTGGATGGAGTAGTAATGTACCGCGATCGTATGTCAGTGTCGGCAATCTTGCCATAGGGATGCAGCTAGGGTTTCAGACATCTTATCGTAACGCAAGTCGATCGACAGTACATGAGTATCGATCGATGTTAACAAAAACCGCCCCATTTTCAATAACATATATCGCATGTCAGGGACTGTAGGGGCGGGTTTATGCTAAAGAATATCGATTTTACAGATAAATATCGAACAAAACCCACCCAACCCCGCCAGCCATATCGCATTTTTTCTCCCCCGAATTTTTATCGAATGAAGGGCGATCGATATATCCTGGTGATGAGGGTGGGTTTTGTTCGATCTTTTTAGATTTTATCGATATTAGCTAGCATAAACAAAACCATCTACAGTCCCATGCGATCGACATTTATTTATCTGAAATATTAAACCAACTCTAGATGGTGTTATTGATGCTAACCAATATTAATTTTACCACTCGACATCCACAAAACCCGCCCCATCTCCACCAGCATATATCACATTTTTTCTCCCCCGAATTTTTATCGAAATGAAGAGCGATCGATATATCCTGGTGATGAAGGTGGGTTTTGTTTGAGATTATTTGAATTTATCGATATTAGTTAGCATAAACCCACCCCCTACAGTCCCGTGAGATCGACATTTAAAGCAAGATCCAATTTTTAAGCTTTCTTAGTATCCGCTACAAATAAGCATAATCTGTATAACCTTCTGCTCCTGAAGAGTAGAACTTGGAAGAATCTGGCACATTGAGAGGTGCATTTTGGGCAAATCGAGCGGGTAGATCTGGATTGGCGAGGAAAGTGGTACCAAAAGCAACTGCATCGAGTTTACCACTGGCGATCGCATCTTCTGCTTCTTCAGAACTATAGCCCATATTTCCGACGATCGTGCCCTGATAGATCGATCGAATCGGTGTCATCACATCACTATTTTGTTCTCCCAGAAAATCAGCTCTCATCACATGGAGATAGGCGAGATGGTAGTCATTGAGCTTCTGAGCTAGCCAACTGTAAGTAGCCACAGGGTCGCTATCCATCATACTATTGTAGCTATTAAGAGGTGAAATTCTCAGTCCCACACGATCGCTGCCCCACACTTCGATCGTCGCATCTAGTACTTCCAACAACAACCGAGCGCGATTTTCGACAGTTCCACCATATGCCCCACTCCGCTGATTAGCACCATCCCGCAGAAATTCATCCAGTAAATAACCATTAGCTCCGTGGACTTCCACACCATCAAATCCAGCCGCTTTCGCATTTACCGCCGCCGCTTTAAATCCAGCAATAATCCCAGGAATTTCGGCATCAGTTAGAGCGCGGGGAGTCGCATAAGGCACTTTGCCATTGGGTGTATGTATTTCGTCATTCGTAATCGGAATGGCACTAGGAGCGACGGGAATAGCCCCACCATTCATCAACGGATGGCAAGCTCGCCCACCATGCCAGATTTGTAATACAATTTGACCACCTTTGGCATGTACCGCATCGGTGACTACTTTCCATCCCGCTACTTGAGCCGCATTATAAATCCCCGGTTCTGTCCAAAAAGCCGAACAACCTTCCATTACAGCGGTAGCTTCTGCAATAATTAAGCCAGCGGTAGCTCGTTGGCTATAGTGTTCTGCCATTAGCGGAGTAGGTACGTGGTCTTTATCTGCCCGACAGCGAGTCAGGGGTGCCATCAGAATACGATTGGGTGCAGTCAATGCCCCGATTTTGAGCGGCGCGAACAAATGGGTGAATGTCATGGGATAACTAGGTAATAATGAAGAGCGGGATTAGTCAGCCGTAGCAATTTCGATAGTTCGATAATCTCGAACTATTAAACTATATCAACTCACACGGCATAATGCAAGTAGTGCTCACTGATTTCTCAACCATGCGTCCCTTTTATCACCCCCAATGCGAAGATATATCTCTCGTCGGCGTACTTTATGCACTTGGAGATCCAGTGAGGTTACAGATCGTGCAGCGACTAGCTGACATAGGCGAATTAACTTGTTCGGATTTGGATTGTGCTGTTGCCAAATCTACAATGTCTCATCATTTCAAGATTTTGCGAGAATCAGGTTTGGTGCTAACAAGAAAGGAAGGAACTCAACATATTAATACCCTACGAACTACCGATCTCGACAGGCTTTATCCAGGATTATTAGCGGTTGTATTAAGAGCTGCTGTTAAATTGAGCTAAGGAATGAGCATTTAATAATATGTATATCTGTAGGTTGGGTTGAGCCTCGAAACCCAACACTCTAGGGCTGTTGGGTTTC